>JALZJL010000069.1 GCA_030859785.1 Acidobacteriota bacterium
GTGGAGACGCGCGAATACCCGGCGGACACATCGAACGCCGCCTTTGACATCGCCGCGAACCGCGCGACGCTCGCCAACATCCGCCTCTGGGATTGGCGCGCATTGCAAGACACACTGTGGCAGATTCAGGAGATTCGCACCTATTACGATTTCCCCGATGTCGATGTTGATCGCTACACCGTCGACGGCGAGCCGCGCCAGATGATGATCGCGGCGCGCGAGCTAGACATCAACAAACTGCCGGATCAATCGCGCAACTGGATCAACGAACGACTCGTCTATACGCACGGCTACGGCGTCACCATGAATCCAGTCAACGAATTCACGAACGAGGGTAAGCCGCGCTTTGTGCTGTCGAATATGCCGATTGAATCGAGCAGCGAGATACGTGTCACGCGCCCGGAGATTTATTTCGGCGAGCGGACGAACACTGATGTATACGTCAAGACTACACAGCGCGAGTTCGATTATCCGCAGGGTGATAATAACAATTACACCAACTATGAAGGCGATGGCGGGTTTGCGGTCGGCGGCTGGTTGCGTCGTTTGTGCATCGCGTGGGAGCTCGGTGATGTGACGAAGCTTCCCTTCTCTGATGACGTCACGGCTGAGAGTCGCGTGCTGATGCATCGCAACATCAACGACCGCCTGCGCCGCATCGCGCCGTTTCTTACCTACGACTCCGACCCATTTATCATCGTCGACACGGATGGTCGCTTGTTCTGGATGGTCGACGCTTACACCACCGCTGAGCACTTTCCATACTCGCGTCACTACGGCGTGAACGGCCAAAGCGTCAACTACCTGCGCAACAGCGTCAAGGTTACGATTGATGCTTACAGCGGCGCGGTTCGCTTCTACGTCTTTGACGACGCCGACCCGATCATCAATGCCTATCGCGCGACGTTCCCCGAACTATTCAGCGACGCGGGCGAGATGCCGGCGGGGCTTCGCGCGCACATCCGTTACCCGGAAACTTTGATTCGCGCGCAGGGCAATGTCTATAGCCTCTATCACACGCAGAGCGCGAAGATGTTTTTCGGACGCGAAGATGTGTGGGGCATCGCGCGTGAAGCCGCGGTCAACGACGACACACGCACACAGAGGCAGCAGCAGCAACAACAGCAGACGCGACCGCTTGATCCGTATCAAGTCTTAATGCCGCTTCCGGGTGAGAGCGGGCAGACGGAGTTCGCGCAGGTACTGCCGTTCACGCCGGCGAACCGCAACAACATGATCGCGTGGATGGCCGGGCGGGCCGACGGCGATGCTTACGGTCAACTGCTGGTCTACAATTTCCCGTCGTCGCGCGTCATCGACGGGCCGTCGCAAATCGAGGCGCGCATCGATCAGGACGCGCAACTCTCCGGGCAGATCACGCTCTGGAATCAGCAAGGCTCGAAAGTCCGGCGCGGCAACTTGATCATCATGCCCATCGGCACCGGGCTGCTCTATGTCGAGCCGATCTATTTACAGGCCGAACGCAGCCCGATGCCGGAGTTGCGCTTTGTCGTCCTCGCGACGCAGGAACGTCTCGTCTACGCCCCGAACTTTGAAGCCGCGCTCAGCAAGTTGTTAGGTGAAGGGGCGAGCGACACGCCTCAAACCGCCGCCTCAACAGAACGCGCCGCGCCGGGCGGTGAACGTAGTGGTGTCGGCACCGGAAGCGTTCCCAGCGGTGAGGGCGCGACTCAAACAAGTGATGAAATGATTACACGGGCGGCGCAAAGCCTCGCCGATTACCAACGCCTGACGGCAGAGGGTAAATACGGCGAGGCCGGGCAGAAACTCGACGAGTTGAAACGCACCCTCGGAGAGTTGCAACGCCGTCAAAGATGATGACGCCCGCAGAGGACGTTTGCTCACAAGAGTAACGTTCGATATGAGGTAGTGGCTCAGTCGGGGAGACAAAAAAGGCCGCAGATTAACGCGGACAAACGCGGATCAGAAACACATTCCATTGAATCGGCGTTGATCTGCGTTCATCCGCGGCTCATCTTCCAGTCTTCGGGTGACTATCCGCTAAGCGGGAGTGCGATCATCAACCCTGATACCCGAAGAACTTGCGCTCCTTAATGACGCGCGCGACTTCGGGCGGAACCATTGCTTCCCACGATTGGTCGTTCGCGCTAATCTTCGCCAGCACGTCGCGCGAAAAGATGGGCAGATAGTCTTTGTTGTAATAGTCGATTGAACGGATGTAATTGTTCTCCCTCAAGTGCTCGAACAAGTTGCTTAAGTGATGGGGAACTTTGAGTCGTTCGACGGTGGTCAGTTGGCCGGTCTCTCGATCTTTGAACGGATAGACGTAGAGGGTCATGTTGTTTTTGAACAAGCGTCCGAAGGATTCGAGAATCCCGCCGTCGAGGTTGGTATAGTAGCTTTCGTCGAACAGCTCTCGAAGGCTCGGAACGCCCATCGACATCGCGATCTGCTTGTCGGTATAGCGCGCGAGGTAGGCCGCCAGTCGGTAGTATTCGAGGTAGTCGGAGATGAGCACCGTCGCGCCGGTGGCCGCGATCACCTCGGCCCGACTGAGAAAGTCCTGATAGTCAATCTCGCCGGTCTGCATCAGATTGTTCATCGTCAATTCCATCAATGTCACAACCTCTTCGCCGCGCACCGCCGGCTCCTGCACGAACTGAGAGCGAGCGCACTCCAGCATGTCGAGGTTGACGTGCGTTACGGGCCGGAAGCTACCGCGTTCGACGAGCACAGGCTTTTTGTAGAGCACCTCCGAAGGCTGCAACACTTCCCCGCTGGCCGCGAACATCGCCGCGTCACTCAAGTCCTGCTGCACCAGCTTGAGGCTCATCAACCGATGATCGACCGTCTGAAACTGCGGGCCGGTGAATTTAATCATGTCAACCTCAATCCGTTTCGTGTTGAGATTGTCGGACAAAGATTCGATCACCAACTCCGGCGCATCGTAGTGCGCGAGCGCGGCGTGAATCAGATTCACACCGACGATGCCGAGCGCTTCGTACTGAGAGATGTTGTCCGTGTCGAGCATCCGCACGTGAGCCACGATCTGGTTCGGCTCGCTGCGCGGGTGACACTGAAACTTGATGCCCATCCAGCCGTGGCACTCGGCGTTTCCTTTGTAGCCGCGCGCCGCAACCGTGTCGGCGAAGACGAAGAAATCGGTTTCCGCGCCGCGCTTTTCGTCGAGTC
>JALZJL010000279.1 GCA_030859785.1 Acidobacteriota bacterium
ACCGCGGCGCTGGTCGCGTCGTGTACCATCTCGGCGCTCTTCGCGGCACTGCCGTTCGGGAAACTGGTGATCATCGACATCCTGCTTTATTCGGCGGCGCTGTCGCTGGAGTTCGCGGCGCTACTCGCGTTGCGGTGGCGGAGGCCGGAGATGCCGCGTCCGTTCCGCGTGCCGGGCGGGTGGCCGGTGTTGGTGTTGATGACATTGACGCCAATGAGCTTTGCCGTCGCCGTTGTCGCTGCGACATTCACCGACCCGGAGGCCGACCCGCGCCAGGCCGCCATTGTCGTCATCGCGATCCTGAGCGGCATCGCCCTCTACTATCTGCGGAGACGCAAAGCCGTCAGGCAAAAGTAAAAAATACGTTTGTTTAGAGGCGGACTCCGCCCGCCTTTGCCTGTGACATTTAATCATGCACCGGCGGGCGGAGCCCGCCTCTAAACATGGCAATTGATTTTGGCAAGGGGTTTATTCTGCCCCGACAGTTGATCTGCATTTGAGAGGAGTTAGTAAAAACCGATGACCAGAGTGATGTGCGCCGGACTATTGATACTGGCGATGAGCGCGGTGACTACGGCGCGGGCGCAGCAGGTAGTCGAGCCGTGCAAGCCGGAGACGCTGCCCGTTTTCAAGGCGACACCCGCCGCGCTCACCACGCCAACCACACCCACCACCCTTGACGCGCGGGTGCGTGCCGAAGTCGCTGCTTTCAAAGGGCGCGTCACTTTGCACGCGAAGAACCTCGAGACCGGTGCAGTCTATGACCTCGACGGCGCGGCGGCAGTCCGCACCGCAAGCACGATCAAAGTCCCGATCATGGTTGAGGCATTCGCGCGCGTTGCCGAAGGCCGTGCGAAGTGGACGGACGAATTGATTCTCACCGAAGCCAAAAAGGTATCGGGCGCAGGCGTGCTCAAAGACCTCTCCGGCGGCTTGCGTGTCTCTCTGCGTGACGCCGTGACGCTGATGATCATTCTCAGCGACAACACCGCGACCAACATGGTGCTCGATGTCCTGACGGCTGATGCGGTCAACGCGAGGATGGACGCTCTCGGATTAAAGGAGACACGCGCGCTCAGGAAGGTCAACGGCGGCGGCGTCAGTAAGGCCGGGAAGGAAGAGGCCAACAACCGCTTCGGCCTCGGTAAGAGCACGCCGCGCGAGATGGTATCGCTACTCGAAAAACTAGAGCGCGGCGAAGTCATTAGCCCCGCGGTCTCGAAAGAAATGATCGAACTACTGAAGCGGCAGCAGGCCCACGACGGCATCTTCCGCGGTGAATGGAAGCTGACCACAGCGACCAAGCCCGGCGCGCTCGATGCATTGCGTAGCGATGTCGGCATCGCCTACACCCCGCGTGGCCGCATCGCGCTGGCGATCACATGCGACGACATGCCCGAAATAGATTGGTCGGTTGATAATCCGGCGCAACTACTGATGTCGCGCCTATCGAAGATGCTGATTGACGGGCTGGCTCAAACCACCAAAGAAGAATAAGGTCGTCGGTCAGTTGAGGAAGAGACAGAGAAGAAGCCCTTTAAGTCGGTCACAAGGGACAAGCTTTACGTTCTCGCTCACGGTCGCGCTTTGCGCCACACATCACGATCAATTCCGTAGATCAGCACATGCTTGCCGAGCAACTCCGTTTCGCTTTCCAATCGCTCGCCCAATCGTTCGGCCACTTTGATCGACGCCTGATTCTCCGGCGCAATCAAGCTGATAACGTGATTCCGTTCGAGTTCCGTGAACGCATATTCCAGCGCCCGGCGTGCGCCTTCGGTCGCATACCCACGCCCCCAACTCTCTCTCGCGAGCGTCCATCCGATCTCGAAGGCGGGCCATCCTTCAGGATTGAGAAAGCCGATGCGCCCGACGAGTTGTCCGGTGGCCTTCTCTTCGACCGCCCAGTGTCCGTACCCGCGCAGGTGCCAGTGTCCAACCAGAAAAGCCATGTGCCGCCAAGCCTCCAGGCGAGTCATCGGTTTGCCTTCGCCGAGAAAGCGCATCACTTCAGCGTCCGCGCAGATGACCGCGAATGCCTCGAAGTCATCCTCGCGGAACATCCGCAACGTGAGTCGCTCTGTATTTAATGTGATCATCGATTTGTTACCGGAAAAACTGAGCTTCCTCAGACAATGAACTCGTCTACTGGAATGGACTTCGTTTCAAGCAGTTGTTAGGCATCAGCTACGGCAAAACCGGACGCCTTAGCCACATCAAACCTATTAAGTAAAAGGAGGCAAAGCAGAAGATAACTGCCGCGAGAATAATTTGCAGCGGTTCTTCAGGATGATTCGCCATAAAGTCCCACCAATCTTTCCGCGTGCCCCACATCTCAGCTTCTTCGGGACTTTTAGCTATGACATTGAAGACTTTGAAAGCACTATAAGCGAAGCCATAGACCATAGCACCTGATAAGAAGGCTGAGACGGTGTAACTCCACCATCTTTCGAGCCATAGGGCTGAGGCAGCAACTAGCAGCAGAAAAGCGAACCAAAATTGATACTCCCAGTTATAAAAGCAAGCGACGCCAAAGCGGGCGGGCACCGCAACAAGATTACAGAGAGCCAAGCCACATAGAATGAACTTCGGCTTCGTAATCAAGCGAAATAGCCAGCCAATGAAACTTTCGTACACTCTCATTTTTTCACTGCGTTAAAATTAGCGAGGATGCCCGACTAGGCATTATCCATCCAGGGCATGGATAAAACTCAGATCAGCGGGTCACCCGAAAGCCTTCCGCATCATCACACTTTAGCGCGGCACGGTAAAGCTGTTTTGGTCACTGGATTCTCTCAGCACGTAGCTTATAATTTGGTCACCTGAGTGCGCGGCGTCGCGGGCTTGTGGCACATGTTCGGGAGGGTTGATGTGATGGCTGATCCGGCGCGTCGTTTGGCAGAAAATGTGGCGGGCGATTTCTTTGTCGACGGGACGTGCATCGACTGTGATGCGTGCCGGCAGATTGCGCCCACGACGTTTCGAGACCACGGCGATCAAT
>JALZJL010000289.1 GCA_030859785.1 Acidobacteriota bacterium
GCGAAAGTTTCATTGACGATGATTGAGCGAGGACTGTCAGGACGATCCGATTCTTTAAAGTCGCGCCCGCCGGCAATAGGAATTCCCATCGTCGTGAAGTAATTCAAGCCCACGGTCGCGTTCATCGCGGTCGGCACGTTCGCCCCGCGCGCCGGCGCGTGTCCCTCTACGTGAACATCGACAGAGTTATAGTTGAGGCTGAGCGGCATCGAATCAATCAACGCCACGGAGCGCACTCCGGGCAGCGATCCGACCCGCTCGACGAGTCGCCCATAGAACTCACGCCCGCGCGTTTCGTCATAGCCCTGAAGCCCCACGTCGACAGACATCATCAATCTGTTCTCCGGATCGAAGCCGGGACTCATCGTCTGCAAGCTCTGCAATGCACGCACGACCAGCCCGGCAGCGACGAGCAGCACGAGCGATAAGGCGAGTTGCGCGACGACTAAACCGCCACGGAGCGGTGAGCCGGTCGAGCCTGCCTGTGCGGTGGCGTCCTTCAGCGCGGGCACCAGTTGCGGCTTGGTGGACTGCCACGCCGGAGCGATGCCGAAGAGAATTCCTGTCAGCAGCGAAACGATGAGCGCGAAGCCGAAAACTCGCCAGTCAACCGCCAGATCGAGCGCGAGCGGAAAGTCTATCGGCGGTTTGAAGCGCACGACCGCCTCGGTCATCCAGACGGCGAGCAACAACCCGACCGCGCCGCCCGCCAGCGCAAGCAACACGCTCTCCGTTAATAGCTGTCGCACCAGCCGCGCACGTGTCGCACCGAGCGCGAGGCGAATTGCGATTTCTCTACGCCGCTCGGTCGCTCGCGCCAGCAGCAGGTTGGCGAGGTTCGTGCAGGCAATAAGCAGCACGAGCGCGACCACCGCCATCAACACCCACGCGAAGCTAATCACCGGCGAACGCAGCATTGGGTGAATCAAACCTGGCGGGGTGAGCATGATACTCTGCCCTTCGTTCGTCTCCGGGTATTGCTGTGCCAGGTTTCCCGCGAGGACATTGAGCGATGCTTCAGCTTGCACGTGGCTGACGCCGGGTTTGAGGCGACCGGTCGCGAAGATGTTTTGAGTGTTCCGCCGGTCGAGCCACGGGTTCCCCGGCTCGATCCATTCCTGCATCATCATCGGCACCCAAAGTTCGGGCGAGTATGCGATTTCTGTTCCCGCGAAGCCTTCGGGCATGATGCCGACGACGCGGAAGCGTCGGTTGTTGAGCGTGATGTCTTTGCCGACCAACTCCGGGTCGCCGCCGAAACGCCGCTGCCAACCAGTGTGGCTGACGACGGCAATCGGATGCGAGAGAGGCGTGCGGTCTTCCTCCGCGGTGAAGGTGCGCCCGCGCACGGCAGAGACGCCAAGCACATCGAAGTAATTGCCCGACACCAGAAAGCCCCAGACGCGCTCGTTCGAGTTTTCGCGGCTCAGGCTGACGGGAGCGAAGCGCGTCACGAACAGCCCCGCCAGTACATCATTGCGGTCGCGAAAATCCACATAATTCGGATAGGAAAATGCCTGCGCCTCGCCGTCCTGATCGGTGGGGAAGATCGAGACGAGTCGCTCCGGCTCGCTCACCATTGGCAGCGGGCGCAGGAGCACGGCGTTGACGAGACTGAAGATCGCGGCGTTCGCGCCGACACCGAGCGCGAGCGAGAGAATCGCAATCGCCGTGAAGCCCGGTCTTTGCCACAGCATCCGCGCTCCGTACCGCACGTCATGCCAGAGTGTGTGCATATTCTCCTCGCTTTGTTATTTGCAGTCCTCATCAACCGCTACTAGAATTCAAGCCTGGCGAATGTTCCCGAAAGAGGTCGAAAACTTATGAGCATGATTACCATCAGTTGGCTCGAAGTCGTGAAAGGACTTCCGGCTGACAGTCTTATCACGCTGCGCCACATCCCGTGGGAAGAGTACGAAGAACTGCTCGCTCAACTTGTTGAAGACCGAAGCGGTTTGCGTATCAGCTACGATGAAGGGACATTGCAGGCCATGACTCTCTCCCCTGAGCACGAGAAGTATGCGCGATTCTTTGAGACCCTAATGACAGCGATCCGGCTCAGACTGCGGTTGAACATTTTGTCCTTTGGCTCATCAACGATGAAAAAGCGTTCGCGGTCTAAAGGAACTGAGCCTGATGCGTGTTTCTATATTCAAACGGCTTCGGTCATCGGCAACCGGATGCAACTCGACTTCACCACTGACCCACCGCCCGACATCGCCGTCGAGATTGATATTCATCACGGGTCCATTGATAAATTCCCGATCTACGCTGTACTCGGCGTTCCTGAAATCTGGCACTATGACGGCGCGCAGCTAAAGATTCATCTACTTGAGCGAGATGAATATGTATCTGTATTGCAAAGCCAGGCATTGCCCATCCTCACCAGTTATGTCCTCACTGATCTTCTGACGCGCGTGCGTGAAGAAGGTGAGTTTCAAACCATCGTCGGCTTCGACGAGTGGCTGCAAACCCAAGCCGGGGCCGGGGGTCAGGGGACGGGTGAACACCAGAGCGAACCGAACGTTTGATCGATAAGCACCTGGCACTTGAACGTTGAAGTCGAGGTGACAGATGTGTTTTAGCTGTCCCCTGTCCCCGGCTCTGCTTCATCCCTTCAAGAACGCATGCTCTGCGAACTCATAATTGTCACTCGGACTACGGTTTTGTTCGACGCGAATCTGACCGTCAAAGATGTGGAATGTGCGGTCGGCGTAAGCCGCGTAACGCGGGTCGTGTGTCACCATGCAAATCGTCGCGCCCGCTTGATGCAACTCGCGCAGCAGGCTCATCACTGCTTCGCCGTTAATCGAATCGAGGTTGCCGGTCGGCTCGTCGGCGAGCAGAACCGAAGGGTTGCCGGCGACCGCGCGCGCGACCGCGACCCGCTGCTGCTGACCGCCGGAGAGCTGCGGCGGGAAATGCTTCATCCGATGCACCATGCCGACGCGCTGAAGTGCCTTTTCGACATTCGTGTTGCGCTCCCGTGCCGTCATGTCACGGTAGGTCAGCGGCAGTTCGACGTTTTCATAAACAGAGAGGTCGCCGATCAGATTGAAGGCCTGGAAGATAAAACCAATCTCGCGGTTGCGAATCCGCGCGCGGTCGGACAGAGAGAGCTTTGCGACCGGCTTGCCGTTCAGGATGTACTCACCATCGGAAGGTGAATCGAGTAGACCGATGATCGACAGCAGCGTCGACTTGCCGCACCCCGACGGGCCGGCGATGGAAACGAACTCGCCACGCTTGATGTCCATGTGCACGTTGGAGAGCGCGTGCGTCTCGACCTCATCAGTGTAGAAGACTTTGCGAATAGCTTCGAGACACAGAAGCGGCTCGCCCTTCGGCGCAATCTGCGAATCGTAAGTGGTCGCGATCATCTTTACCTCCTCAAAACAGAGATGAGTAGATTGAAGACTTGCGAGACCGTTTCTGTCTCGTTACTCATCTCTGTTTACTTTCAGTCGCAGGCGGTCGATCACTCTCTGATCGTTTTCGTTTAGCGAGCGACATGCCACTCGGTCTGAATATTAAATGCTAACCATTATCGCGGGTTTCATTTGTCATAAAGCACGCAGACGGCTCCAGCCGATTCCACTTCCGGGATTACTCCGTACCGGAAATGGAATCGGTTGGAGGCGTCAGCCGAATTATCAAAAAGCGCATTCTCGTCAGCTATAATCGCTTTCGCGTTGGTTCGATTAAGATCAGGTCGTGGAAGCAGCAAGTCGACGTCGCTGCTTCGCTTCGCATAGGATTGCGATGGCGTTGGTGTGATGTGGCGGTAAGCGTGCCGATTGTCCCTTGCGAACTAACTGCTCATTCGTGATGTGCATGAAAAATACGTTGGTTCGAAATGCCCTCAGGATGCAGGCGGTGCAATCGCCTGTAATACCCGTGGTGGGTGAGATGGTCAGGATGCATCCGGGCACTATTTCGCTCGGACAGGGCGTCGCATACTACGGCCCGCCGCCGGAAGCAATTTCTCGGATAGGTTCTTTCCTGAGCGACCCGAATAATCATAAATACAGCCCGGTCGACGGCATGCCCTCACTTGTCGAGACGGTAAAAAAGAAACTGCGCGGCGAGAACAACATTGATGTCGATGCCGGCAGTCGTATTGTCATCACTGCCGGTGGGAACATGGCATTCATGAACGCCGTCCTCGCGATCACCGATCCCGATGACGAAATCATTCTTCAGTTGCCTTACTACTTCAACCAGGAGATGGCCGTCACGATGGCGAGTTGCCGAGCGGTGCTGGTGCCAACCGATCAGAATTACCAACTTCGCCCGGCGGCAGTACAGAGCGCGATTACCGAGAAAACACGCGCGGTCGTCACCATCTCGCCCAACAACCCGACTGGGGCCATCTACGGGGAAGAATCGCTGCGCGAGATCAACGAGATGTGCCGCACACACGGCATCTATCACATCAGCGACGAAGCTTATGAGTATTTCACTTACGACGGGGCGCGCCACTTCTCTCCGGCATCGATACCGGGCAGCAACCGGCACACGATTTCACTCTATTCACTTTCAAAATCCTATGGCTTCGCGAGTTGGCGAATCGGCTATATGGTTATACCCGATCAACTCTTCACGTCCGTTTGTAAAATCCAGGACACGATTCTGATTTGTCCTCCGGTCGTTTCACAATTTGCCGCCCTCGGTGCGCTCGAAGCCGGCGCTGAGTACTGCCGAGACAAGCTTCGACCTCTGACGGAAGTGCGCGAAATCATCCTCCATGAACTGCACGGGATTAAGTCGTTCTGCACCGTGCCGCCGGCGGACGGCGCGTTCTATTTCCTGCTCAGGATTGACACTAGCGTGGAACCGTTGGCGCTGGTTGAACAGTTGATACGCGAGCACGGGGTCGCCGTGATGCCGGGGACGGCGTTCGGTTTGGAGGACGGATGTTACCTTCGTGTAGCTTACGGGGCGCTGCGACCGGAGACCGCCATCGAGGGGATGACACGGCTCGTCGTCGGGCTGAAGACCATCTTGAAAGGGTGACTGAAGATGAAAGTATTTTGTTGTCAACTCAATATCTTTTGGGAAAACAAACTCGCCAATCATGCTAAGGTCACGGCGTTGCTCGGACAGGCCGCGCCGCCTGAAGGCTCGCTGATCATCTTCCCGGAGATGTTCGCGACCGGGTTCAGCATGAACGTGGCCGCGATCACCGAGAGCACATCACATCAGACGGAAGAGTTCCTGGCGCGGATGGCCGCCGACCATCGGATGTTTATTCTTGGCGGAGTTGTGAATACCGGTTCGGACGGCAGAGGGCGCAATGAGTGCGTTGCATTCTCGCCCGCAGGCGCTTTGATCGAACGATATTGCAAGTTGCATCCGTTCACCTTCGGCGGCGAAGCCGAGCATTATACGGCGGGGCGCGACATCAAGGTTTTCAGTGCCGGCGAGTTCGCCATCGCGCCGTTCATCTGCTACGACCTGCGCTTTCCCGAAGTCTTTCGCGCGGCGGTGCGGCGTGGGGCAAACCTTTTCGTGGTCATCGCCAATTGGCCCACGCCGCGCGATGACCATTGGACGGCGCTGCTGAAAGCTCGCGCCATCGAGAACCAAGCTTACGTGATAGGCGTCAATCGGTGCGGCAATGATCCGCGCCATTTCTACCTCGGTCATAGCGTGGTTTTCGATCCCCACGGGCGCACCGTTGCCGAAGCCGGCACCGAGGAAGGGATCATCAGTGCTGACCTTGATCTGCCATCATTGATTCGTTACCGTCATGAATTTCCCGTCATCGAAGATATGCGTGTACTCAACCGTGATGGGTAACAGGTGGCAAGTTGATTGCAGATTGCGGAATGGAAGAAACAAGAACCAAAAGAAGCATGTCCTGGTTGGCTAATCCGCATTCCGCAATCAAGGAATCCGGTCACGATTTACCTGTCACGGCTGAGTAACTACACATTGACACAGCACAGCAGACACTCGGTGTTCAATCTACCCACTTGAGTACAGCTAAAGGAGCATCATCAATCTATGCCAGCGACTAACGCCACCGTAAAGAAGCCACGAGCATCAACCAAGCGCACCACCAGCAAAGCCGCCACCAAGACCGAAGCCAAACGCGAAGAAGAGCGTCGACACTATCAGCATCGGCTCCAGGAAAACGAAGCGCGTCTGGTCACCGGATTGACGGCACGTGATGAGCAGATGACACCGCAACAAATGGAAACCCTGCGGCGCGTCGTTGCGGAGCAACAAGTGAAACTCGACGAGTTGATGGCTGATACGAACGCGGAAATGTAACAGGCAGAGGCCGATCAGTAAGGTCATCGGCAGGGTTCAAGATAAGTGCGGCGGGCGGCGTGATTTTCACGATGGCTCCACAGATAACTGCCCGTGGCGGCGATCAATCAATATGTTCATCACTCAATTCAAGCTCAGCATCACGTTTGAGACTCGACGGATTCATTTGGCAGCGTAGACAGGAAGGGCGCCCAACACCCTACACCGTCTCAACTCACCGGTCTCAACGCGACTTCCTGCTCATCCAATAAATTGTACGATTCATCCGACCCGGCGCGTCTGCTCAATCTCACAATATCCAAATCTATCAATACTCATGCGGGATATCCGATGGCATCAGGATATAGCCCGGCAGGATAGCTGCGGCCTACCTCCAAACTCACTGACAGAATATCGTTTCTCGTTTTCGCACGATTACCGGCACAACCTTTGCGCTGGCTAAATCGCGATATTTACGATTATTTCCACGTTATCCGGAATTTCGGATAAGGATTAATCCGTAAGAATTTCTGTCAGGTTGTGTCCGCGCCATCTTTCACGCGATGCCCTCGGCAGTAAATCGCGCAAAACAATTTTTCCAATGGAGGTCCCGATGAAACACCGCAGCTTTTCAGGAAGCACGCTCACAATTATCGCGAGCGTGCTTCTTCTTTCTTCATTCTTCTCCGGTAACGCCGTGGCTCAAAGCGGCACGGCAACTCTGCGTGGAACGGTGCTTGACCAGCAGGGCAACGTCGTGGCCGGTGCCAATGTCACACTATCTAACGCCGAAAAGAATTTCACGCGCAGTCAGACCACCAACGAGAGCGGAGGCTACATTTTTTCCGCTGTGCCCCCCGGCTCATATCGGGTCGAGGTCGAGGCCACCGGTTTCAAGAAATCAGTAACCGGCGATGTGCGCGCGATTATCGACACGCCCGTCGACCTTAACCTGCAACTCGAAGCGGGCAGCATCACCGAAACAATCACCGTCACCGCCGGCCAGGACGCACAGATTAACTCTTCGGATGCGACCATCGGCAACACCTTCGAGAGCCGTCGCATTGAAGAACTGCCACTCAATGCACGCAATATCGTCGGGTTGCTCAGCTTGCAGCCCGGCGTGACGAGCAGCGGATACGTCAATGGCGGTCGCGCCGATCAATCGAACATCACGCTCGACGGCGTGGACGTTAACGAGCAGCAGGCCGGGCTCGATGTTGTTGCGACTACCGTCACCGGCATCAATCAAGCATTTGCGAGCGTCTTGCGCGTGACGCCCGATTCGGTTCAGGAATTCCGCGTCGTGACGACGAATCCGAATGCGGATCAGGGGCGCTCGTCCGGCGCGCAGGTATCGCTCGTCACCAAGTCGGGCACGAATGAACTTCACGGCTCGCTCTACCATTTTCATCGCAACACCGTCACGACTGCCAACGACTTATTCAACAACAAGGCCGGCGTCGAGCGACCGCAGCTTCTTCGCAACATCTTCGGCGGCAGTATCGGTGGCCCGATAAAAAAGGATCGCGCTTTCTTCTTCTTCACTTATGAGGGCTTCCGCGAGGCGACCGGCACCAGCGCGGCGAAGGTGGTGCCGCTGGCGTCATCCATCGGTCAGGGCATCATTCGTTACCAGACGAGAAGCGGTGCCAGCGACCCGAGTTGTCCGGCGGGAACACCAACCGGATTTCGCTGTTTGACTCCGGCGCAAATAGATGCCGCCTATCTTGCCGCCAATGGCGTCAGCCCCGGCACCAACGCAGCGGCCATCTCATATTTGACAAACATTGCTCGTCGCTATCCGGCCAATGACACGACAGTTGGCGACGGCATCAACACCGGCGGTTTCCGTTTCAACGCGCGCACGCCGACCACACAGGATACGTATATCGCTAAGTTCGACTTTAACCTGACCAACCGCCAGACACTATTTGTGCGCGGTCACTATCAGGATGATCTGGTGTTGCTTGCGCCCGATTTGCCGGATGCAGTCGCGCCGCAGATATGGAATCATCCGAAGGGAGTGGCGTTCGGCCACACGTGGGTGGTTTCGGATAGGATCGTCAACAGATTTACTTACGGCTTGACCAGAGCGGCTTTCAGCCAACAGGGTGAATCTTCCGATCCGAATGTAAGTTTCCGCTTTATCTTCCAACCCGGAACCGTCAACGGCAATACTCCGGCGCGCACATTGACTCGCGTCACCCCGGTGCATAACTTTGTGGACGACCTGTCGTGGAGCAGGGGTAACCACACGCTTCAGTTTGGTGGCAATCTGCGATTCATCAGGAACATTCGCAGTTCGTTCGCGGGTTCATACGACTTTGCAACGACTAACCCATCCGGCTATGAAGGGTCATCCGCGGTGTTAACAACCAGCACTGACAACACACCGATCTTCGCGGACGTGGCGCAGAGTTCGACCACTCCACTGCGCAATGCCCTGAGCGCATTCATCGGTCGTTTCTCGCAATACAATGCGAGCATTCAGTACGATCCGAGCGGTAACATCCTGCCTTCAGGCTCGCCCGCCGCGCGCACTTTTGCGACCGAAGAGTACGAAGCATATGCGCAGGATTCTTGGCGCATCCGGCCAAATTTCACGCTCGGTTACGGTCTGCGCTGGTCTACCTCAACACCTGTCTACGAATCCAATGGCTTTCAGGTGCAACCTGTGCAGAGTCTCGGCGAGTTTTTCCAAAAGCGGCTTGAAGGTATGCAGAGCGGCGTGCCTTACAACGAGTTGATTACGCTTGATAAGTCGGGCAAAGCCAATGGCCGACCCGGCTTCTACGACCAGGACTGGAACAACTTCGCGCCCTCTGCGTCGTTCGCGTGGTCGCCTGATTTCGGCGACAACTTTGTGGGTCGTTTAATCGGACGTGAAGGCAAAAGCGTTGTGCGTGGCGGTTTTCGCATGACCTATGATCGTATCGGCAGCCAACTCGCAGTCTCTTTCGATTTGAACAACTCGCTCGGCTTTAATTCGGCACCATCAACTTCAGCCGGTCAGTTCAACGTTACCGATGCGTTGCCGCCGCTCTTCACTACGCTGACGCCGGATGTCAGGACACTTCCTTTCATCGCCGGAACCTTCGCCACTCAACTGAATTTTCCACTGACCGAACCGGCGGATGACAGCGAGCGCATTCAGTCGTCTCTGGATGACACGATCACGACGCCGTACAACTACAGTGTAAATTTTTCTTACGGGCGCGAATTGTGGAAGGGATTGTCGTTTGAAGTGAGCTACGTCGGACGTTACGCACGCGACCTGCTGGCGCAACGCGATCTAACGCACTTCAATAACATCCGTGACCCGAAATCAGGAATCACCTGGTACGACGCGGTCAGGCAACTCGTTGATCTGCGTTATGCCAGCGCGTCAATCACTTCGGTGCAGCCAATTCCATTTTTCGAAAACATTCTGCCCGGTATCGCCGGAACACGAAATATCAATGGTATTCCAACCGCGCTGACCGCCACACAGATCGCTTATCGAACCGTCGCGCTGCCAAGCGTCGGCGGGCTTAACACGACCGACTACACCTTCCTTCAGTCGAATCTGCGTTGGAATAACAGGCCCGCTTCAATCCTCGACAACACCTTCGTTCACCCGCAGTATGCGACGCTTCTCGCTTGGTCGACGATTGCCAAGTCGAACTATAATTCGGGACAACTGAGCGTCCGCCAAAGATTCAGCAACGACCTCACTTTCGACTTCAATTACACGTTGAGTAATTCGCACGATAATGCTTCGGGTCTACAGAATGCGGCCTTCGGTTCAACGACGTCGTTGATCTTCGATCCGACCAACATCGATAGCAACTATGGGAACTCGGACTTCGACGTTCGCCATATCATCAATGCCAACTGGCTCTTTGGTCTACCCGTTGGTCGCGGCAAGGCATTGTTGAGCGACATGCCGAAGGTGGCGGATGCGGTCCTTGGCGGGTGGCAGATGACGGGTATCTTCCGTTGGAATTCCGGATTCCCGACGGCAGTTCAACGTCCCTTTGCATTTCAGCGCTGGGCCACCAACTGGCAGGTATCATCGGGCATGGTCGCCACCGATAGAGTGGCGAGTTCACCGGGAGACGTCAATGGTGAACCGAATTTGTTTGCCGATCCACAGGCGGCATTTGCGAGCTATCGTGATCCGCTTCCGGGTGAACCGGGTGACCGAAACAAACTTCGCTTTCCGGGTTATATCTCTCTGGACGCAGGGCTGCACAAGACATTCAACATGCCCTGGGAAAATCATCGGTTGACGTTCCGCTGGGAAGTTTTCAATGTCACCAATACACAACGGCTGACAGGCTTTTCAGGAACCGGTCTGCCGACTGATCCGTTCGTCCTCGGCGGAAATGCGCCGACCACATTTGGCAGGTTCACGGCGACGCAAACCCCACTTAATGAAACTAAGGCCGGGCGTTCAATGCAGTTCGCGTTGCGCTATACCTTCTAATTTTAGCGCCGTCCATTGACTGCACTTCCGATCCGGGTTGAAGCTCAAACTTCAATCCGGTTTTTTTATGAAGGCTGTTTTTGTGTAGCGCCCTCTGCATCTTTTCGGGCCGCCAATCAGAAGCGAAACGCGTAATGCAGCGCGGCGTTGATGCCCGGTGAGTCGATGCCTGAGCCATTGATCCGATAGTTCCTGTCAAAGATATTTTCAACACTGACGAGAATTGTGTGACGTTCGTTCAAGCGATAACCAAGCCGAGTGTTAAGCGTTGCAAATCCATTCGTGCTCGTATAGAGCGGCACGCTTGTCGTGTCGTTAAGCACCGGCACGCCGTTGATTGAAGTGCCTAATGGTAAGATGCGGTTTTGCACCTGGGGCAGTGTTTCACCTGTCTTCACGAGCCTTAATTCTCCGTTCGCATCTGCCTGAACCAACCCGCGCGCGACGGCACCATTGCGAAAGAATGCAGCGATATCAACTCGCGAGCGTGCGGCTCCCAATCTCTGATCGCTGACATCTTCGGCGCTAAAGCGCGTCTGCCGCGAGGCCATACTTGAATAAATCTCAACCCAGAATTGTTGACCGGAAGGTTGCCAGCGCGCGGCGACATAACCAATCCACGGTGGAGCAAATCCTTGAAACCTCGCCGGCTCGTCAGTCCCCCTGATGTTGTTGCGCACATAAGCCGCATTGCCCGTCAACAGCCATGAGTGATTGATCTGACTGCGAAATGCCGCTTCAAAGCCGCGTAAAACCACCGGACTGGTGTTCTGCCTGATTTGCACGGCTCCGGGAGTTAATCCTAAAAACACTTCGCCGTCTGAATTCTGTCTCGTGATGAGCTGCCCGCCGAGCATTCTGCCGGTCGCACCCTGCGGAAGCCTCAAGTTACGCCGCTCAATCAATCCATTGATCTGCGCGACAAATATTTTCACGGAACCGTCTAAGCTTCGGCTCTTGATCTTCAATCCGGTTTCGTAGTTGTACAGCGTTTCGGGAGTAAGTGGGTTGAATTCCGCTCCGGCGGCTTTCGCTTCCCCTGCCGTCACTTCAAAGCCGGAAGATGTCAGTCCGATGGCTCCGAAGTCAGAGACATTCGGCGCGCGAAAGCCACGATTGACGCCGCCACTGATCGCCAGCCAGTCGGTCGCTTGCAAGACCGCTCCGATATTAAAAGTTAAATCATCAAGTCGCACACGCGCATCGCTGACAGCGATGATGCCATTAGTCACGAATGGATTCTGCGACGCCGATTGACGGTAGTTGAAGCGGCTGTAGCGCAAGCCCCCGACGGCTCGCAACCGCTGATTGATAATTTCGGTCGAGTCCTGCACGAACAGTCCGAGCGAAGTGTAGCGTGCGCCATTCGGATAACGCGGGCGCACAAAAATGCGTCTGTCGTTCAGCGGATCGACGTCGGCGCGTTCGGACGTCACGTATTCGTCATAGAGTTCTGCTCCGTAGACGAGAACATGGCGGTCGCCGATGCGCGTTGCGCTCTGCATTGTGTAGCCGTAAGCATCCGTGCGGTTCTGTTCGTCGCTAATCGTGCGACGAGGATTGCCGAAGCCTCCCTGAAAGCGTCTGTCATCTCGTTGACTGTTGATTGAAAATGTCGCAGTCAAATTCTCGAACACGCCCGCCAGTGGTTCAGTGCCTTGACGTTCATAACGAGCGTAGAAAAAGTTTAGCGTTTGGGGCTCAAAGCCGGCGATCAGATTTCCGTTTCCGCCGTTCAGTTCATCGTGGCGCCGTGCGTTATGCTGTTCACTGTGTTGGAAGCTAAGCGTCAGGCGCGAAGCTTCCGTCATCGTCCAAATAAATTTTCCAAACCCCGCATATTGCTGAAACTTCGTATCCTGCAAACGCGAACCTAAAGCTTGAGCATCAAGACCGAGAAAACGAACTACCGCCGAACGCGAATCCATACCGCGACCTGTGCGCAGGTCTTGAGTCGCGTGTGACGCGCCGCCAACGATGAAACTGGTGCGTTTGGTGGCGGCGCTATAGAAACCTGACAGGCTGCCGGAGAAATCAGCCGAACCGAAGCGCAGATCAACGCCGCCCTGTTGTTGTTTGATTTGTGGATTGAGCAGAGGTTGAAGCGTGAGCACGTTGATCGTTCCGCCGAACGAGTCAGAGCCGTATTGCAAAGCGCTCGGGCCGCGCACAACCTCGACGCGCGCCGCGTTCGCCGGTTCGATCAAGGCGATAAACTGATTTGGCCCGGGACGAAACGTTGAATTGTTGTAACGCACGCCGTCAATCAGTGTGATGATCTGTTTGCCCGTCAGTCCGCGGATGAAAGGAGAGCCTTGACTGGAGGATGTCTGCTGAACAGCGACGCCCGGCTCGTTTTGCAGCAACTGTGGAAAGATAACCGCGCGGCGCTCGGCGATTTCCCGCGCCCCGATCACACTCACACTTTCAGGCACGACAAACGCTGCCTCGCTCTCGCCGCGCACCGCCGTGACCGTGACCTCCGCCGCCAGACTCGCCGTGCCGAGACTAATTGGAGCAATGGCGGAACCACCGGCGATATTTATAGTCGCCGTGCCCGGTCGAAAGCCCTCGTAGGAAGCCGTCAGCAGATAACTGCCAAGCGGCAGATTACTGACGGCGTATCGTCCTTCCGAATCAGTTTTGGCGACAAGTTCAAAGGATGACGTCACATTCTTAATATGAACCGCCGCTCCGACAATCGCCGCGCGGTTCGCGTCCGTCACCGTCCCTGAAAGTGTGCTTCCCTCTTGCGGCTCATGCTGCGGATACACTGTCATGACGAGCGAAAGTATGATGAGTAAGACGCTCAGACTCTTGACGAGGTTAGTCATAAACACACCATGTAACTTCATCGAAGCTGAAACACGTGAGCAAAATGGGCGGCGCATGACTTCACGCGCCGCCCATCATTTTTTCCAGAGGCATCTAACGTCGACTAACGTTTAGAAGCTGCTTCTTTCTCCACTCGCCGAGCAGTTGTTGACGGTTCTCTCTTAAATCACGCTTGTGACGAATCGACGGGTAAGGAACATCTTCACCCATCAGTCCGCTCCACAAGACTTGATTGAAGCGCTCCGTATCCAGTTTATCTTCGACGCTGAAATCCATTCCACGCATCCGCTCTTCCCAGTAAGCAGGCGTCCGGCGTGGTTTGGCGTACGCTAATACTTTCTCATTTGCGGGCAAGCTGTTTTGCGCCGTGCGTGCCGGAAGTGGAAGCTGCGTGGTGCGTAATACCTCAGGCACAATCGCCGTGTAGCTCCACTCGCTCTGATTCAGATCAAAGACATCCGCCATCGGCTCGGTCAAGCCGTCGTTGAGATTGAGCGGTGCGATTCCCAGCACATCCTCAATGGTGCGAATCATGCTGACAGTGGTGTAGAAGTTCGACACGACCGGCCCCTGCTTAACGTATGGGCCGACGACATAGCCGAGGCTGCGATGTGCATCAACGTGGTCGGGTCCGCCTTGCGCATCATCTTCGATGATGAAAATCAGCGTGTTGTTTTTGTAAGGACTGCGCGCAATCTTCTCGACCAACAAACCGATGGCGTAATCGTTATCCGCCATCTGCGTCTCGACTGTGCTGACGCCATCAATCGCCGTCGTAAAGTTGCCGAAGTGATAATGCGGCAAACGCACGAATTGCAAATTAGGCAGATTCCCATTCGCGACGTAGGAGTCAAATTCGCGTTCCCACTCTTTGAAAAGCCAGAAGTCAGCGTTGCGCTGATCGTAGCCGCGAAAGTACGGATCGGTGTTGTCCCTCAATGCCGGTTTGGTGGCGAACGATTGAACGATTCGCTCCTTGAAAGGATTACGCACCAATGGGCGCCCGCCTTCAACAAAGAAACCATAGTTTCTGATGGTGAGATTGGCTCGAAGCGCACCGTCCCACAGGTAGCCGGTTCCGGCTTCGCCGGCAGAGCTGTCCGGCGCGGCGACATCACCGAGACCCGGCAAAAGGTCAGGGTCGTTTGGCACCGCCGGGTTGATCGCACGCCGCTCGGCAAGCGTCGGGATGCCGACGTTGAGGCCGCGATTCGTGCCCTCCCAATCGTAGGAAAGCCCGCGACCGGCATACTGCACGAAGACTGTCTTCTCTGTGAAGTCGGTGGTGCGTGCCGCTGTCGACCAGCTCCAGCCGTCACCGCTGACTTCGCCGCTGTCATGGAAATTATCAAGTGTCACAAACTGGCGAGCTAGTCGGTGATGGTTCGGGCTGATCGGCTCAGGGAACACGGCCAGGCTCGGATCGCCGTTACCTTTCTCTAAGTCGCCGAGCACCTGATCGTAAGTGCGGTTCTCCTTGACGATGTAGATAACGTGCTGAATCCGTTCGCGCAAGGCTTGCATTTGTGCCGTCCGGGTGCCAGGCGATGCCGTTAAAGGTATTCGGAACCTGTAACACCTGACGCTTAACCGGTTGATTATTCGAGATGGCATAAACGAAAACATATTCGTTTGATTCAGCGGCAACTCTGGCTCCGTTCGCGCCGTTGTTGCGATTATACCCGCTTGTCAACACGAGCATCGTATTTCCATCAGGGCTTTTCGCGGTGGCGACCGCTTGACCGACGACGAAATCCGGACGCGTCGGTAAGTCAGGATTCATCGTTTGAAAAGTTGAATTGGGAGCAGCGGTCGGGGTGATTTTTTGCCGGTCGGTAGCAGTTCACCCGGCAGGATCACGCGCGACCTGGGTTTGATTGTTTGGTTATCGGATTTCGGGCCGGCACCGTTCTGTGCCGTGACGTTAATCAATGGCTGGCAACAGATGGTCACGGGCAAGAAGGCGAACAACGATTTCAGCAGGCGATAGGTGCTTTTCACAATTCACACTCCTTCAGTCTCTTCAACAGATCAGCGGTTTACTAAATCGGAGCACGCCACATGGGTACAGATTGATCGTGCGTGCCGGGAGCGCGGACTGCCTCGTCCGCCTGAACGCCGCAGAGCCCGCACACCAGGCGTGCGTGACCATCAACGGTGACTGCCAGCGCCACTCGATGGAGATGGCTGGGGCCATCTGGCGGACGAGCCGTCCGCGTTCCCATCCGAGCCGTCCGCGTTCCCAAGCTCCGGCATGTCCCAATGTTGTAAGCTCTGATTTAGAGTCGGCGGGTGATTCTTGTTCCGTCGTCGTAAGCGTGGCGAATGTTCAGACAGTATCCTCAGTGCGTCGCACGTCGCTTACGCACACGCACGGCGACACCGATCATTCCTGAGCCAAGCAACATCAGTGTGACCGGTTCCGGCACTGGTGTAATCGCTCCGGGGCCGCTGATGACAGTCGTGAAATTCCCGAAATCACTGTTCTCAAATCCGGTCTGAACAAGAAAATAATTGACGCCTGTCGTCAACGAGAGCGTGAACCCGGATTGCGTCAAGTTACCCGGCGGAAAGTCGTCATTGGCGAACAGAAAGTTAGTGAGCGGTGTGGCTGGATTGAAGCTGATACGATACAGACTCAGAAACGGGTCATAGCCCGCGGTCGTCGCAGTGCTTAAAAACGTGTGCGGCCCGGCGGAGCCCACACTGAATTGAAAGATGCTGTATGGAACGGCTGTGCCTACAGCCGAGAGCGCAGTGCCGGTATCAACCGGACGGTTGAAAGTCGTTGCGCCGGATGTTGTGTTTGAAAAAGTGATAGTCTCTGCGGCGGCAGAAGACGAAGTGGCGATGACTGCGACCACGATCAGCAGCAGCGTGCGGATTGAAGCCTCGACTTTGTTCATTGAAATAATCCTCCGGTTGACTGTTCAAGAGCGTGAGATCAACATCCTGATTATTTGTTCGATCAGGTCTGTCTGAAGGGGAAAACTTGTTGGTGTTGTGCCCGAAGTCAGAGATTAACTCGCACGTGTGAATTGCCTTTTAATAAGCAGTTAATTCTTTCTTAAGTGGAAGAGCGCAGACGAGGAAATTGTCACCACAATGAAGCGAGAGTTCTGCCGGAGTGATTGAAGTCCTGGCGCGCCTGGCGGGATTCTTGTTTGATGAGTCAGTATTAGCCGGAGGACACGAAAATGTATTTCAAACAGTTCTATCTCGGATGCCTCGCCCACGCTTCATATTTGATCGGTTCAAATGGTGAAGCGGCAGTCGTCGACCCGCAACGTGATGTTGATCAATACATCGCGGAAGCTGAAGCGAACAACTTGAAAATCAATTGTGTGATTGAGACGCACCTGCACGCCGATTTCGTGAGCGGTCATCGTGAGCTTGCTTCGCGCACGGGCGCGGAGATCATCTTTGGCGATAAAGCCGGAGCGACGTTTCCACATCGGGCGGTGAAGGACAGCGACGAAATCGAACTCGGCACAGTCACTCTGCGTTTCGTCGAAACGCCCGGACACACACCGGAAAGCATCTCCGTGCTGGTAATTGACACGGAAGT
>JALZJL010000295.1 GCA_030859785.1 Acidobacteriota bacterium
TTTGGTGATGTCTCTCAGCTCAATCATAAAAGGGGTCGGGAACAGGGGACAGGGGTCGGGGAGACATTTACCGGCCCCCAGCCCCTGACCCCCGGCCCCTACTTTGCCATCGCGTCGGTGACTTCGATCTGGCCGTTGATGATCTTTTGTTTCGCGGCTTCGACTTCGCTGAGCACGGCGGGTGGGATCAGCGGCGCGTTGTATTTGTCGAGCGCGTAGGCGACGCCGTCATTCTCTAGACCGTAGACATGCACGCCGCCTTTGAATGCATTCTCGACGCGATCCTTGATGGTCTGGTAGACCGCGGTGTCGACGCGCTTGACCATGCTGGTCAGGACGAAACCGGGCTTGACCCAGTTCTGATTCGCATCGACGCCGATCACGAATTTGTTGTTCTGCTCGGCGGCATCGAATGCGCCGAGTCCCGAATTGCCTGCGGCGGTAAAGATCACGTCGGCGCCTTTGCCAATCTGCGACAGCGCCAACTCTTTGCCCTTGCCCGGATTGTTCCACGCCGCGTCGGTCACGCCGACATAGTTCGTAATTATCCGGACGTTCGGGTTGACACTTTGCGCGCCCTCTTCGAAGCCGGTGGCGAACTTATGAATCAGCGGAATGTCCATCCCGCCGATGAAGCCGAGCACGCCGGTCTGCGACTTCCGCGCGGCGATCATCCCGACCAGGTACGAACCCTGATGCTCTTTGAACAACAGGTAAGCGACGTTCGGCAACTGTTCGTCCGGTGCCACCACGCCGTCGATAATCGCGAAACTGGTGTTCGGGTAATCCTTCGCGACCTGTTGCATGATCGGCGTCTGTGCAAAGCCGACGCCGACGATCAGATCATAGCCGCGCTCGGCAAAAGCGCGCATCGCCGGCTCGATGGATGTCGGGTCGCCCGGCTCGACATCGCGCAGCACAATCGGCAAATCCTTCGCGGCGAGCTTGGCCCCTTCCCACGCCGCCGCGTTGAACGACCGGTCATCCTTGCCGCCGATGTCGAACACGACACCAACATGCACCTTCGATTCGTCGCCGCGCGCGCGCCCCTGCGTTTGACACGACGAGCACGCGATTACCAACAGAGCGACTATCATGAACAGAGTCAGCAGACGAGATTTCATGCCGTAATGACTTCCTTAATGAGCTGCGGAGGATCGACCGTGCGTTGGTCTTCGATTTCGTAGGCTGCCCGGATGCGCGCTGCCGATTGCGAGCCGGCGGATTGCCCGCGACAGTAAAGCAGTCCGAGCGTTTCGCCGGCCTTAACCTGGTCGCCGATTTTCACGTCGGCGAGAAAGCCCACCGCCGGATCAATTACATCTTCGATTCGCGTCCGCCCGCCGCCAAGCGCGGCGACCGCACGACCGACCTCAGCCGCATCGACGCGCGTGATGTAACCGCCGCGTGTCGATTCAATGCTAATCTCTTCCAGCTTCGGATCAAACAAGCGCGCTGGTTCGTCGCACACACGCGCGTCGCCGCCCTGCGCTTCGACGCCCGCACGAAATCTTTCCAGTGCCGCGCCTGTCTCAAGCGCGCGCCGCACACGCACACGCGTCGCGTCGAGCGTCGTCTCGGCACCGGACAGGGTGACCATTCGCGCCGCTAATTCGATTGATAGATCAAGCGTCGGGCGCGTCATCTCACACACCTCGCCGCGCAACAACTCGATGCACTCGCGTGTCTCAAGCGCGTTCCCTACGGCGCGTCCGAGCGGCTGGCTCATGTCAGTGATTAGAGCTTCGGTGCGCACACCGAACCGCGTACCCATCGCGACGAGCGAGTGCGCTAACAGCCGCGCATGTGCCTCGTCGGGCATGAATGCGCCGCTGCCCGACTTGACGTCCAGCACCAGCGCGTCCAGCCCGGCGGCCATCTTCTTTGACATGATCGACGCGACAATCAGTGGGATTGATTCAACCGTCTCTGTCGCGTCGCGCAACGCGTACAGCTTCCGGTCGGCGGGGGCAAGCGTCTCAGTCTGTCCGATCATCGCGAACCCAACGCGCTCCAGCACCGCGCGGAACTCGGCGAGTGACAGACTGACGCGGAAGCCCGGAATCGCTTCGAGCTTGTCGAGCGTGCCGCCCGTGTGGCCGAGGCCGCGCCCCGAAACCATCGGCACGCACACACCCGAAGCGGCGGCCAGCGGCGCGACGACGAGCGACGTTTTATCACCGACGCCCCCGGTCGAATGCTTGTCCGCCTTCGGTCGCGCGATGTCGGAAAAATTCAACACCTCGCCGGAGCGGAGCATC
>JALZJL010000317.1 GCA_030859785.1 Acidobacteriota bacterium
CGACGTGGTAGGTTGCGTGACTACGCTCGGCGTTGAAACGCTAGGCTAAATTCACACCACCGCTCACGCGGTGAACGTGGCTGAGAAATTACCTTTAATCAACTATGACTGACCCAGCTTAAATTCGACAGTTATCTCGTTAGTTGCCTCCAATTTTTCTTATAGGTAGGTTAAAAGAATAAATTATACAAACCAGAGATAACCATGTAGTCTATTGACCTCACATACGGCAGGAAGTAGGTTGCAAATCATGATGCCTGTCCGTTTGGTTGCGGTCACTCGCGCTCATAAGCATGCATTTGATGCAAAGATGAATTCGCTGCTTCATTTTGTTTCGTCAGAGCAGAACGGTTTCCGAACCGCGTTACGTCCCATCGCGGCGATGAACACTTTCGCGAACATTACCACTTCACTTACCGGCGTCGGTGTAACTGACACATGATGGCCTGCTTTTGTGATATCTGAACTAACCGCGAAAGGCCATCAACGGAAAAAGTTGGTGGCCCTTTTTTATATACGCACCGGATTTTAAAGAACGAGGGTTATTGACATTGATGTACATTGAAGAGTCACGGCCACCCGGTTTGCCTCTCCGGAACACCCCGGCAGGGATGCATCGTCGCGCCGGGTGGGTGCATGACGAGAGCGAGCACGACGCCTGCGCGATTATTGCCAACGTTAAAAAAGATGGTAGCGCGTCGCACGGCAACGTCAAGCGGACGCTCGAAGCGCTGACGAGGATGGGACACCGCACTGGCGAGATCGAGGGCGAAGGCGACGGTGCTGGCCTTCAGACGGATATTCCGCGCGAGTGGTGGGGGAGACGTTTGGAGGCCGTCGGGCTGCGGCGCAAATTATCCGCGCGCGCGCACTTCACGGTCGCGCACATCATGATTCCACACGAGCGGCGCGGTGAAGGGGAAGGAATTAAACGACGGGCCGTTGAGTTGTTCGACGAATACGCGCTTGAAGTGCTCGTCGCGGAGTCGGCGCACGTCCGCTCGGCGGCGCTTGGCCCGCTGGCCCGTTCGACCGAGCCGGAATTTTTGCAAATTGCAGCGCTGCCGCGCTCGGCGCGTGGGATCAAGGATAGCGACATTTTTAATTTGCACCTCCAGCTTGAGCGTGAATTGCCGGTGCATATCACTTCGCTCAGCCAGAACAGCGTCGTCTATAAAGTGCGCGGCGACGCGGAGACGCTCAGACGCTACTTCCCGGAACTCAGTCACCCGGAATTCAAGTCGGCGATTACGCTTGGTCACGGACGTTATTCAACGAACACCGATTCGCGAGCCGAACGGGCGCAAATGTTCTCGACGCTCGGACACAATGGCGAGATCAATTCGATTGACCAACTGGGGCGGCAGGCGTCCGCGCTCGGCTTCCAACTGCCGGACAAGGCCAGCGACTCGCAGGTGCTCGACCGCATCATCGAGTGCTTCATGTTCAATTACGGCCTCAGCCTGATGAATGCGCTGGAGATTGCGTTCCCGCCGGTGTGGAGTGAAATCGCGCGCTTCCCCAGCGATTTGCAGGAACTCTATCGATATTGGCGGCGGGCGTTTGGCGCATTGGCGCAGGGTCCGGCGGCGATCATCGCGCGGCAGGGCGACGAGATCGTGTTCAGTTGCGACGCGCTTGGCCTGCGCCCGTTGTGGTTCGGAGAAACGGAAAAGGAGTTTTTTGCATCGTCGGAGAAGGGCGTCGTACCGCTCGAACAGATGGTCTGTGATCCGAAGCCACTCGCGCCCGGCGAGAAGATGGGGTTCCTGCTGCGGCGCGATGTCGGTGTCGATGTCTTCGAGTACCATGAACTGCAACGCCACGCCCTCGACGCCGTGCGCCAACGCTTTCCACTGGCGCGCCTCAACAGTCGAACTCACTGGGTGCATCGCACGTCCGCCAAAGGGAGCGTGGCTATTGAAAGCGCGCCCGTCGCATCAGTCGATACTCAACCGATCAGCGACGAGAAGCGGCTGATTGCTTTCGGGTGGAATAAACTTGACGACGCGGATGCGCAGGAGATGGGCGCGAGTGGCAAAGAGCCAATCAGCGGCCTCGGTTGGGACGGCCCACTCGCCGCGCTTTCAAAGCAGCGGAAGAACCTCGCAGACTATTTCCACGAGCGCGTCGCGGTCGTGACCAACCCGTCCATTGACCGCGAGCGCGAGGCAGATCACTTTTCTACGCGCGTCTTTATCGGTGCGCGGCCAGACCTTGCCACTCCGACCGATGTCGAGCAGATCGAGTTGCTGTCGCCGGTATTGCTCGGCGGCGAAATCGAAGAATCGAATGAAACGCACAACGCAGTCGCACGCGATTTGAAGCGGCGCACGTTTCATGAAGTGATGAATTACTGCGCCGATGCTTCCGCCAGCACACCGGCGATTGATGCCGGCGGTGATTTGCGCTGCGCCACTATCGACATCGTCTGCCGCCCGGAAGAGACGCTGCCGGAGGCACTGAGCCGCATTGAGCAAGAGGTGATTGACATTGTTCGTCACCATCGCGCTTCGGTCATCATACTGGATGACGCGCAAGCCTTCCGCGACGATCATCTCGCCATTGATGCCCACCTCGTGCTCGCGGCAATCGACACACGGCTGCGCGCCGAATCCGATCTGAACGGCATCAGCCTGCGCCGCCACACGAGCGTGGTGCTGCGCTCTGGCTATTTGCGCAACGTGCATGATGTGGTGCTGGCGCTTGGCTGCGGGGCGGACGCCGTCAATCCATATCTCTTATACGAAGTCGCTCTGCGCGGCTCGATCAGTAAGACGGAACGGCGCGCCCGTCTTAAGGCCTGCCAGACCGCGCTCGAAGTCGGTGTCGAGAAAGTTCTTTCGACGATGGGCATCCACGAACTCGACGGCTACGGTCGATTGTTCGCCGCCATCGGACTCGCCCCGGATGTCGAAGAGTATTTCGGGACAGCGAATTACTGCGGCTCGGCCTTCGCGGGGCTATCT
Source organism: Acidobacteriota bacterium (assembly GCA_030859785.1). Lineage (GTDB taxonomy): Bacteria > Acidobacteriota > Blastocatellia > Pyrinomonadales > Pyrinomonadaceae > JACDEG01. The sequence continues at coordinate 2,970 of JALZJL010000317.1, forward strand.
CTATGCGAGTTGGACCGGGACGCGCGCGTGCGTTTGAGAGTCGCGCAAGGGTTGCCCGAAGACGACGACGTGTCGTCGAAGAAGAAAGCTGTGATGCTGCCGGGTGAGTATCGGGAACAGCCGTCAATTTGGAATGTTGCCGGGCGTGTGGCGCGCGGCGACCAACCATACGAAAGCTTTGCCGCGAAGCTGCGTGAGATCGAAGAGACGAAGCCGGTCGCGTTGCGCCAACTGCTCGAAATCAAGAGTCAGCCTGACGAAGCATCGGCAGCAGTGTCTCCCCGCGGCGGAGAAGTGGATACGCGCGCAGGTCGCCACGCCGCGCCGTTCTACTTCTCCGCGATGAGCTTCGGCTCGCAGGGCGAAGCTTCTTTCCGCGCCTATGCAGAGTCGGCGAAGCGTCTCGACATCATCTGCGTCAACGGCGAAGGCGGCGAGATTCCCGACATGATGGGCGCTTACCGCGATCACCGCGGCCAGCAAATCGCATCGGGGCGGTTCGGAGTCAACGCGCGTTTTCTCAATTCATGCGACCTGCTCGAAATCAAGATCGGGCAGGGTGCGAAGCCCGGCGAGGGCGGACTGCTGCCCGGCTTCAAAGTGACGGCGCGTATCGCCGAGACACGTCACACGCCCGTCGGCGTCGACCTCATCTCGCCGTCAAACAACCACGACATCTATTCCATCGAAGACCTCGCGCAAGTGATCGAGGAATTGAAGACAGTCAACCCGCGCGCACGCATCTCGGTGAAGATTCCGGCGGTGCCGTACATCGGCCCAATCGCGACCGGCGTCGCGAAAGCGCACGCGGATATTATCGCCATCTCCGGTTACGACGGCGGCACGGGCGCGGCGCGTAAACACAGTCTGCGGCACACGGGTCTGCCGGTCGAGATCGGGTTGCGCGAGGCGCATCGTGCGCTCGTCCGCGCCGGCCTGCGCGACCGTGTGGAATTGTGGGCCGACGGCGGCGTCAAGTCCGGTCGCGACGTAGTGAAGTTGATGCTGCTCGGCGCTGACCGCGTCGGCTTTGGGACGATGGCGATGGCCGCGATTGGCTGCACGAGTTGTCGCGAGTGCAACACAGGCACTTGCCACGTCGGCATTACCAGTCAGTTGAAGACGCCGGAAGAGGCGCTCGTCCACGGGCAGAAGCACTTCAAGCCGCGCGAGTACGAGAGCGCGACCGAACATCTCGTCCACTTCTTCACAGGAGTGAATGAAGAGATTAAGCGCGAAACGGCGTTTGCCGGATTGACTCGCACCGTTGATTTAGTCGGGCGCGTCGATTTACTGGAACAGGTGCGCGGGTGCGACCGGGTCGATCTTGAATGGCTGTTGCGTCCGGCGGAATCGTGTACGTTCTGCCACGGTGCGAATGAGCCGACGGTCGGTCGCGCGCGCCGCTCGCTGACTTCGTTGACGCGCGTCATCTCGCGCTCGGTAGTCGAACTTGCCGAAGCCGGAAAAGAAGTCGTTATCTTTGACGACGCCTATGTGTCGAGCACCGACCGCGCACTTGGTACGCACCTCGCTGGCAAGTTAGCGCGCACCGCTGCCTATTCGACGAACGGTATTTCGACCAACGGCACTTCGCCCAACGGTAATGGGATGCCCATCGGAACCAACTTTAAACGCGCGGTGCTGAACTTCAGTGAAGGCTCGGTGCCGGGCAATGGACTCGGCGCGTTCAACGGCGACGGGGTCGACATCTTCGTGCAGGGCGGCGTGCAGGACGGCGCGTGCAAGGGTGCGTCGGGGGGCCGTATCGTCATCTTGAAGGGCGTCAATCACGATGGCGTGCTGGTCGATGGCTCGGTCGGAAAGTGTTTCGCTTACGGCGCCCAGGCCGGGCTGTTAATCGTTCAGGGCGACGCCGACTCACGCGCCGGAATCCGTCTGTCGGGCGCGGACTTAATCATCGGCGGTCGATTGCGCGCTCCCGTCCGCGACGAGTTAGGCCACCTTGCGACGCGCGCCAACATCAAGGGTTTTGCCTTCGAATATCAAACGTCTGGCCGTGGTTTGGTGCTCGGCGACCCAGGCCCCTGGCTCTGTTCCGGGATGACCGGCGGGGTCGTGTACCTGCTCACCGATGAAGACCTCGGCCTTAACGCGGAAGCGATTCAGCGGCGTCTCGCAACCGGCGCCCGGGTCAGCCTTGAACCTGTCACCGAAGTGGATGAAGGCAACCTGCGCGAACTGCTCGGACATTATCGCCAAGCCTTGATCGATGGTTTACAGCACACGGAGGCAGGAGAAGTGGCGCGGCTCGCCGAAGACTGGCAGACACGTTTCGTTAAGATCATCCCGGCACGCGCGTAGGCTCCGCTGCCGGTGACGCCCCGGCGTGAGATAAGCAGGAAGGCAAAAGTAACTGCCACTCAATCATTGCGTGAACCACTCTTCTATATGACTTACGCAACCAGCAGCAGAGGAACAACGGATGACACAGATGACACGGATTTATTGTCTGTTGTCTGTGAAATCCGTGTCATCCGTTGTTTCAGTATTGGATACAGCTTATGTTGACGAAGCAGCAGATAACGATAGCAAAAACACAGAGCGCCGTTCCGTTGATGAACGACGAGCACTGGCCGCGCGGTGCGGAGGTTTTAGTCCAGGCGCTGGTGCATGAAGGCGTGAAGGACATCTTCGGTTATCCGGGCGGCGCGGTGTTGCACATCTACGACGAGTTATGGCGAGCACGCAAACTTCTGACGCATTACCTTGTGCGGCATGAGCAGGGAGCGGTGCATGCCGCCGATGGGTACGCACGCGCGACCGGCAAGGTCGGAGTCGCGCTCGTCACTTCGGGGCCGGGCGCGACGAACGCGGTGACCGGCATCGCGACCGCATACATGGATTCGATTCCACTGGTCGTCATCACCGGTCAAGTGCCGACGACGATGATCGGCACGGACGCATTTCAGGAGGTCGACACGGTTGGCATTACCAGGCCGTGCGTCAAACATAACTATCTCGTCCGCGAAGTGTGCGACCTGGCGGCGGTGGTGCATGAAGCTTTTCACCTCGCACGTTCGGGGCGACCCGGCCCGGTGGTCATCGACATCCCGAAGGACGTGACAGCAGCGCGCTGTTCATATTCGCGGCTCGACCATATTTCGTTTCCGTGTCGCGAAGTGAAGAAGGCACCCGACCCGCGCGCGACGCAGCGAGTCGTCGAAGCAATCTTGCGGAGCGAGCGCCCGGTGCTCTACGTCGGCGGCGGCATCGTCACTTCCGGCGCGGGTAACGAGTTACAGGGGTTCGCCGAAGCGTTGCAATTGCCGGTGACGCCAACGCTGATGGGACTTGGTGGATTCCCGTCGGCACATCCGCTGTGCCTCGGCATGCTTGGGATGCACGGCACGTACACGGCGAACATGGCCGTCGCCGAAAGCGATTTGCTGATTGCGGTCGGTGTGCGATTCGACGACCGCGTGACTGGAAAGCTGGCGACGTTTGCACCGCACGCGCGCGTCGTCCACATCGACATCGATCCGGCCAATATCGGCAAGAACCGCGCGGCTGACTTGTCGCTCGCCGCCGACGCTCGCGTCGCCCTCGGCGCCATGCTTGCTGAAATTGAGTCGCGGAAAAACGAAGAGCTTGAAGCGAGCCGCGCGCGACGAATCGCGTGGTGGGATGCTCTGCGCGGCTGGCAACTCGAACAACCGCTGCGGTTCTCCGGAGCGCGCGACGAGATCAAGCCGCAGAATGTGATCCGCGAGTTGCATCAACTGACGCGCGGCGAAGCAATCATCACCACCGATGTCGGTCAGCATCAGATGTGGGCGGCGCAGTTCTATCCGTTCAACCGTGCACGGCAGTGGATTACCAGCGGCGGACTCGGCACGATGGGGTTCGGGTTGCCGGCGGCGTTGGGCGCGCAACTCGCGTTTCGTGACCAATTGGTTGTCGCGGTAGTCGGCGATGGCGGCTTCCAGATGACCAATCAGGAATTGTCGACGGCGGTGCAATATGACTTGCCAATCAAAGTCCTGATCCTTAACAACGGCTATTTGGGAATGGTGCGCCAGTGGCAGGAGATGTTCTACGAACGCACCTATTCCGAGGTCGATATCTCGGTCGCACCGGACTTTGTTAAGCTGGCCGAAGCATACGGCGCGGGCGGGTTCCGCGCGACACGTCCCGATGAACTGCGCACGGTGCTCAGTGCCGCCCTGAATTACCAAGGCGTCGCGGTGATCGACGTGGTCATCTCGAAGGAAGAGAACGTCTTCCCGATTGTGCCCTCCGGCGGCAGTTCGCGCGACATGATCGTGCATGAGGAAAGGATGAAGGATGAAGGATGAATCCAGGAATACAGAATACAGAACATGAAACACGGAACACGGAAGTTCGACGGCGGCTTATTTCTCGCTGAGTGCTGCATTCTGCCTTCTGGTTTTTATTCATCCTTCATCCTTCATCCTTTAACACGCATGCGTCATACGCTCTCAATTCTAGTGGCTGATCAACCGGGCGAGTTGTCGCGGATTGTGGGACTGTTTAGTTCGCGCGGCTTTAATATCGAGACGATAGCGGTTGGCAAGACGCTCGACCCGCAGTGGTCGCTGGTCACGATTGTGACGCGCGGCGACGACCGGACTATCGAGCAGATAGTGAAGCAGTGCCAACGCCTCGCGCGCGTGCGCGAGGTGCAGGACGTGACGACACGGCCACACATCGAGCGCGAGATGGCGCTGATTGATGTCGACGCGCCGCCAGGGGCCGGGCGCCAGGAAGTGCTGAGCCTGCTGAGTGTATTCCGCGGAAAAGTGGTCGATATTTCGCACACGCGGATGATCGTCGAAGCGTCGGGCAACAAAGAAAAGGTTGAGGCGATCATCGAACTGCTGAGACCGATTGGCATTCGCTCCGTCACACGAACCGGGTGCATCGCGATCAACCGCTTGTCCGCGACCGACGCGATGGATGCAACGGACGCGCTCTCAGAAGACACAGAGCAGCATGTCCTCGCCTTCACGAAAACCGAATGATATGAGTGGTGACGATCATGGACTCCGTCGATTAACTCCAACCACTGATGCCGGTGATACTATTGCCGGCGACTCAAATTCCACACACTAAAAGGACTCAACAGATGAAGGTTTATTACGATAAAGACGCGAACCTCGGCGCGCTGCGTGAAAAGCGCATCGCCATCATTGGCTACGGCAGTCAGGGATTTGCGCAGGCGAATAACCTGCGTGATTCCGGCTGCCAGGTCACCGTCGGCCTCCGTCAGGGTAGTGCCTCTCGCGTGAAAGCTGAACAGGCCGGACTCTCGACACTGCCAGTCGCGCAGGCGGCGGCGGAAGCAGACGTGGTGATGATGCTCGTCCCCGATGAGGTCGCGGCGGACGTGTACGCTAAGGATATTGCCGAGTCGATGCTGCCTGGCAAGTATCTCGGCTTCTCGCATGGTTTCTCGATTCACTTCGGCTTCATCAAGCCGCCACCGGAGTTGAGCGTCTTCATGGTCGCGCCAAAGGGGCCGGGCCATCTGGTGCGCCACGAATACGCGCGCGGGGCGGGCGTGCCGTGTCTGCTCGCTGTTCATCAAGACCCGAACGGCGATGCCAAACAGACCGGCCTGGCTTATGCTTCGGCAATTGGCGGGGGCCGCGCCGGGGTGATCGAAACCAGTTTCCGCGAAGAGACCGAGACCGATCTGTTCGGCGAGCAGGCCGTGTTATGTGGTGGCTTGACAGCGCTCATCAAGGCTGGCTTCGAGACGCTGGTCGATGCCGGCTACGCGCCGGAGATGGCTTACTTTGAGTGCCTTCACGAAATGAAGCTGATTGTCGATTTGCTGTACGAGGGCGGCATCTCGGAAATGCGCTACTCGATCTCCAACACGGCGCAGTACGGCGACATGACGCGCGGCCCCGTGGTGATTAACGACGAGACGAAACAGCGGATGAAGGGGCTGCTGGCCGAGATTCAATCAGGCGCGTTTGCCAACGAGTGGATGAAGGAGAATCGCAATGGCAAGCCGAGGTTCCGCCAACTTGAAGTTGAGACGCGCGAGCACCGCATCGAAAAAGTCGGCGCCGATCTGCGCGCGATGATGCCGTGGCTGGCAGCCAACAAGCTCGTTGACAAAGCGACGAACTGACGTCGCAGACAACGACATAAAAGTATGGACGAGAGAGGGGACGCCGCCATTGATGCGCGAAGGCGCTTAGCTAAAGCGCGCCGTGTCGTCATTAAACTCGGAACCAGCGTGGTGACGGGGACGAACGCCGCGCTGCACACAGACAATCTGACACTGCTGGCAGGCGCCGTCACGACGCTGAAAAAAGAAGGGCGTCAGGTGGTCCTAGTTTCTTCGGGCGCGGTCGGATTCGGCGCGACGCGGCTCGGATTAAACCGCGCGCGGTTGAGCGATGTGGTGGTGCGACAGGCGTGTGCCGCCGTCGGGCAGAGTCTGCTGATGCATGCTTATGAACAACTGTTCCGGCCCGGCGACGTGAAGATTGCGCAGGTTCTATTAACCGAGGATGATTTCACAGACCGGCGTCGCTACTCGGCGCTCCGGCAGACGATGGAGAAACTGCTGAAACTCGGCGTGCTTCCAATCGTCAACGAGAATGATACCGTGTCGACCGCCGAGCTTGAGTATTTAGAGGGCGGGCATGGTCGAGTCTTTAGTGACAACGACCGTCTGGCGGCGCTCGTGATGAGCAAGCTCGAAGCCGAGGCGCTCGTGATGTTGTCAGATGTCGACGGGTTGTTGGATCGTCGCGAGTCACCACACGAGAAGGAAGGTAAAACAGTAGAAGTTGGCGCGAGACTAATTAACGATCTGCGCTCGCATGTGATTTCGACGGTTGAGGAGGTGACGCCGGAACTTAGGGCGCTTGCGGCAGGCCCGTCGGCGGGCGGACGCGGCGGAATGTTGACGAAGCTGGAAGCGGCAGAGATTGCGATGTTAGCGGGCGGCGTCGCGGTCATCGCCAACGGTCAACGGGCGGATACGCTGACACGCATTTTCGCCGGCGAGCAGGTCGGCACCGTCTTCAGCTCGCACTCACGGATGGCCGGCAAGCGGCGCTGGATCGCCTATGCCGCGAACGTGCATGGGCGTTTAATCGTTAATGACGGCGCGCGTGCGGCTCTGGTCGGTAGCAAGGCCAGCCTTCTTTCGTCGGGCGTCGTCCGCGTTGAAAGCCACTTTGCACCGCACGATGTAATCAGCATCGCCGATATCGAAGGGCGCGAGTTCGCGCGCGGAATCGCCAACTGCGACAGCGCCGAGGCCGAAAATTTAATCGGTGATGAGAATCGCCACTCAACACGTCAGAAACCCCGCGTGCTCGTCGCGCGAGATAACATTGTCCTCCTCAAAAGTGACACGTGACAAGATGATTGCGGATTGCGGAATGTAAGCAGCACACACAAGCATCGCGAGTGGGTTTGCTCATCCGCATTCCGCAATCCCCGGCATGGTCCTGTCACCTGTCACCTGTCACGTTGAATAATTAGCCGATGAAACCTTCCCCTTCGATTCAGGAAACACAGGATGTGGCGCAGGTCGCGCGGCGTGCGCGGCGAGCATCGCGGTTACTTGCCACGCTGTCAGACACGCGCCGCAACGAAGTGCTGATTGCCGCTGCCGCCGCGATTGAACAGCGACGCGACGAAATCCTTGCCGCGAATGAACTCGACTGCCGTGCAGCAATCGTCGATGTCGAGGCCGGAAGGATGTCGCGCGCGATGTTCGACCGCTTAAAGACGAGCGTGCGCGGTGTCGGCGCGATGGCGGAACAGGTGCGCGGCGTGGCGCGTCTGCCCGACCCGCTTGATCGGATGCTGACGGCGACAAAGCTCGATGATGATCTGATTCTTCATCGAGTTTCGTGTCCGCTCGGCGTGGTCTGCGTCATCTTCGAGTCGCGCCCGGATGTCGTGCCGCAGGTCGTGTCGCTCGCGCTCAAGTCCGGAAATGCCGTCATCCTGAAAGGCGGCATCGAGGCTGCGCACACGAACGCGGCCCTTGTGCAGGTGTGGCACGAACTCTTTCAGAGTTTCGGAGACATCCCGGTTGATGCCGTTAGTCTGCTGCACACGCGCGAAGAGGTCGGGCAGATTCTCGCTCTCGAACGCGACATCGACCTTGTTATCCCGCGCGGCTCGCAGGCGTTCGTGCGCTACATTGGCGAGCACAGCCGCATCCCCGTACTCGGCCACGGCGAAGGCGTCTGTCACGTCTACGTTGATCGCGCCGCCGATCTCGAAAAGGCCGCGGCCATCGTCCTAGACTCAAAAGTGCAATATCCGGCGGCGTGTAACGCGGTAGAAACATTGCTTGTGCATCGTGACGTGGCAGAGAGTTTTCTGCCGGCAAGCATCGGTCGTCTGCGCGACGCCGGGGTTGAGGTGCGTGGTTGTTCGCGAACGATCTCGCTTGCCAACATAAACGACATCGTTCTCGCGACCGACGACGATTGGGCAGCCGAATACTCCGATCTGATTATCTCGATCAAGGTTGTCGACGACACAGAGGATGCGCTCGCGCACATCGACGCATACGGGTCACGCCATACGGAAACAATTGTCACCGAGGACGCGGCGACGGCGGCGCACTTCATGACATCGGTCGACGCGGCGGGCGTTTTTCACAACGCCTCGACACGCTTCGCCGACGGTTATCGTTACGGATTTGGCGCGGAACTCGGCATCAGCACCGGCAAGCTGCACGCACGCGGCCCGGTCGGACTCGAAGGTCTGACAACGTACAAATACAAACTGTTCGGCAACGGCCAGGTGGTTTCAACGTATGCGAGCGGCGAACGCGCTTTCAAACACCAGCCGCTTTCGCCATCAACAACGGACACATCAAAGGAACAGAAGTGAGCGACAACACGCGCAGCAGAACCATCACCCACGGTGTCGAGCGTGCGCCAAACCGCGCGATGCTCCGCGCCGTCGGCTTCGGCGATGACGATTTCACGAAGCCGATCATCGGTGTCGCCAACGGCTATAGCACGATCACGCCCTGCAACATGGGGTTGAATGACCTCGCCGTGCGTGCTATCGATGCGCTCCGCCGCGCGGGTACGATGCCGCAGGTCTTCGGGACGATCACCATCAGCGACGGCATTTCAATGGGCACCGAAGGCATGAAGTACAGCCTCCTGTCGCGCGAAGTGATTGCCGATTCGATTGAGACGGTGTGCAACGGACAGAGTGTCGACGGAGTGCTCGCCATCGGTGGCTGCGACAAGAATATGCCGGGCGCGATGATCGCCATCGCGCGACTCAACATCCCGGCGATTTTCGTTTATGGCGGGACGATCAAGGCGGGGAATTTTAAGGGTCAGGACTTGACGGTGGTCAGTGCCTTTGAAGCGGTCGGACAGTTCAGCGCCGGTTTGATCGGTGAAGGCGAATTGTTAGAGGTCGAGCGCCGCGCGTGTCCGGGAGCCGGGTCGTGTGGTGGGATGTTCACCGCGAACACAATGTCGTCGGCAATCGAAGCGCTGGGAATGAGTCTGCCGTATTCGTCGACGATGGCTGCGGAGGACGCGGAGAAGGTTGACAGCGCGGCGCGCTCCGCCGAAGTGCTCGCCGCGGCGGTGCGTCGTCAATTGCTGCCGTCGCAATTACTGACGCGCCACGCATTTGAGAACGCTATTGCAGTGGTGATGGCCGTTGGTGGATCGACGAACGCGGTATTACATCTGCTCGCGATTGCGCGCGCTGCCGGTGTGCCGCTCAACCTCGACGACTTTGAGATGATGCGCGGGCGCGTGCCGGTGCTGTGTGATTTGAAGCCATCGGGGAAGTATGTCGCTACCGATTTGCACCGCGCGGGCGGCGTTCCCCAAGTGATGAAGATGTTGCTGGCCCACGGCCTGATACACGGCGACGCATTGACTATTACCGGGCAGACCATTGCCGAAGTGCTCAGGGAAGTTCCGACGGAACCGCGCGCCGATCAGGATGTCATCCGACCGTGGAACGCGCCGCTCTATGCGCAAGGACACCTCGCTATCCTGCGCGGCAACCTCGCACCCGAAGGCGCGGTCGCGAAAATCACGGGTGTCAAGAATCCTTCGATCACTGGCCCGGCGCGCGTCTTCGATTCGGAAGAAGAAAGTTTGAAAGCGATTCTTGCGAGACGCATCAAGCCCGGCGATGTGCTGGTGATTCGGTATGAAGGCCCGAAGGGTGGCCCCGGTATGCGCGAGATGCTGGCCCCGACTTCGGCGATTATCGGCGCAGGTCTCGGCGATTCGGTGGCGCTGATTACCGACGGGCGATTCTCCGGCGGCACATACGGAATGGTCGTCGGCCATATCGCGCCGGAAGCAGCGGTCGGCGGCACACTCGCGCTGGTTGAAGAGGGCGACCCGATCACCATCGACGCCGGCGAGCGTCTGCTGCAACTAAACGTTGATGAGAGTCAACTCGCCTCGCGACGCGCACGTTGGAATCCGCCACAACGTAGATACACCACCGGGGTGCTGGCGAAATATGCGCGGCTGGTGTCGAGTAGCAGCATCGGCGCGGTCACGGACGCCGACCTCGACGGCTTTTGATAAGCGAAAGTTCCATCGACGAAAGTTTTTTTATGACACGGCAGATTGAAATCTACGACACGACGCTACGCGACGGGACGCAGGGCGAGAGTGTCAACTTTTCAGCGGATGACAAGTGCCGCATTGCCGAACAACTCGACGCGCTCGGCGTGGACTTTGTTGAGGGTGGCTGGCCCGGCTCGAACCCGCGCGATATGGAGTTCTTTGACAAGTGTCGCGCGCTGAAGCTGGAGTCTGCGCGGGTCACGGCATTCGGCTCGACGCGCCGCAAGAACATAGCGTGCGACGAGGACGCGAGCATTCAGGCGCTGCTCAAAGCTGAAACATCGGTCGTCACGATTTTCGGTAAGTCGTGGCCGCTTCACGTCAGGATGGCGTTGCGTATCAACCTCGAAGAGAATTTGGAGATCATCGCCGACAGTGTGCGCTATCTGGGCGAGCGCGTGCCGTTTCTGATTTATGACGCGGAGCATTTCTTCGACGGTTACCGCGCTGACCCTGAATATGCGCTGGCGACACTGCGCGCGGCGTTGGAAGGCAAGCCGCGGCGTATCGTGTTGTGCGACACGAACGGCGGCGCGCTGCCCGATGAAGTCGCGCGCGTAGTTCGCGAGGTGTCCGCGCAAATCGAAGTCCCGCTCGGCATCCACTGTCACAACGATGGTGATGTGGGGGTCG
>JALZJL010000325.1 GCA_030859785.1 Acidobacteriota bacterium
CGGTAGTTCGGCGACTGCTTCTGCTTGGTAATCAGCAAATCGTCTTTGGTCTTCAGCAAATCGGCGCGGTTGTAAACCGACAACTCGAAATTATAACCGTGCGTGATCGCGTCCTTCGGACACGCCTCAACGCAGAAACCGCAGAAGATGCAGCGCCCGTAGTCGATGTTATAGACCTCTGCATAACGCTCGTCGACGCCGGTGCGTTCTTCGGGCGGGCGCGGGTCATCGGCGGCGACAATGTAGATGCAGTCTGACGGGCATGCCGCCGCGCACAGATAGCACGCGACGCACTTTTCGCGCCCCAACTCGTCCACATGCAAGAGGTGTTGCCCGCGGTAGCGCGGTTGCACCGTCACAGGCTCTTCCGGGTACTGCACCGTCCATTTCGCTTTCGGGATGTAAGAGAACGTCACACTCATCCCTTTGATGATCGCCTTAGTCGATTCAACAATGTCACCTATGATTGACATGGTATTTCCTTTGATAGCTATCAGCTATTAGCCATCAGCAGTCAGCAAAATCAATCTTATTAAACTGATAGCTGATAGCCGACGGCTGAATGCTTTCACACTAATTCAAGCCGGCTGAAGAAGTACGCGATTTCAATCCCGGCGTTCTCTTCCGAATCGGAGCCGTGGACGGCGTTCTCGCCGATGGAGTTGGCGAACTCTCGACGAATCGTCTCCGCATCGGCCTTCGCCGGGTCGGTCGCACCCATCAAATCGCGCCACGCTTTGACGGCGCCTTCCTTTTCGAGCGCCAGCACGACGCACGGTGCGCTCGACATGAACGTCGTCAACTCGCCAAAGAACGGACGCTCGCGATGCACATCGTAAAATCCTTTCGCCTCTTCGTGCGTCATATGAATCAGTTTCATCCCGCGCAGCTTAAAACCGTTCTCAGTAATGCGTTGGATAATTGCGCCCGTCTTCCCGTCGCGCACGGCGTCCGGCTTGATGATTCCGAAAGTTAAAGTTCCAGTCTGTTCTGCCATATTCTCCTCAAAAAAAGATGCCGGATGTTAGCGTCAACGAATTCCAACATCTGATATCCAGCATCTGACATCTATAAATTATGCCGCGGCGCGTGAGCCGAGCAATTCTTTCATCGCCTGGCCGATGTCGGCGGGTGAGTGGACGACGCGGATGCCGGCCTCTTCGAGAGCCTTCATCTTTTCGGCGGCGGTGCCTTTGCCGCCCGCGATGATCGCGCCCGCGTGTCCCATGCGTCTTCCGGGCGGCGCGGTCTGCCCGGCGATGAAGGCGACAATCGGCTTCGTCACATTCGCTTTGGCGTAAGCAGCTGCTTCTTCCTCTGCCGAGCCACCAATCTCGCCGATCATGATGATGCCTTCGGTTTCAGAGTCGCCCTCGAACAACGCCAGTGCGTCGGTGTGCGATGTACCGACGATGGGATCGCCACCGATGCCGATGGCGGTCGACTGTCCGAGTCCGAGCGCGGTCAATTGACCGACGGCTTCATACGTCAGCGTTCCCGAACGCGAGACGACGCCGACGCGCCCTTCTTTGTGAATGTGGCCGGGCATGATGCCGATTTTGCACTTCCCCGGTGAGATGACGCCGGGGCAGTTCGGGCCGATCAGCCGCGTCTGTTTGTCGGCGAGGAATTTTTTGACCTTCACCATGTCGAGCACCGGGATGCCTTCGGTGATACACACGACGAGCGGGATTCCGGCGTCCGCCGCTTCCATAATCGCGTCCGCCGCAAATGGTGGCGGCACGTAGATCACGGAAGCATTCGCCCCGGCCTCGCGCACGGCGTCGGCGACTGTGTTAAAGACCGCGATGCCTTCGTGCTTCGTGCCGCCTTTGCCGGGCGTGACGCCACCGACGACGTTGGTGCCGTACTCGACCATCTGTTTAGTGTGAAAGGTGCCCTCTTTACCGGTGATGCCCTGCACCACGAGGCGCGTGTTTTTATCAACGAGAACGCTCAATGTTGCTCTCCTAATATACGAAGACAAGAATCATCAATCGTGATTAGTGAATCGAGGCCGTCGACGCCTGTTCACGATATAGAATTGATGATTTGCCTGGTTGAAATGACCGCGCAGTATAGCATGGCGGCGCGGTAAGTTCAGACCAGCACGACAGCGACGACAGCAATACAGCGACCTCAGTCCTGACGCGCGTCACTCAGGAAACGTGACCTTATCGTAAACGTCCGCCAGCGTCAGGACACAGCCGACAGATGTTAAGTCGACGCGAGTGTTCGGCCCGCGAAAGTCATTCAACAGCCTGATACTTTATTCCAGTTCAACGCGGTCGCCATACTGTGGCGCATCAACACGCCAACCGTAACGCTCCATGATGTGGTCGCGCATCGCGGCGGCTGCTTCCGGCTCACCGTGCGTCGTGAACGAGCGGCGCGGCACTCCCGGCATACCTTCCAGCCAGCGCAGAACTTCCTTCCAGTCGGCGTGCGCGGAGAGTCCGCCGATGCGCTCGACGTGGCAGCGAACGGGGACGAACTGTTTCATGATCCGCACCTCGCGCTCGCCATCGATGATGCGCCGCCCGGTCGTTCCTGCAGCTTGGTATCCGACAAAGACCACAGTCGCATCCGGGTCCGGGAGCATCCTCAAGGCGTGATGCATCACGCGCCCGCCAGTCATCATCCCCGACGCGCTGATGATGATGCGCGTCCCACGTTCGTCGTTCAACCGCTTCGACTCTTCGCGCGACGAGGCCGTAATCATCGAATGCGTGCGTAGCGGGTGTCGGCGCTCGGCCAGCACGCTCGCGTACTCTGTGTCCTGCTCTTCAGGGCGGCTGCTGTAAATCTGCGTCGCGGCGGCGGCCATCGGCGAATCAACGCGCACTGGCAACTGCGGGATGCGCTTTTCATCTTCCAACTCGCGGATGTGGTAAATCAATTCCTGCGTGCGGCCAACCGCGAACGCCGGAAAGAGGACGGGGCCGCCGCGCTCCACCGCTTCATTGATGACCCGCGCGAGCGCATCCTTCGGGTCTTCGGTGGTATGCAGGCGGTCACCGTAAGTTGATTCGACCAGCATGTAATCGCATGCGGGCGGCGGTTCCGGGTCGCGAATAATCGGTTGATCGTAATGGCCGAGGTCGCCGGAGAAAAGCACGCGCCGGCCTTTGCCGTCATCGCCCGCGCCGTCAATTTCGACGAGCACCAAACTCGATCCGAAGATATGACCGGCAATGCGAAAGCCGGCGCGCAATCCGTCGGCAATCTCGACCGGCTCGCCCGAGTTCTCGACCGGCTGGATGAGATCAATGGCGGCGCGCGCATCCTCTTCAGTGTAGAGCGGGAGCGCCGGCGCGTGCCTCGTCAGCTTGTGCCGGTTGCGGTAGTCAGCCTCTTCCTCCTGCAAGCGCGCCGAATCCGGCAGCAACAGTTTAAGCAGGTCAGCCGTTCCTTTCGAGCAATAGACGGGATTATCGAAACCGAGTCGGACAAGGCGCGGAAGATAGCCGGTGTGATCAATATGCGCGTGCGTGATGATTACGGCGGCGAGGCTTCGAGGGTCAAACGGCGGATCTTGCCAATTGCGTTCGCGTAATTCCTTCAGACCTTGAAACAGCCCACAGTCGACGAGCACGTTGCCCTTCTCCGACTCGATTAAATACTTCGAGCCGGTGACGGTCCCGACACCACCCCAGAAGGAAAGGATGGTGGATGAGGGATGAGGGATGAGAGGAGGATGTGTCACGATGTTTTTGCCTTTGCGTGCTTAACTACTGTGACTAAGACTGCCATTAGTTCGTCAGTTCACTGCCCGGCGAGCGAAACAACCTTTTCGGCGGCGTCCTTCATGCCTTTTGCGACGGTGAAGTTCATGCCGGACTCGCGGATCACGCGCTGGCCTTCTTCGACGTTGGTGCCTTCGAGTCGCACGACGACCGGGACTTTGATGCCGAGGTTCTGCGCCGCGCCGACCACACCGCGCGCCACCATGTCGCAGCGCACGATGCCGCCGAAGATATTAATCAGGACGGCCCGCACGTTCTCGTCGCCGAGCAGGATTTTGAAGGCCGCTTCGACGCGCTGCTGCGATGCGCCGCCGCCGACATCAAGGAAGTTGGCCGGCTCTCCGCCCGCCAGCTTGATGATGTCCATCGTTGCCATCGCGAGGCCTGCGCCGTTGACCATGCACGCGATGTTGCCGTCGAGCTTGATGTAGTTCAAATCAAACTTCGACGCTTCGATCTCCAAAGGCTCTTCTTCGTTTAAGTCGCGCAACTCCGCGTAGTCCGGGTGGCGGAACATCGCGTTGTCGTCGAAGTTCACCTTCGCGTCAAGGGCAATCAACCGCTCATCCTTCGTCAGCAGAAACGGGTTGATCTCCAACAGCGACGCATCCATCTGTTCATAGGCGGTGTAGAGCGACTGCATAAATTTCGCCGCCTGATTGACGAGTTGAGCGGGGATACCTAAACCGAGCGCCAGTTTGCGCGCCTGAAACGGACGGAAGCCGACCGCCGGATCGATTGTCTCTTTGAGAATCTTTTCGGGCGTGTGCGCGGCGACTTCTTCGATATCCATCCCGCCCGCCGATGACGCCATAAAAACCGGGCGTCCCGTCACGCGGTCGAGCACGATGCCAAGGTAAAATTCTTTGTCTATCGGCAGACCCTCTTCAACCAACAACACGCGCACCTTGCGCCCTTCGGGGCCGGTCTGATGCGTGACGAGTTGCATACCGAGTATTTTTTCGGCAACCTCGCGCGCCTCTGCGGGACTTTTCGCCAACTTCACGCCGCCGCCTTTGCCGCGTCCACCCGCGTGAATCTGCGCCTTGACGACGACCACCTCCGTGCCTAATTCTTGCGCCGCGTTGAACGCCTCGTCAGCGGTGCGCGCGACGATCCCGCGCGGTACGGGGACACCGTACTTTTTCAACAGCTCTTTGCCCTGATACTCATGAATCTTCATCCGTGACCTCGCACGATTGGCTTGTCCCAACCGGAAAATTAAGTTTTGATTTAGAGCGCGACGAGTGTAGCTGCACGGCCTTTGGCACTGCAAGCCGCGACCGAAGTAGGCATGCGTCTTTAACTACGGCTGTTTGTTAGCTCCGGCCACGCTTACACACTTCCGTGAACAGAGAATGCGAAAACAACGTAATAGCATCGAAAAGCAGACTGAGCGCCGTCGTCTTCAAACACTACATCTATTGTTTTCGGTAGCCGAGGAACCCTGATGTCACCCGAAACCCTCTTCTCGATTTGTAACACTGCGGTGCTACCAGGCTGGCTGCTGCTTGTCGTCGCGCCGCGCTGGAAGTGGACGAAGATTATTATCAACTCCTGCCTGCTGCCGCTATTGCTGGCGGTCGTGTATCTCTTCTTGATCGTCACGCACTTCGGCCAAACGGAGGGAGGCTTCGGCTCGCTCGCCGACGTGGCAAAGCTTTTCCAGAACCCACATATTCTTCTCGCGGGTTGGATTCACTACCTCGCGTTCGATCTCTTTGTCGGCAGTTGGGAAGTGAGAGACGCCGAGCGTCACCGGATCAATCACTTGCTCGTCATCCCTTGTTTGATTCTCACGTTTCTCTTGGGTCCAATCGGGCTGCTGCTTTATTTCATTCTGCGGTGGACGCTTAGGCAGAAGTTTTTGATTGAGGAATGAACCGAAGATGCGCAAGTTAATTTCCGAAATTTACCGCCGCGATAAAGTATTGGCGATTGCGGGTTGGATGCAGATGCTACTTTTGGTAGTGATGCTGTGCGCCGCTCCGTTTGACTCGCGCACGGTGACTGGTCTCAACGCCTGGATCAAGCCGATCAAGTTCGCCGCTTCAATTGGGTTGTACATCTGGACGTTGGCGTGGTTCATCACTTACGTCCCGAAGCCGCGCTGGGGGTACAGCTTATCCGGTGGGGCGTCGCCATCGTGATGACAATTGAGATGGCTTGTATCGTCCTCCAAGCGGCGCGCGGCACCACGTCTCACTATAACGTGACGACATCTTTCGACGCTCAGGTATTCCAGATTATGGGCATCATGATCGTTATTAATTCGTTGCTCGTCTTGATGCTTCTGATCCTGTTCTTCATTCAGGGAACTGGAATTCCGCGCGCCTATTTATGGGGTATCCGTCTCGGACTGTTTCTCTTCCTCTTCGCGGGGGCAGAAGGAGGCATCATGATTGCCAAGAAAGCGCATACGGTCGGCATGGCGGACGGCGGCGCGGGATTGCCATTGGTCAACTGGAGCACGCAGGGCGGCGACCTCCGCATCGCGCACGCACTCGGCCTTCACGCTTTGCAGCTTTTGCCGCTTGCCGGTTACGGCATCAGT
This sequence comes from Acidobacteriota bacterium, assembly GCA_030859785.1. Lineage (GTDB taxonomy): Bacteria > Acidobacteriota > Blastocatellia > Pyrinomonadales > Pyrinomonadaceae > JACDEG01. Next base: position 6,301 of record JALZJL010000325.1, read on the forward strand.
GTATGGAGGGGAAACGTCTCGCAAATCCGGCGCGTCGCTTATCTGTGGGCGTTGACGCTAATCTACGTCGGCATCACAATGTTGCTCTTCTGGCAAGCGATGAGAGGGCGTCCGTTGATTGCCTTTGTGTGAGGGTGAGGCGAACGTCATTTTTCAAACGTCATAACACTCAAGACTTGGAAAGCGTCAAATCTCATGAATGAAGTTACAGTCGCATCTCTTACCAATCTGCGAAACGAAGTCAGCTACGGTGTCGGCAAAGTATTTATCACGGATGAGCCGTCCGCGCTCGGCGGCGAAGATGCCGGCCCCGACCCATACACCATGCTGCTCAGCGCGCTCGGCAGTTGCATCTCGATGACCATTACGCTGTACGCGCGCCGCAAAGTCTGGCCGCTCGAGCGCGTGACGGTGCGTCTACGTCAGCAGCGGATCTATGCCAAAGACTGCACCGAGTGTGAGACGACCACCGATGGCTTCGTTCAACGCATTGAGCGCGCCGTCACTCTCGAAGGCAACCTCTCCGACGAGCAACGCGCGCGATTGCAGGAGATTGCCCACAAATGCCCGGTGCATAAGACACTAATGTCGGAGATAGTGATTGTTGACGGCTGAAGCATCGTCCGCGCCCGAATTGAGAGCGGGCTGGCTGCTGGCCGAGGTTTGAGCCGTCTATACTATAAAATGACTACAAAAAAATGAAGAGGCTTGCTACTTCTTTCGAGCAGCAAGCCTCTTCAGTCGTTGGTCGGGATGCCGAGATTCGAACTCGGGGCCTCACCCACCCCAAGGGTGCGCGCTACCAGGCTGCGCCACATCCCGTCAAAACACACGGTAAGTATCTCTGGAAAAGATTATTTGTCAAATCCGCCGGACTCGCTGCTGCCGAGGGTTTAACTTCGCGAGTTAACGAACCGGTCAAGCTATCTGCGGCGCGTGCCGGGCAAGTCGTCGTCGACATCGAGCAGTGTCAACAGGTCACGCAAGTCCTGCCGTAGACGGCGCAGAGCCAGACGCCGCTCGCCCGACAGTGGCACGTCGTCGTCCGCCGACGAGAGCGTTTCATCGAAGTTCGTGCGCGATTGAGCAACCAGCGGAGCAGTCGCGGGGGTTGAAGTGAGCGACGCCGAGACGCTCGACGAAGATGATAACAGCGGCGGAGCAGCGGCGGACGGCCCGCTCATCTCCGGAGTGACGACTTTCAGTTTGCTTGCGCCACGCAGTTCGCCGGTCAGTTTCTTTTTCGCCCCGGCGATGGTGTACTGGTCTTCGTAAAGCAGTTCTTTAATCCGCAGCACCATCTCGACATCGCGCTTGCGGTAAGTGCGTTGGCCGGCGCGGTTCTTCTGCGGCGCGAGCATCGGAAACTCCGACTCCCAGTAGCGCAGTACGTGTGCCTGCACGTCGGTGATTTCGCACACCTCACCGATCTTGAAGAACAGCTTTTCGGGAATGAAGACAGCCGCTCGGTTCATGGTTTTTTCGTGATCCTCACCGGGTCCGAACCGATGTTACCAACGCACAATAGTTTATCTGTGGACGCTCAGAACCGCCTCAGGGCAAGGTGGTTAGAATGAAGCGGGGCCATGTTACTCCGCGCTCGTAAACCGTGTCAATCTCGTTATTAAACGGCGGATGGGGCTTAAGTCAAGCAATGCGTGGAACTTCGGGGAGTTGATTTTCGGTTAGTGGCTCAGTCGGGCAGACAAAGACAGGCCGTGGATTGACGCGGACGAAGGCGGATCAGAAAACCACTCCCTTAAATCGGCGTGTCTCCGCGTGCATCCGCGGCTCATCTCCCGGCCTTCGGGCCACTAGCGGTTTTCAATTTTACGGAGCGCTCTGGTGACACGTCGCAGCAAGAAGTGGGAACTTCAAGATGACGTGAGCCGACATGATTCGTAGCATCACCCCCACGCATGAAAAAGAGAGACGAGTTTCGGTGTTGCTGTTTTCACTGACCACTGACCACTCTTTTCTTTTATAAGAGTTCAGTTTGAAACAGGCTTTAATTGAATCAGACGATTGACCGGGTCGAACGTGATTTGAAATGGACGTAACGCATCGCGGCCAAGCAGAACCGGCGTTTCATTTTCTACACCCAGTAGCAAATCTGTCGGCACACCGCGCAGGGCAAGCGCCCCAATGAAAACCGTCGCGGGTCTGATGCGACGGGCGCGAATTACGGCCCCGGTGAAATCTCGGCTGTCATCCTTCCGACCACTCTCGTCAGGCGAGACCGGAATAGCGATCCGCAACGCCCGCGCCGCCGTCTCGCTGACTGCCAAACCGAGTCCGGAACCGGTGTCGAGCAACGCACGCCGCCCTCCTTCGATCATCACGAAGGGTCGGCGTCCGCGAGCCTCACGCAACCACGGAACGATCACGCCATCACCCGCCTCGTCATTGATGTGTAGAGGACTGCGGCTCGGATCAAATGCGCTCAGCACTCCCGCCGAGATATTGATCACATAGCCGAAGGGCCGAAATGCTTCAGTCGGGTCGAGTACGCCATCAATGCCCGGCGGCAATTCATCCACGACTATCACCGCCCCGCCCGGTGCGAGGCGGTTATGCCGATCCCCGATTGCTAACTCGCGCAGCGCAGCTTTCCGACCGACGGTTCGATTCGCCCCGCTTAGTCCACGCATCTCGAATGTTTCTGAATCAACGACGGAGACTTGCGCATCGGCGGCGACGCGCCGAGAAAGAATGGTCGCCCCCGCTCCGGTATCAATCGCAAACGTGTAGACACCCATCCTGTTGATCCACACTTGGACTAACAGGCCGCGCCCCTCGACTTCGCGGAACCGCGCGGTGCGTGGCATCACGGCGTTGATTCTTGTTGCCGCACCTTTGACTGATGATGAGGACTGCGCGGTGATGTGCACCGGGCTTATATCGCCGCCGCCCGCCGGCTTTGGACCACGCGAAAAGGCAGCCGCACCTCCCGGTGAAGCTGCCCATAACGCCAACATTAAAATGAAAAACGCGGTCGAAGGTTGGTTTGTTGTCACTCGCCTTAAGCCGCGTTTCTTCATTGTTCAGACATTGATATTGGAACTGCTCTGTTCGGTCTGTTGGTTAGTACTGACGATTCTTCTTTCGCAGTTTGTAAGTGTAGAGTGCCGAACCGCCACCGCCGGCCAGCGCGCCAATCGCCGCGCCTTTTTTGCCGCCGACCAAACCGCCGATGGCCGCGCCACCGCCGGCACCCATCGCGACGGTTAGCTTGTCGCGGTGCTTTTGCCAGAACGACCGTTCGCGGGGTTGCCGGTAATCGTAATAAACCTGCCGTGAGTTGCCGCTGCGACGTGCGCTGCGATTGTTACGATGCACGACCCGCGTCGCGGGCACCACGCTTGAGCGCGAAACACCGCGCCGATTATCACGCGCCGTCAGCAACTCTTCGTCACGCGCTACGCGAACGCCTTCGGTGAACCCCTGTCGATAAGCCGATTTATCATCGGTCAACGCCGAGTCGAATTGCGCATTCTGTCCGGCGTCGGCCAGCAAGGTCTGGTCGGTTGTAGCTGGCGCGGTGACCAGAGAGTTGTGGGCCGGCGCAACGGGAACTAATTGCTTCGCAACGGTGGTCGTCGCCAAGTCCTCGGTGTTGGCCGGGCGCATCATAAATGCTCCTGCCGACCCACCCAGCAGAGCGGCCACCAGCGCGACCGGTAATATCTTATTGTTTAAGTCCATTTGATTTGATTCTCCTTACAAAGTCTTTCGGGAGGCTACTGTGACTTTAGTGACTTGGCAATCAGCGTTCCGCAAGTTCTGATGATTACCGTGCGCCGTAGCTCATACTACTCGTGAATGCTGAACATAAGGGTTTTTCGCGTTCGGGCATGACCTTGCAGAGGTCTGTGTCTTGAAATCGCAACATTGATGCTCAATCGCGACCCGCAAGTTTCACATCGTCGGTACACGATATCGACACCCTGTGACACCATATCCTCACGCTGCTTCTGGAACATTGCTCCATATCCTTGTCGGATTCCATACCGGTTGGACGCGCTGTTGTGCGCAGGCTATACTTCTGAGCAACTCTTCCTCGAAACTCCTGGAGGTTAACTTTAACGCTGTGTCCACATCTCAATCCGTCTTTCGGCTCGCCAAGCGCCTTGAACGAGTCGGCTTTTCCGATATCGTAAATATCCGCAACCGCATTATGGAATTACGTGCGTCGGGGGCGAGCGTCTATCAATTTGAAGGCGGCGAACCTTTCCTCGACACGCCTGAACCGATCAAAGAAGCCATGACAGGCGCGCTGCTTGAGAACAAAACGCGCTACGCTCCATCGTCCGGCGTCGCCGAGTTGCGCGCCGCGTTGGCCGCCAAGGTGCGAGCACGGAATCTGATTCCGGCGCGTGACGAAGACCTGATCGTGATGAACGGCGGGATGCATGGGCTGTTTGGAGCTTTCCAATCGACGGTTAATCCGGGCGATGAAGTGCTGGTCTTCTCACCGTTCTGGACGCCGATTAAAGATTTGATCGCCCACTGCGAAGGCACGACCGTGCTCGTCTCGACGACGGATGCACGCCGCGACGGTCTCGCGCAAACTCTGGCGCGTCATATGACCGCGCGCACGCGCGTCATCTATTACAACACGCCGCAGAACCCTTCGGGCGTGGTCTTCACACGCGCCGAGGCCGAGACGGTCGCGCGCTTCGCACGCGAACGGAATCTGATCGTGATCGCGGACGAAGCTTACGAAGACCTCGTCTACGACGGCGAGCATGTCTCCATCGCCTCGCTCGAAGGGATGATCGAACGCACCATCACGACCTTTACCCTCTCCAAATCTTATGCGATGACGGGCTGGCGCATCGGCTATGTGGTCGCCGCCGAGCCGTGGATGACGGGACTGCGGAAGACGCTGCTGTATTCGACGAACGGGGTGTCGACGCCTTCGCAGTGGGCAGCGCTCGCCGCGTTCACAGAGGCTTCGTCCTTTCTGGCGACGGCGCGCGAAGCGTATCGCGAGCGGCGTGATTTGTTGATTGCCGGACTCAACGAGATCGGCCTGCGGTGCCTGCCTCCCGCCGGAGCTTTTTACGCCTTCCCGGATGTCACGCGCATCCACAAGGAGAGTCGCGCGGCGGCAGAAATCCTGCTCGACCGCGCACAGGTCGCAACCGTCCCCGGCGTCGTCTTCGGCGAGCACGGTGAGAGCCACCTCCGCTTCTCTTTTTCCACCTCCATCGAAGTCATCGAAGCCGGGCTTGATTCCATGCGCCGAACACTTTAGGGATGAGGGATGAGGGATGAGGGATGAGGGATGAGTCAGATGACGTTGGGCAAATAAATACCACGCATCCTCCCCCGTCCCGCCGCCGTCCCGCCTCTGCGTCACGCAGCGAGTTTGATTTCATCAACAAAGTGCGCCGCCGCGCACATCAAACAAATTCGGCACTCAATATTTCCTCTTCATCCCTCATCCTTCATCCTTCATCCTTAAGCCTGGGTATTGGCGACGATGCTGCGGTGACGCGCGCGCGGCGCGGGCATGACACGCTTATCACCACTGATCTGCTCGTCGAAGACATTGATTTCCGGCGCGACTGGATGCCGCCGCAAATGCTCGGCCACAAGGCGCTCGCGGTCTCTCTCTCCGACATCGCGGCGATGGGCGCGCGGCCACGTTGGGCGTTGCTGTCGGTTGGAGTTCCGGAAGATGTCTGGCGCGGGCGATTTATGGATGAGTTTTACGAAGGGTTCTTCGCGCTGGCTGACGAGTGCAGGGTGACTTTGATCGGCGGCGACGTATCGCGCACGCCGGGGCGCGTCGTGATTGATTCGATTGTGCTCGGCGAAGCGAAACGCAACCGCGCCGTCTTACGTTCCGGCGCGCGCCCTGGCGACCGCATCTTCGTCACCGGCGCGCTCGGCGGCTCGGCGGCGGGTCTGCAACTACTGGAAGGCGGCGCACGACTATCGAAGAACGCGGTTCGTCAGATTCGATTAAGTGCGACGGAGCAATTGATGCTCCGCCATCTGCGCCCATCGGCGCGACTCGCGTGGGGTCAGTTCCTCGGCGAGAAGCGTCTGGCGACGGCGATGATTGATCTCAGTGACGGAATATCGTCCGACGTTGCGCACCTGTGTCGTGAAAGCGGCGTCGGCGCAAACATTGATGCTTCGCGGATACCGGTCGACCTGTTGATTGAAAGCCGCGGCGAGTCAGTCGTTGACGTGCTTTCTTCACACGCGGGCGACGCATTCACGCTCGCCCTCGGCGGCGGCGAAGATTACGAATTGCTGTTCACCGTCGGCCCGAAAAACGCCGCGCGCGTGCCGGACGAAATTGACGGCGTGGCGGCGACGTACATCGGCGATGTGACCGACGAGAAAGGGCGTGTGATGTTAATCGCGGGCCGGCGCCGGCGCACGCTGAAGTCGTCGGGATTCACTCATTTTAAGCGCGCTCGTCCGACATGAAGCACTTCGTCGGCTGCCTTTTTTTTACATTCTGACGCTCATGTTTGACTCGCTGCCCATCCTTGCCTAGACTCTCTGTTCAGGCTGTGACTTGTTCACCGTCCGTTCATTAATTCGGAAACAATACGTCACAGAGCGCGTCCACATTTTCAGTCCGCTGGCACAGAGCGGGATCAACCTCCGGTTTTTTTTGAAGGGAGTTATCGCAACATGCTTCGCACTATTGTCCGCCTCGTCGTCGCCCTGCTCACGTTCGCGATTGGCGTCTCTGCCAGTGCGGTCTGGGCATTATTTAGTCCCAACCAAATGCCGGCATCAGCCGTGAGAGCGCCGGTGCAAACTTTAGAGACTCCGAAAAGGAGTGGATGCAGAACAAGAGCGTTCGTTGCTGCGCCACCACCACCACCCATGATGCCGACGACGCCTGTGCTTGGCAGCAGCATGTTGTCGCAGGGCGGTGTCCTGAACGGCAAAGCGATCAGCAAGCCACAACCGGCCTATCCACCGATTGCCAAAGCTGCCCGCGCGTCGGGCACAGTCACGGTGCATGTTGTAGTAGACGAAGACGGAAACGTGCTGTCGGCCAACGCCGTCGGCGGTCACCCGTTGTTGCAGCGGGCGTCGGTCGAAGCGGCGCGGCAAGCTCGTTTCTCTCCGACGCTTTTGTCGGGTCAGCCAGTTAAGGTCTCCGGCGTGGTGACATATAACTTCATCTTGCAGTAAGCGCACTGAAGACAGACCGTCAGCAGGGCTGACGTGAGCGACGCGATGACGGTTGCCCAGCGCCGTTTTGTCAGCCGCATGTCGTCGGCCTGACGTCCGCGAGTCAACGAATGCTGAGATTTCACAACACACTTTCCGGCAAGCTCGAAGAGTTCCGCCCCTTGCGCGAGGGCGAAGTAAAATTCTACTTCTGCGGCCCGACCGTCTGGGACTACGCGCACATCGGAAACTTCCGCTCAATCGGTGTGTTTGGCGACACGCTGCGCCGCTACCTGAAGTTTAAAGGTTACCGCGTCACGCATGTGATGAACATCACTGACGTTGACGACCGGATCATCGAACGCTCGCAACAGGCCGGACTCTCGCTCAATGATTACACCGCGAAGTATATCGACGCGTTGTGGGAAGACTTCGACGCGCTCGGTTGCGAGCGCCCCGACATCGTGCCGCGCGCGACCGATCACATCCCGGAGATGGTCGCGCTGATTGACCGTCTGACAGAAGGCGGTCACGCCTACCGTTCCGATGATTCGATATATTTCCGCATCACCTCGTTTCCAGAATACGGCAAACTCTCGAAGATCAACTTCGCGGGCAACATCGCCGGCGCGAGCGAGCGCATCGACACCGATAAGTATGACAAGGAAGACGCGCGAGATTTCGCGCTGTGGAAGTCGGCCAGGTCGCCGGACGAAGCGGCGTGGGATGCTCACATCGGACGTGGTCGCCCCGGCTGGCACATCGAGTGCTCCGCGATGTCGATGAAATACCTCGGCGAGACGTTCGACATCCACGCCGGCGGCATTGATCTTGTCTTCCCACACCACGAAAACGAGATTGCACAGAGCGAGGCCGCGACCGGCAAACCTTTCGCCCGGTATTGGCTGCATGCCGAACACCTCAAGGTCGAAGGCGAAACGATGTCGAAGTCGAAGGGCAACTACTTTACGTTCCGCGATCTGGTGGGGCGCGGCTTCGACCCGGTCGCGATTCGTTACGCGCTGCTGAGCGTGCCGTTCCGCAAGCAACTAAACTTCACGCTCGATGATTTGCGTGGGCACGAAAAAACGGTGGTGTCGCTTCGAGATTTCCGCACGCGCCTCCTTGAAGCGCGCACCGAGCCGGGGACGAATCCCGTGATGCGCGCGGCGGCGGCGCGGGCCCTCGAAGAGTTTGAAAGCGGGCTTGACGACGACCTCAACACTTCGGTCGCGCTCGCCGCGATTCACAATCTGAAGCGCGAGGTGAACAAGGCGCTCGACTCTTGCGAGATGTACGAAGACGACCGCGTTGACGTCCTCAACCTGATCGCGCGTTTCGATTCCGTGCTGAACATCTTCGGCGTCCCGGAACGCGGACTGCTCGACGCCGAGATTCAGACATTGATTGACGAACGTCAGGAAGCGCGCCGCCGCCGCGACTTCACGCACGCCGACGAAGTGCGCGACCAACTTCTCGCCCGCGGCATCATCCTCGAAGACACACGCGACGGCGTGCGCTGGAAACGGCGCGGGGCATAGGTTACTATCGGCCACAAGCGGCGCGTGGTGCATGACAAGGGAATGTATCACTGCGACTTATAGCCCATCTCTGACCTATCAGTTTATCTGTGATGCTTTTCATCCAAATGACACACTTTCGTCCCCTCGAAGCGCGAGCCGACATCTTCGCCGGCTAGCTTTTTTCCATCTCGCTGGTCGTCCCCGCCTGTCCTTTTTCATATAAACTTTTACTCCTCGCGTTGTTTCATCAGGAGATTTTTCTATGTCCACAATTGCGCCACCCAAAAGACCAGAGATCAAAACCACGCTGCCCGGCCCGAAAGGCAAGGCCATCATTGATGCCGATGCGCAGTACGTTACGCCGTCTTACCCGCGCCCGTCCTTTTCGCTTGTCGCCGAACGCGCCGCCGGCGTGTGGGTCGAAGATGTTGACGGCAACACGTTCCTCGACTGCAACGCTGGCGTCGCCGTCTGCTCCACCGGTCACTGTCACCCGGAAGTCGTCCGCGCGATTCAGGAACAGGCTGCGCAACTGATTCACATGTGCGGCACCGATTATTACTACCGCCACATGCCGGAACTGGCGAGCAAACTCGACGAGATCGTGCCGGTTCCATCGCCGACGCGCACGCACTTCGCCAACAGCGGCACCGAAGCCGTCGAGACTGCGCTTAAACTCGCGATGCACGCGACGGGTCGTGAAAAGTTCATCGCCTTCTTCAACAGCTTTCACGGACGCACGCTCGGCTCGCTCTCGCTGACTTCATCGAGAGTGGCGCAACGCCGTGGATTCCGCCGCCAGGCGCTCGACGTGACGCACGTGCCTTACGCCTACTGCCTGCGTTGCCCGTTCAACCTCGGCAAGTGTGAAGACGGCTCGTGCTGCCTCGGTGGTCTTGACTGGATCGAAGAGCGACTGTTCAAAACGACGATGCCGCCCGAAGAGTGCGCCGCGATTGTCGTCGAATGTGTCCAGGGGGAGGGCGGCTACGTCCCTGCGCCGCGCGAGTTCCTGCAAGGCTTACGCCGCATCTGCGACGAGCACGGCATTCTTTTAATCGTTGATGAAGTGCAGTCAGGAATGGGTCGGACGGGCAAGATGTTCGCGAGCGACCACTATGATCTGAAGCCCGACATCATGTGCATCGCGAAAGGCATCGCGTCTGGTCTGCCAATCGGTGTCTGCGTCGCCCGCGCCGATTTGATGGATTGGAAGCCGGGCGCGCATGCCTCGACGTTCGGCGGCAACCCGGTCGCCATCGCCGCTGCGCTGAAGACGATTGAATTACTTGAACGCGAACTTGTCGCCAACAGCGCCGCAGTCGGCGACTACTTGCAGCAGGGCTTGCGCAAGTTGATGCGGAAGCATGATTCAATTGGCGACGTGCGCGGACTCGGCATGATGCTCGGCGTCGAGTTTGTTGAGAGCAAGATCACGATGAAACCCGCGCCGGCCCTGCGCGACCGCATCGAGGTCGAGTGCTTCAACCGCGGCCTCATCATCCTTGGCTGTGGCGCAAACACGATCCGCTGGTCGCCGCCGCTCATCCTGACACGCGAGAATGTTGATGTCGCGTTGGAGATTTTCGACGAAGCGATTGCCGCCGCACGCGCGTAAGATCACCGCACGGCCCTGAAATATGTCAGCCGCCTATTCGCCAGTTTCATCCGGCGAGCAAGCGGCTGATGTTTTACAAGGTGTCCTTAAATTCGCATTGAGGCAGATTATTTCAAGCATAATCATGCCCTTCAATATCTTTGCGTCACGCCGCGCACACAGCGCACCGTATCGCGCGCAATTAACAGTTCCTCGTCGGTCGGAATGACGTACGCCGCGAGTCGCGCGCCGTCGCGGCTGATGATTCCTTCGCGCCCGCCGGCGTGCGCCATGTTCCGCCCGGCGTCGAGTTCCAGCCCCATCCACTCCAGCCCGTCGCAGACGCGAGTGCGAACCTCCGCCGAGTTTTCGCCGATGCCGCCGGTGAAGATGACGGCGTCCGCTCCGCCCATCGCCGCCAGGTAGGAACCGATGTACTTGCGCGCGCGGTAACAAAAGATTTCAATCGCCAAGCGAGCGCGACGGTCGTTATTCTCGCGCGCCTCGTCGAGCAGATCGCGCATGTCGTTCGTCAGACCTGAGATGCCGAGCAGCCCCGACTGTTTATTCAACAGACTCTCGACCTCCTGCGCCGACAATCCTTCTTTGGCCGCGATGAAATCCACAATCGCCGGGTCGATGTTGCCGGAGCGAGTTCCCATCACCAGGCCTTCGAGCGGCGTCAGGCCCATCGATGTGTCGACGGAATTGCCAGCGCGAATCGCTGCCGCCGAACACCCGTTGCCGAGATGCAGAGTGATGACGTTTGTCTCTTCACGCGCGATGTCGCGCAGTTGCCGATAGCGGTATGCGACGTAGCGGTGCGACGTGCCGTGAAATCCGTAGCGACGAATCCGATGTCGACGATAAAGCTGATACGGCAGCGCGTAGAGGTACGCCTGTTCGGGTAGTGTCTGGTGAAACGCGGTGTCGAAGACGGCGGCTTGCGGCAGCCCCGCGCCAAAGACCTCGCGCGCCGCGACGATGCCTTTGATGTTCGCCGGATTATGCAGCGGCGCGAGGTCGATGCAATCTTCGATGCCACTCAAAACTTCATCGTTAATTAGAACCGAATGTGTGAACCGCTCGCCACCATGTACGATGCGGTGGCCGACGGCGTGAATGTCGGCGACGTTGCGCACATCGGTGATGCCAGACGATTCTGAGCATGCCCACCGAATAATCAGATCGACCGCCGCGCGCGTGTCCCTCAGCGGCGCGGTCGAACGATGCGGCGCGCTGCCCTCGGCCTGCAATGTGATGATCGCTTCGCCGCCGATACGCTCGACCGCGCCGCGTGCCAGCCGCTCGTCGGTGTTCTGCGCGATGCGGTCGAGGTCAGTGGCGATGATTTGAAACTTGACAGACGAACTGCCGCAGTTGAGGACGAGAATGTTCATTGTTCGTAAATCGAAAATCGTGAATATTGAAACGTGAATCTGCGAGCGTTTTTGTTCTACTCGCCTTTGCTCACCTCTCGCGCCGTCCTCTCACAGGCTCTGGTGCAAACTCTAATAACGGTGCAGCAAGTGACAGAGTAGCCTCTACATTACATCTCATGCCGTGAGCACTGATTCCCATACCTGCGGCACCAGTGCTCCTGCTTGGCTGATGCTTGATGTGTCGTACTGCCCCTTCTTGATCTTCTGCGCTAACTCGATCCCGCTCAAGGTCACTGCCGCGTTGCTGAAGCTCTTAAACCCGAGCATCGGATAGTAGCGCTGCTTCACTCTCCTGTGATCTTGCTCTATTAGGTTGTTTAAATACTTGCTGGTCCGGACTTCAACAGTAGATGCTAACACTGCTTCGGCCTTCAGTTGAGCAACCGCCTGGTGTGTTGCTTGATAGCCATCGAGCGAGATCTTCGCAGGCGCCTCATTGCTCCCGATAGCCTTGATGAAGAAACACTTGGCAGCTGCTATATCTCGTTTCTCGCTCAGTATGAAATCGACCGTCTGACCTTGCTTGTCGACGGCTCGATACAGATAAGTCCAGCGTCCTTTGACACGGATGTAGGTTTCATCAACACGCCACGATGAACCAGTGGGTCGGGCATATTTCATCCATCGTTTCTCGAACACGGGAACGTATCTCTGGACCCATCGCATCACTGTGGTATGAACGACCGTGACGCCACGCTCAGCCATCAGCGAGCACACGTCGCGGTAGCTAAGTTTATAAGTGATGTACCAGCGAACAGCCTGGATGATGAGTAAGTGATCGAAGTGGCGGCCTTTGAAGAGAGCTGGTGTGTCTGAGGGAAGCTGGATCATGCGGCTGATTATCTACATCCTTCAGTGTTTGCACCAGAACCCTCGATGTTGTCATACGCGACTTCACGCACCGGGTAAGTGTCGAAATTTAGAATTGACGCACCGGGAAACGCCATCAGAATCGGCGAGTGGGTTGCGATGACGAATTGCGCGTCCTGCCCGACCATTTCTTTCAGCATCGAGAGAAACGCCAACTGTCTCTGCGGCGAGAGCGGGGCCTCCGGCTCGTCGAGGAGATAGAGGCCGCCGGGGACGAATCGCTCTTTGAAGAGATTCAGAAAGCTCTCGCCGTGCGAACGCGCGTCAGCGTCCTCGCCGTACTTCTCAGACAAAGCATAGCGTTGTCCGAGCACCACCCCTCGCGCCAGTTGCAGCGCGTAGCCGCTCAGTTTCTCCTCGTACTCCGTCGCCATCTCTTCTAACTCGGCGCTCATCTTGTTGACGCGCTTGGCGAAGTTGAAAAAATCTTCAGCGCGCAGGAAAAATCCGCGTCGCGTCTTCCTCGTCCAGACAAACTTCAACTGCTCGCTCAGTCTCTTCGCGTGTTGCAGGGTAGCGTCGCGCGGCAAATCATCCCCACCGACAGTGACGGAGCCGACGCCCGCGGCCATAGCCTCCAGCAGAGTTGATTTGCCCGAACCGTTTTCGCCAACGAGGAACACAACCGGAGAGCGGAAGCTGATCTCTTTGAACTTCTTGACGAGCGGAAGGTTGAATGGGAAAGAGTCAATCTTCCTCGCGCCCGACTTGATGCTTACTGAGCGTAAATGAATCATGGCCGCTGATGCCTCTCTGCATCTACACGCTAAACCATTAGACGTGATTGGAAGTAACTTGTAATGCCTGAATATTAGAATATGCAAAGTTGAAACGAAATTGGCGCAGGCTCCTTGCCCTCACTGGATTGACACTCAAAGAGTTCGAAACAGCCATAATCGTCAAAATCCTTAATAAAAATGGGCATTTTAGCGACTCGCTGTCAAAGAGCTTTTTCGGCTCTACTTAATTGACCTGGCGAAACATTGGAAACCACTCTGATTAGCACTCTTGTTAAAGAAGCGCGGGAACGCAATGGATGTCGCGCGCCGTTCCGAATATCACTTGGGAGCATATACACATATCTTTTCTCACCGGCTGGTCGGCAGTGCAGTTAACTTTTCGGCGGCACGAGGCTGTAGAGGTTCAATCAATTGCTTCGCATCCTTCTTTGTTCCTCATTGATGCGTTACGTATGAGAAACGCTACCGTACGACTCTCAAAATTACTAAAGATTCATAAGGGTGGGGATGTCGTTAAGGTTTCTTGGAACCGGCAAAATGAGGGACACCTTCAAGCGCACCGGTCGCATACAGAATAAAAAATCCTGTTCATGAAAGGTAAAGAAGAATGAAACAGCAATTTGACGTTTCAGTCATCATCAGCACCTATAACCGTTGCGACCTGTTGCCCGATGCGCTGGAGAGCGTGCTCGCACAGAGAACCGGAGACGTGCGTTATGAGGTCATCCTGGTTGATAACAACTCGACTGACCGGACTCGGCAAGTCGTCGAATCGCTCATCGAACGCGGCCATACGAATTTACGTTATGTGTTTGAAGGCAAGCAAGGTCTCTCACACGGGCGCAATGCCGGGATCGCCAACGCCAGTGCGCCGAT
>JALZJL010000334.1 GCA_030859785.1 Acidobacteriota bacterium
CCCACGTGGTTGATGGGAACAGCTCGCGCAAGCAAGGCACAACTTCGTGGAAGGTGTTCTCGGACGTGTCGGCACTGTAGCCGAACATCGCACCGACGACTTCGTGGCGGACGTTATGGCGCAGGTAAAGCAAGGTCATCAAGACTTTTCTCCAATGGCGTGACCTCGCGCGGAAAGCCATCGTTGGCAACATAGAGGCGTTTGCGGTTCTTACGGGTTTTCAATCGCGCTTCGCGCCGCCGTTCCAACTCCGGCAACACTTGGAAGAGGACTTCGGCGAGGATCGCCGGAACGAAACCAAATAACGCTTTGACTCGTGAGCTTGGCAGGGTGTTGAGTTGATCGAAGTTCATTTTGCAATGTTAGTTCCAAGTCTCGCGCTTTGGAAGCCAAACTTTATCGGTTCATCTATTGGCAATGTCAATTTAAGCTAAATCGAACATTATAACATTGGGACACTTGATGTAACCGTTACATGCATGGGGTTTTGTCAACTTAAACACTTTTTAACGAAGATGGTCGCAATTAGTGGGACTCGCATTGTTCCTGACCTCAACATAGTGTATCCAAAAATGGCAAATTTTGTTTAAGTTGACAATACCCACGCGCGCCACATTCATTGTGGACAAGCAAGGCATCATCAGAAGCATTGAGCAGGGCAAGTCCGCGATTGATCCGACGGGTGCGTATCAAGCGTGCAGCGTGTTGGGCGGGTAGTTGGTTACTTAAACACGAGAACTGCTCGCTCTCGCGCGCTGTCATCTCAGCCGCGCTTTCAATGAAATGGAGCGGGCGACGTTCGTTTACTCCGGTCACGCTCACACGCGGCGCGGTCACTACATTTCATGAGGAGGGGTTATGAACCCACGTCAAAGTATATTACCAACTCTCCTGTTGACACTGCTGGTTGCCTTGGCGGTGCCAACCCGTCTTGATGGTCAGCAGACAGCCAAGCCAGTGCTTCACGGCAGGCATTGGATGGCGATTACCGGCAAGCCGCTTGCCGCTACAGCAGGCGCTATGACTTTTCAGAAAGGCGGCAACGCCGTGGATGCCGCCTGCGCTATGCTCGCGGCTACCTCAACGATGTGGGACACCTTGAGTTGGGGCGGCGAAACTCAGGCGCTCATTTACAATCCACAGACAAAAAAGGTCATCGGCATCAACGCCCTCGGCGTCGCCCCTACCGGCGCGACTGTAGATTTCTACAAGACGAAGGGAATGAACTACCCGCCGGAATACGGTGCGCTCGCCGCAGTGACGCCGGGCACGCCCGGTGGCCTCCTCGTCATGCTGGCTGAGTACGGAAAATTAACTCTCAAAGACGTGTTGGAGCCTGCCATCCAAATGGCAGAAGGCTACCCGATTGAGGCGCAAGCGGCTAACGCCATCGAGCGCGAGAAGAAGCGCTTTAAGGAGTGGCGATACTCTCGTGAAGTGATGCTGCCGCATTCCGGACAAAAACGTGAGGCCCCGTCAGCCGGAGAGATCTTTCGCCAACCTGACTTGGCGGCGACACTCAGGAAGCTAGTCGAGGCAGAGCAGCAGGCACGCTCGCAAGGGAAGAATCGAAAGGACGCTATCCACGCCGCCTACGTGCGTTTCTATCAAGGCGACATCGCGCGCGAGTTCGTGCGGGGAGCGCGGGAAGAAGGTGCGCTCATCACAATCGACGACCTTGCGAAATGGAAAGTTCGTATTGAAGAACCCGTCAGGACAAACTACAAAGGGATTGAGGTCTATAAGCTCACACATTGGACGCAAGGTCCCGCGATGCTTCAGACGCTTAACATTCTGGAGAATTTTGATCTTAAAGCGATGGGCTATAACAGCTCCCGCTACATTCATACCATTTATCAAGCGATGAGTATGGCTTTCGCCGACCGCGACTTCTACTATGGCGACCCATACTTTCCGCCCGCCGAGCCGATTCAGGGACTACTATCTAAGTCCTATGCTAAGGAGCGCAGCAAGCAAATTAATTTGGAGCGCAACGACCCGGAAACGAAGCCGGGCGACCCGTATCCGTTTCAAGGGCAGACGAATCCATATCGCGAATTACTGGAGAAGTGGAAAGCTCGCCCGGCTGGCGAGCGGATGTCGGGACAGCAGGATCGCGTGTCGAGCGCGTCGCCGCCCGAAGCATTTGAAAAGTCATTCTACGCCGGCACGACTTCGGTGCAGGCAGCCGACGCGGAAGGATGGGTCGTGTCAATCACTCCGAGCGGCGGGTGGATTCCGGCAGTCATCGCCGGGCGCACAGGGATCGGACTGAGCCAGCGGGCGCAGAGTTTTGTTCTCGACGCAGGCGAGGGACCGTTCAACGTTATCGAGCCGGGCAAGCTCCCGCGTGTCACCCTCACTCCGAGTCTGGCGTTGAAAGATGGAAAGCCGTTTCTCTCCTTCGCAGTTCAGGGAGGCGACAGCCAGGATCAGAATCTTCTGCAGTTTTTCCTCAACGTCGTCGAGTTTGGAATGAACGTCCAGGAAGCGAGCGAAGCGCCGAACATCAACAGCTTCCAGATGCGCAGTTCGTTCGGCGCACACGAGACACGTCCCGGTCGTTTATTGCTTGCCGAGTCGATGCCGCCGTGGGTGCGTGCCGAACTGAGGAAGATGGGCTATGAGCTGATCTTCGATGACCGCACCGCAGGACCGATTAATGCCGTCTTCTTCGACCGTGAGCACAACACGATGTGGGGAGGCTCCAGCCACCATGGTGAGGATTACGGTATTGCCTGGTAGCAATATAAGTCTGCTGATGAGCGGCGTTGAACTCTGAGCATATTTGGGGTGCTGAAACGCCGACCGTTTAAGCGACGACACTTCCTTGCATAGTTTGGTTGAGTCTGCTCCGGCAGGACGAACGTTCATCACGCCGTCAGCGCTGTGTTGGAGAAAATCTCACGCTGGAAGCCAATCGTGGCTGAGCGCACAGACGGCATCACGCGATTTAGATTGCCCAGCACCGGTGATGGATTGGAGAGCAGACTACCCGTCCCGACGGATGAATCGATCACCGCGCGATTGTCTTGCGCGAGCATCGCGCTGACACCGGATGAAAGGGAATTGTGGCTCTCCGAACGGAGCGAACAGTATGGTGCATATCTTCGTCGCCACTGTGATGCTGCCGCGTCAGATGAAGAGGGCAGACCTGTGCAAAGTGAAAACATGGTGGAGGTCGTGGTCGGTGCCAACGGGAAATTGGTTCGCGCGGGAGACCAATGCGGTTTGGGACGTAAACGCTGAATCGACGAGCGGCGGTGACAAGATCAAGATACTTTAGCTTCTTCTGCAAGTCTTAAAGTAGATAAGTTACAATCCCTGTTCTTCAATGATAAATCAATACCAGGCTTAATCGTTTTCCAGGAGAACGCATGTCAACGCTACTTACCGAAGCCGAATGGATTTGGCATGATGGAGAGTTTCTGCGATGGCACGAAGCCAAAGTCCACGTCCTGAGTCTGGCCGTCCAATTCGGCTCATCTGTTTTTGAAGGCATTCGCTGCTATGCCACGCCGGACGGGCCCGCCATCTTCAGACTCGATGACCATCTGCGACGGCTTGCGGATTCCTGTCGTATTTATCGAATGGAGCCATTAGTCGAACCGGAAGAACTTACCGCAATCTGCGCGGCGATAGTTGAGAAGAACAAACTTGAGGAATGTTATATCCGACCGATGGTGTTGCGCGGCTACGGTGCGGCTGGAATGAATCCGGTGGGAAGCCCTGTGGAAACTTTCATCGCCTGCTGGCCCTGGGGCGCGTACCTCGGCGCTGGCGCGCTGGAGCAGGGAGTTGACGTTTGCGTTTCGAGTTGGCAGCGCCCGGAGCCGAACACCTTTCCATCATCGGCGAAAGGAGCGGGTCATTACAACAACGCGCAACTTATCAAGATGGAAGCGGTCGCCGACGGATACACGGAAGCGATTGCACTTGGGCCGGGCGGACTCGTCAGCGAAGGAAGCGGGGCAAATTTGTTCATCGTCCGCAAAGGAATGCTCATCACTCCGGCAATTGACGGAACGCTGCTCTCCGGGATTACGAGGGACAGCATGATCACCATCGCAGGCGAGTTGGGCATTCCAGTTCGCGAGCAATCCGTGCCGCGTGAAGCGCTCTACACCGCTGATGAGATGTTCTTCACCGGCACTGCTGCCGAGGTCACACCGATCCGCAGCGTAGATCGCATCAAGGTTGGCAGTGGGCAAGCTGGACCAATCACGCTGATGTTCCAGCGGCGTTTTCTGGAAGTTGTGCACGGTGAAAGACCCGACTCGTACAATTGGCTCACGCATGTGCGGAAGCTCGCCGCGATAGCCAACGGCTAAACTGCATTCAGCAAAATCGAGACTTAACACAATCAGGAGGAACGATGGGGCAGCCGAATGTCACGCAGTATAAATGGGACGACATACCGAAGGAGCAACTCACTGATTCACTTGCGCGCCGGTTGATCACGGGCGACCGCATGATGCTGGCGCACGTGTATCTGAAGAAGGGATGCGTCATTCCCAGACACTCACATGACAACGAGCAACTCACGTACATCCTCGAAGGCGCACTGCACTTCTACATCGGCGAGGATGAGAAAGAGGAAGTTACCGTGCGCGCCGGCGAGGTGCTGCACATCCCATCAAACGTTCCGCATAAAGCGGTCGCGCTTGAAGACACAGTTGACGTTGACATCTTCAGCCCGCCGCGTCAGGACTGGCTCGACAAGACCGACGACTACCTGAGGCAGAAGTAGCGGTATGGATTTCGGTCTGCACGATAAAGTAGCCCTTGTGGCCGCCTCCAGCCAGGGCCTGGGTCGGGCAATCGCTGAAGAGTTGGCAATAGAAGGCGCGGCGCTCGTGCTCTGCGCACGGGGAGCGGAGAGATTGGAGAAGACCTGCGACGCGATAGTAGCGAGTGCGGGTGTTCCGGTTCTCGGCGTTGCCGCAGACCTAACGGCGGCTGGCGATGCGGAGCGCGTCGTGCAGGCGGGCATCGACAGATTTGGCCGCATCGACATTCTCGTGACGAATGTGGGTGGGCCGCCCGCCGGCTCGTTCGAGACGTTAACACCTGAGATGTGGGAAGAAGCGACGCGCCTGCTCCTGACGAGTGTGCTCAACCTCACGCGCGAAGTGCTTCCGGGAATGATGGAGCGACGTTGGGGACGCATCCTCAATGTGACTTCGATTGCGGCGAAGCAGCCGGTTGATAATTTGATGTTGTCGAACAGCTTGCGGGCGGCAGTGACCGGCTTTGCGCGAACGCTTGCGAATGAAGTCGCGCATTTCGGAATCACGGTCAATAACATCCTACCGGGCTATACCCGCACCGAGCGTCTCGAGGAACTGGCACAGTCAATGGCACAACGAGAGTCAGACACGACGACGACGGCGGACGTGACGGCAAGCTGGAAGCAGCAAATCCCGATGCGGCGGTTGGGCGAGCCGCGCGAGTTTGCCGCGCTTGCAGCGTTCCTCGCGTCGGAACGCGCGAGCTATATCACGGGAAGCTCGATAGCCGTGGACGGCGGATGGATTCGCGCGCTGACTTAGCTGTGCAATTCCTCGTAAAGCGAACCCCACTTCAGGATATCGCAGGAAAGCAAATGGAAAACAGTGAACAGTAAACCAATGAACGACAATGAATTACTTAGTACAAGAGCAGTATCCCGACGCGAGTTTCTGCACACATCAGCAGTTGCCGCAACCGCCCTGACGCTGATTGATTCCGGCTTGGCGGCAAGCGGTCAAGCAGCGCCGAACGCAGCAGTGGTCTCCTGGTTTGATGGCCCGATGCGCTGGGCGCAGTTGACGCTTGTCGAAGACGATCCGGGAAAGTACGATCCGCAGTTCTGGCTCGACTACTTCAAGCGGACACATTCCGATGCGGCGTGCCTCAGCGCCGGAGGTTACATCGCCTACTATCCAACTAAGGTTCCACTGCACTATCGAAGCCGCTGGATGAAGGACACTGATCCATTTGGTCAACTCGTTGCCGGCTGCCGCCGATTGAACATGCGAATTCTCGCCCGCACTGATTCTCACGCCGTCCACAATGATGTTTACGAAGCGCATCCTGACTGGATCGCTGTCGACGCAGAAGGCCGCAAACGCCGTCATTGGGCGATGCCTGAAGCTTGGGTGACGTGCGGCCTTGGTCCGTACAACTTCGAGTTTATGACCGATGTCCACCGGGAGATCATGACGCTTTACAAGGTGGACGGCATCTTCACCAACCGCTGGGATGGATCAGGCATGTGCTACTGCGAGCATTGTCAGCGTAACTTTCAGAAAGCTTACAACATGGAGTTGCCGCGAACTAATGATCCGCAAAACCCGCAACGGCGCAGCTACATCGTGTGGCGCCAAGCCAGACTCTTTGAGTTGTGGCGACTGTGGGATGCAGAGATTCGCAAGATCAACCAGAATGCTCGCTACGTTGCCAATGCCGGCGGCGGAGCTTTGAGCGAGCTTGATATGAAGACGATTGGTGATCTATCGGACATCTTGTTTGCCGACCGGCAGGCGCGTCGGGGTTTGGCTGCTCCCTGGTCGAACGGCAAGAACGGCAAAGAGTATCGCGCGACGATGGGGCGTAAACCGATTGGCGGTATCTTCAGCGTCGGACTTGAAGAGCCCTATCGCTGGAAGGATTCTGTGCAGAGTGCAGCAGAAATCCGCATGTGGGTGCTTGATGGAATCGCAAATGGACTGCGTCCGTGGTTCACCAAGTTCTCCGGCAAGATCTATGACAAGCGTTGGCTGAAGGTCGTCGAAGATGTTTACATCTGGCACTACCAATCCGAAAAATACCTGCGCAATGAAGCGCCGCTCGCCCGCGTCGGCGTAGTCTACTCACAGCAGACTGCGACCTTCTACGGTGGCGAGAAAGCCCGCGAGCGAACGGAGGACTATACACTTGGCATGTATCAGGCGCTGATCGAAGCACGCATTCCGTTTGAGATGGTTCACGACAAACTTCTGGACGGCGAACACACTGACAAATTCAAGTTGCTAATTTTGCCAAACATCGCTGCTCTCTCTGACGAGGGGTGCAATCAAGTTCGCCAGTTCGTCAACCGTGGTGGCAGCTTGCTTGCGACCTACGAAACTTCGCTCTACGACGAATGGGGAATCGAGCGCAAGGACTTCGGGTTGTCCGATCTCTTTGGTGTTTCATTTAAGAACCGACCAGAGAAGATTATGCAGAACTCTTATTTACGGTTAGAGAAAAACTCAAACGGTAAGTATCATCCGCTCTTAGCTGGTCTCGAAAATACGGAACGCATTATCAACGGTGTGCGACGCCTAGAAGTAACTGCGCAGGAGAAGTTTCCGGTTGCTCCGCTGACGTTGATACCGTCGTATCCTGATTTGCCGATGGAGGAAGTCTACCCGCGCACACCTAAAACGAACATCCCTGAAGTGTACTTACGTGAGTTGGGCAAGCATCGCGTTGTCTATTTTCCATGGGACATCGACCGCACATTCTGGGAAGTGATGAGCACAGACCACGGAAGGCTGCTGCGCAATGCCGTCGAGTGGGCGATGAATGAAGACCAGCCGATTACGGTTACTGGACCAGGAATGTTGGACGTGACCGTGTGGCGGCAGAAAGAGTCAATGACGGTTCACCTCGTCAATCTGACAAACCCGATGATGATGAAGGGACCGTTGAGAGAGTTTATTCCGACCCCGGCGCAACAGGTGCGAGTGCGACTTCCAAAAGGGCGTCAAGCCAAGAAGGTTCAACTCCTCGTCAGTGGACAACCCGTCCGTGTGGAGGAGTCAGGTGATTACTTGAACTTCACTGTAGCGTCGATTTTAGATCACGAAGTAGTAGCGATTGACTTGTAAACCCAGGACGCGATTTAAAGTGATGCAGAGAGATAATCACCTTCGCTAAAAAGAGTTAAGGTGGAGGTGAGAGATAAGCAGCGACCAGGGCAAAGAATTTGTGGAGCGATTGGAGCGGCATCTCTTCAAATTTCAAAACTGAACAACGCTTGTCAGAGTTTGATTTACTTACCCCGAACGCCGATGCGGTTTTGCACCAGTTTTTCAACTTCGAGTGGTACGCCTTCCGCTTTTGCCTGACGAATGAACTCGCTGTCGATCTTGAAAATCCGCATCTTTACTAAGTCTTCAACCGATAGATTCATCAACCCCTCCTTGCGGGCTTCGGCGATAAACGCTGGCATAACTTTGAAGATTTGCATATTCGCGTCATCAAACGCCATTTAGTGATTGACGCTGATGGTCATCCACTCGCGTTGACCATTGGTCGAGCCAATTGGAATGACCAGCGAAATCTCTTAGCCACCATTGAATCAATTCGCATTGGCAAGCGGTGCTTTTGACCCAACCGATTGGGTTTAGACAAAGGTTATGACAGCGAACCGTTGCGTCGTGAATTACGCAAGCGACGCATTACACCCAATGCTCCGTATCGAAAAAACCATGTCTCGATTCCGTTGGGCAGACCGCCGAAAGATAAAAGAGAGAAGCGCTACAATCGGCAACGATGGAAAGTAGAACGCTCGTTCGCATGGGTCAATCACAAGCGGCGGCTGGGCAAAATGTTTGAAGAAAGTCAAAGAGCGTATCGGGCTTTTATGCGCGTATTCATCATCAAATACTACTTGAACCTAATGTTTTAGCCTGTTTCAAGAGGTTTGAGATGACTTCAAGGAGTCCGGTCCATCGCTCTGACGGGCTGGCTCTTGGTACGTTTCTTGCCACCTCTCCTGCGATTTTAATTTTTTGATCAGAATCAATACACAGCGCTCTGACATAGCTTGACGTGCACTTTTGGCATGAAGCGTTTGCCAGCATAGGCACAGTTAACAGGAGGAGAAAGGCATGCCAACCAAAAAGTCGAATAAGAAATCAACGGCGACCAGCTCTCAGAGTAAGCAAAATGCGAGCAAGAAAACTTCTAAGAAACCCGCTCCCGGAGCAGTTGCGAAAGTGAAAGAGGCGGTTGGCAAGGCAGTGACAGTTGCCGGAGAAACTGTCACCTGTGCGGTGAAAGCGGTATTGCCGTCGAATAAAGGTAGAAAGAAGAGCAAGTGAATTTAGTAGGCGCTCACCGAAAGCAGGTGTAAGCCATAGAAATTATGCTTTGCGCATTATTGGATGCGTTTGAGAGTAGACGCCCCCTTGATGCAGATGTTTTACCTTGTCCCTAACAAATTTAACTTACAGGA
>JALZJL010000356.1 GCA_030859785.1 Acidobacteriota bacterium
GTAACGTTCAGGCGAAGCTCGATAGCTTCAAGGTTGAGATTCACCTTCGTCGCGCCGGTGGGTTCAATCTTCCCGATGAACAAGGTGCCTTCGGCAGTGATGCCCGCGTCCAGCCCGTTCCCGAATACCAGGTTATTCCGATACTCACCGAGCGGGCCCAGGATGCCGATGCGGAACCCGACCGAGCCTCCACCTTTGCTGAGCGCCTTGCTTCCGATCCGCCCAACTTGCACGCTCATCCGCAGGTCGCCTTGTTTCTCGCTGAGTAGGCGGGTGAGCAGATGCACGCTGCGGTCGCGCGCAGGCTTTACGCACTCCAATCGGCCTTTGGCGATTCGCCAGTCTTGCAGCGGATTGGCCCAATACTCAGGACCAACCCAAACGCGGTCGGGAGTGTTAGCCCACTGACTCGTGAATCCGGCTGCCTGTTGCAACACAGCGGCGCTAGGTTGGGCCGTTAGTTCAGGTGCGACGGCAAGACCGGTGGTAATCATCGCGGCGTCTTGGATAAATTTCCGGCGCGTAAATTTCTGTTTCATGTTCTCTGCTAAATTGTAAGCGGTCCGATGCGGTTTATTGGAAACACCAGTGCTCTCTATTGCTTCAGGCTGTTCCGCGCTTGTTGAATCGACCCGTCTAATTTTTCTTCTTTTCCATCATTGTGTCCCAAGCATGGTCTCTGTTCCCTAGATATTTATAAGTGTCGAAGATGTCGCCGTTGCCGAGAATCCGCGGGTCACGCTGCGCACGCAATGTCTTCTGAAGTTCGGTCCACAGTTGTGCCTTGATTTTAGCGTAGCTGGGTTTGCTTGCCAGATTGTGCATGCAAGCGGAATCATGACGCAGATCGTACAATTCTTCCGCCGGGTGCATGCCCATCGCCAAATCGTAGAACTTCGACTGCCCGGCATCCTTCTGTTTCAGCAGCAGCCTTTTAGTCGGCGAGTCATCGATGTTCCGGTAGCCGGTTTCGGGATTGCCTGCGGGCCAGCGATCCGGTTTGAAATTTCGAACGTACAGAAACTCTTTGGTGCGAATCGCCCTCACCGGATAGCCCACGTCGTTCGGGCGTCCGACATCATGACGTTCCTTGCCGATGAACATCCGGTTCCTCTTTAAATCCACTTGACCAGACTTCCTCGACTTCAGCACGTCAAGGAAACTGCGCCCGGTCATATCAGGCACAGGTTTCAACCCTGCCACCTCCAAAAAAGTCGAGGCGAAATCCGTGAAGCTGATGAAATCGTCCACCACGCGCCCCGCCTTGATGACGTTTCCCCAACGCATGGCAAGCGGCAAGTGAAAATCGTCTTCGTAAATCTGTCCCTTGACTCGCGGGAAGGGCATGCCGTTGTCGGCCGTCACGATAATCAGCGTATTGTCCAACTCTCCAATTTCTTCGAGCATCTTGAGCATGCGTCCGAGATGCACATCAAACCACTCGATCTCCAGCGCGTAATCCAGAAGGTCCGATCTGACTATGTTGTCATCAGGCAGGTAAGGCGGTACTTGCACATCGGCCAAGCGCTTGCCAGCCTTCAAGCCCGACCCTTCCTCGTAAACACGGTGCGGTTCCTGACCGCCGTACCAAAAGCAGAAAGGCTTGTCTTTCGGTTGGTCTTGCAGGAAGGCCTTAAAATTTGCAGCATAATCGTTCGCGGACATCGCACTGGTGGGCGGTTTGTTCTTAAATTTGTTGTAATCGTTTCCGACGGGGTTTCTTTTAAAACCCCCTCCCTTCCAGTCGCCCGGTCCCCAACCCTTGCCCGTAAAGCCCACACGATAACCAACGGCTTCCAGTAAGTCTGGATACACCTTGTATTTGGCGGGAAAGATTCCGAAATGATCGGCTGCTTCTTCTAATTGCCAGGAGTTTCGACCGGTCAGCAAAGTGGCGCGCGACGGCGAACACTTGGGGTTAGAAGTGAAAGCGTTATTGAACAAGATGCCTTCCCGCGCAACGCGATCAAAGTTCGGCGTGTTGACGAACCGGCTTCCATAGGCACTCATGTGCGGCCATGAAACATCATCGGCAATGGCGAAGAGTATGTTCGGCGTTTTCCGTGCCGCAGTGTTTCCACCAACCCGGTTCTGGCCTCTGATAGGCTTGTTGACAAATGCGCACATCGCTGTTTGAGCGAAGCAAGCCATTAGTAAGAGATTAATGGTAAGGAAAATTGAGCGGCGGATCATACTATGGCCTTTCTTCGCATCGGTTTTTTAGGGTGTTCTTAAGTTTCGGGCGATTGTTGGGAAGCGCGAGTGCAAGCCTGTTAGTTTCTGGAACTCGCCACTTACATCAGCTTGCTAAAGCTCACTCTTCGGCAACTCATCCTCGAACTGGTTCACATCCTTCAAAGCTTTCTTCAACCGATACATCTCGCTTTTAAGCTTCTTCATGACGCTCGGATATCGAGGATCACTGTAGAGGTTCTTCAGCTCGTGTGGATCATTGCGCAAGTCGAATAGCTCCCACTGATTTAGCTTGTTGAAGTAGATCAGTTTGTAGCGATGGTTACGCACGCCGTAATGCGGCTGCACCCGATGGTGTTGCGGATAGTGATAGTAGCGGTAGTACATCGAGGTTCGCCAGTCCTTCGTCTTTTGACCCCGCAGTAGCGGCAGAAAGCTGCGACCTTGCATGTCGGTGGGCACAGGCAAGCCGGCAGCTTCGAGCAACATGGGAGCAAAATCAACGTTGAGAATCATGCCGTCATTCACTGTGCCGGGCTTGATCTGATTGGGCCAGCGGATGAGAAACGGCATCCGCAGAGATTCCTCGTACATAAACCTTTTGTCGAACCAGTTGTGATCGCCAAGGAAGAAGCCCTGATCGGAGGTGTAAATCACAATTGTGTTCTTGGCAAGTCCGCTTCCGTCGAGATAGTCAAGTAATCGGCCAACGTTGTCATCCACCGAGGCGACACAGGCAAGATAATCACGCATGATGCGCTGGTATTTCCACTTCTTCAATTCGGTGGCTGAAAGACCTTCGGGCGGCGTCAACTTGTAATCAGTCGGTTGCAGGTCGCGGTCAATCCGCATCGTCGCTTCCGCTGCCGCTGCGGAACGCGTGGCGTAGTCGTCGTTGAACGTCTCCGGCTCAGGGACTTGAACGCCTGCAAACATCTGTGCGTGTTTTTCATCCGGCTGCCAGGGTCGATGCGGAGCTTTGTGGTGGTACATGAGGAAGAACGGCTTGTCCTTCGGCCGATTCTTGATGAACTCAAGCGAGAGATCGGTGATAATGTCGGTGGCATAGCCCGAATGCTGCTTGCGCTGATTCATCTCGATCAGAACAGGATCATGATAGACACCTTGGCCGGGAAGAATGTTCCAGTAGTCGAAGCCGGTCGGGTCGCTGCCGAGATGCCACTTGCCGATGACGCTAGTGTGATAGCCAGCGGCCTGAAAATACTTGGCGAGATGAGGTTGGCTGCCGTCAAAGCGGTTGAAGACTGGTACGCCGTTCATGTGCGAATACTTGCCTGTGAGAATCGCCGCGCGGCTCGGCGTGCAGATCGAATTGGTGACGAAGCAGTTCGTGAAGCGCATCCCATCCCTGGCGAGGCGATCAATGTGAGGCGTTCGATTTATCTTACTGCCGTAAGCGCTGATTGCATGGGCGGCGTGATCGTCCGTCATGATGAAGACGATGTTGGGCCGCTGGGGTACCTTCTGAGTAGACACCCGTTGCGGCTGTGTAAACCCAGTATGAGCGAGCATCGCGCAAAGGCAAAAGAATGCTTGGAATGTTCGTGTGATTTGCCGAAAGGATGGCTTCATTGTTGTCGTCTCTTTTTTCCAAGAGGCTCATGCTTTGGCGCCAGTTTCTAACGCGCTCGGTTGCGTCCATGAATCAGCGCCGTCTCAGACTGGGTCCGGTTCAGCCCTCTCCCCTCGTGCAGCAGCGCCTTCATCTCTACGACCTGTTGCTTATACTTTGGGTCACCAATCAGGTTGTGCTGTTCTTGGGAGTCATAAGTGTAATCATAAAACTCCGCTCCCCGGCGTCCCTCGTCCCACTCCGTGTAGCGGTAGCGCTCGGTGCGCACGCTGTAACCCATAAAAGCATTCGCACCGTTGCCCCGCCGAACCTGCGTGAAGGCTGGCTTGGTCCACGTCGCTCGCGGATCGCGGAGCAGCGGACGCAAGCTCCGACCGGCAAGCCCGGCGGGCGCGGGTAAGTTGCATAAATCGGCGAGTGTGGGGTAGAGGTCCAACAATTCTACTGTTCGACCCGAAGCTTTGCCTTTAGCCGTAGTTCCAGGCCCGGCAATGATCAGAGGAGCGCGCGCCGAGCCTTCAAACAAAGTTTGCTTCATCCACTGCCCGTGTTCACCGAGCAGATAACCGTGGTCGCTCCAGAACACGATGATCGTGTTGTCCCTTAGTTTCAGTCGGTCGAGCGCGTCAAGCAGCTTACCCACCTGGGCATCGAGAAAGCTAATCGAAGCATAGTAAGCCTGGATGGATTCGCGCTGCGCCTGCTCGCTCACTCCGAAGTTCGGCTGAGCTATCCAAAGCGCAGCCGGAGGTATTTGGGCCAGTCCGCTTGCCGAGAACTTTGGCGCGACGATCTTCTCCAGCGGGTAGAGATCAAAATACTTCTTCGGCGCGATAAAGGGACAGTGCGGGCGGTAAAATCCGGCGGCGATGAAGAAAGGCTTATCCCGGTTTTGTTCCAGTAGTTTAATTGTTTCCGATGCCACTTTCCCGTCGGTGTGTTCTTCGTCAGGGGCAGGGGAAGCGTACAGGGAAAGGGAACTGCCGAGGCCGCGTTTCGGGGTGTGGTTGGTCAAAACCTTTTCTTCGACTTTATCGACGCCCCTCGGGTTCACCACCGTGTGCCACGACGGCGGGTCATCGAGACCGTCGGTCCCGATGTCGCCCGGGTTGCCATAGTGATAAATTTTGCCGACGCGTGCCGCGAAGTAGCCGTGGCGCTGAAAAAGCTGGGGCAGTGTTACCGCGTCGGGCAGCGTCTCGCGGAAATGTTTTCTCAGATCGTACACGCGGGTCGTGTCAGGCGGCCGGCCGGTCATCAGCGAAGAGCGACTCGGGCTGCACAAAGGGAATTGGCAATAGGCGCGGTCGAACTTCACGCCGCGATGCGCCAGCCGGTCGATGTTCGGAGATTTGACGAGCGGGTGACGGTAGCAACCGAGATCATTATTAAGGTCGTCAACGGCGATAAAGAGCACGTTCGGTTTACGCGTGGGTCGTTTAGTCGCTGCCTGGGAATTCACCGCCCCACTTTGCAGCGTGAGAGCCAGGGTTAGTAACAAATTAATCGGGATGAATTTTGTGAGCTTTGCTAGCATTGGACGCGCCTCCGTTTTATCCAATCCTCAACGATCAACTTCACATCTGGGTCTTTCCCAGGATTTTTTACTCACCTGTGTCTGCTTTTGCTTCTTACTTTTCAGTTTTCATTTTGCTTCTTCGCAGGCCGCTGTTGGCCCGTCTGCCCCAGACGATTGCGGCGTCTTTCTTTGCGCTCATCTGACTCTCCAGGCTCTGAATCTTTCTCAGTCGAAGGCGGCCTCGGCTTGTTGATTTGGGGCATGTGCTTAGCCAGTTCATTTTTCACTGAAGCGAACTTGCCGTTATTAGCAAGGTTCTTCCACTCGTATTGATCCTGAACTTCGTCGTACAGTTCCTCGCCACCGTTGTTGTATCGAATGTAGCGCCACTTCTCCGTGCGCACGGCCGTGATTGCCGAACCCGTGCGTTGTTAGTGCAGGGCCGTCCCACTTCGCGCTAAATCGAAGCACATGAGATTGGCACAGACAAGTTCTTTCTGATACATCGGTCAGTGCAACCAAACTGATGATCTGAGAAGAACCGCCTGTGCCCGGAAAAACCATACTTGAGATTTCTACTGAAGAACAAGAGCGGATGCTCGGCGAACTGCGGCAAGCCCCCTATGGCTACTTGCTGGGACTTCACATCTTGCTGTTGTGCGCCGCAGGGCGGACGCCTTCTGAGATTGCGGACTTCCTGTTCTGCTCGCGGAAAGGGCGTGTATCGCACGGTCGCCGCTTACCGCAGCGGGAAGATGGGACACCACTGGTGTGCTGCCTCTGACGGCGACGCGCCACCCGTATTGCGGAGTTGGCAACGGTCTGTGCTTGCGTTGTTGAAGCGCACGCCTGCGGCTTATGGCTGGTGTCGCACGCGGTGGAGTTGCGCCACGCTCTAGTTGCAATTGGCGGCGACTCGCGGCTATCAGGTGTCGCGCGAGACCATCCGGCGCACGCTGCACCAGTTGGATTATCGCTGGAAGCGGGCGCGCCACATCGCGCGTGATGATGATCCGCAACGGGCGGAGAAGTTGGCGCGCATCCGCCATCTTGTCGAGACTTTGCCGGGGAATGCCGCGCTTTTCTTCGCCGACGAGGTGGATATCCACCTGCTGCCGAAGCTCGGCTATGAGTGGATGCTGCGGGGGACGCAAACGGAAGTGATGACGCCGGGCACCAACCAGAAGCAGTACTTGGCTGGGGCGCTCAATCACGTGACGGGCAAGCTGCTTTCGGTGGTCGGGGAGCGCAAGAATCGCTTCTTGTTCATTGCCTTGCTGAAGGCGATTGACCGGGCGTGCCCGGTGCAGAAGTTCACCCGCATCTATGTCGTCTGTGACAACTATCGCATCCACACGGCCAAAGCGGTGGTCGAGTGGCTCGCGCAGCATCCGCGCTTCGGGGTGGTGTTCGTGCCGAGTTATTGCCCGCGGGCGAATCCGATTAAGCGAGCGTTTGGCGACGTGCATGACAAATGCACGCGCAATCATAAACGCACCCGGATTACCGATCTGGTCAGTGATGTGGTGTGGCATCTCAAGCGTAACGGCCCGTGGCGGTACAAACTCTCAGAGATTTACTATGCGCCAGAAGTTGATGCGGCCATGGCTGAATTGCTTGCCGCTGAAAAACTGAAGGCTGCGTAGTGTCCC
>JALZJL010000360.1 GCA_030859785.1 Acidobacteriota bacterium
ATCTGGATGACACGATGCTGGTGATTCACCCTGAGACTTGTATTGACTGCGATGCGTGTGTGCCGGAATGTCCGGTCGAGGCCATCTTTCCCGAAGATAAAGTGCCGGAGGAGTGGTCACACTATACGGCGATCAACGCCGAGAAGGCTCTGAGCGGCCTGCCTGTCATCAGCGAGAAACTGGATGCTTTGTGCTAAGAAAGCGGGCGCGGCGAGCAAACTCGCTCCGCGTCGTTAAATGTAGGGCTAGTTGATGCGCAAGCTCTAATCACCGGGGCTTGCGCTCATTAGTATCAGCAGTTGATGCTGATGGAAGAACCGGAGGATGAGAAATCCGAAAAGTAAGAAAACGTACGAAGCGTTGGTTGGGCGCGCTGGCAGTGGCCGTCGGAGCGTTCGGCACGGCGCTGATGCTGAAGCGGAGGAAGAGCATGCAGCAGAGAAGGACGCCGGGCCGTGACGAAGGTCGAAGCAGCGCCGACCGTTGGGCGCGCCCCGGTATGAGTGTGACCTTTCGCGGCGAGTTGATGCCGGGCCGCAGCCGCGCGGAGCGAACATACAAAGTCGTGCAGTTGCTGCCGAGTGGCCGAGTGATGCTCGAAGGCTTTGCCGGCGAGCATACCGAGACAGAGTTCGAGGCGTTGCGCTAAACCGGAAGGAGTATCAAGAGGCCGTGTCACAGGAAAGAATCGCCGCCTTGAAGGGAATGGCCGAAACGCAACCGGACGAGCCGATGATCTGGTACGGATTGGCGAATGAATACATCAAGTTTGAAAACTGGGACGAGGCCGCCGACGCTTCGGGGCGCGTCATCAAACTGAACGCCGATTACACGTCGGCGTATCAACTGCTCGGCACCGCGCTCGTCAACCTCGGTCGGGTGGAGGAAGCGCGTCGCGCGTGGGCCGAAGGACTCGAAGCCGCGACCCGCACCGGCGCGTGGAAGGCTCGCCAGCACATCGAGGGTTTGCTGGCCGGCTCAAAAACACAGGAGCGCGGGACCGGACTTGGCACTGAGTAAATTGACGGGCTTGTGCGCTGGTACGCGGGGAAACTTGGTTTGCTCTCATCGATGCGCGCGGAAGGCTCCGGCAGGTCGTCTCAAACGGGGCGGCCTGTTCGCTTGTCTACCAGGTATACTCACGGCCCGGTTGCATGACACTCAAGTTAGGGATGTCAAGGGCGATTAACTCGCGCACAAGCATTTCGCGGTACGCGGGTTTGAGATGAACGACGAGAATGTCGAGCGGCGTGTGGGTTAGTTTATGCAACTCACGTCTGAGACTGGCGGGTGTGTGGTGACCGGAGATGATAGCGAGTTGCTGAAGCGAGGTCGGGAAGGACGCTTCGATCAGCAAAGCGTCGATGCGCGGCAGGCGATTGACGGCGTGCCAGAAGTTCTCGGTCACGCCCGTGTCGGAACTGAAGCCGACAGCCGTCTCGCCGTCGGAGAAAATCAAGCCGACGGTCGGGACGCTGTGGTTAACCGGGATCGCGGTCACTTTCAGATGTTTGACGGTGAACTCCTCAGCGGGGCGAAATGGAACGTACTCCATCACGCGAGTCCGGTCGTTACTCAATTCGGTGAAGCGCGGGTATACCGTCCAGTTGAAGATGTCACGTTCAAGCAGCGTGATGACGTCCGCGGTGGCGTGGATGCGAACCGGTTCCTGGAGGGTGGCGAACACATCGTCAATGAAGATCGGAAGGGTGGCGATGTGATCAATGTGCGGGTGCGTAATGATAATGTCGCGGACGGCCCCGCGCTGGGTGCTATTGACGGCGAGCGCCACGCTGCCCGCGTCGATAGCGACACAATCGTCGACGACGTAGCAACTGAGACGCTGTTCGAGACTGGCGATTCCGTGCTCATCAAACGAACTTGGTAGAAGTTGAATTTTCACGGGGACACGGTATCTGCTTTTTGCATCGAGGCCGCATTCTTCGCTTGTTCGAAGACGGGGTGCGCCGCCGAAACTGCCGGACAGAGATGAAATGCTGGCACCGCCAAGCTGATCCGGCCTTCTTCCATCACGGATGCACTCAAGACGAACAGTCGTCAGGAGATTGCTGATTCAACATCACTTTAATTTGCGGGCGGCAGCAGTATAATCCACCGCTGCGCGCCACTTCCAGCATAACTTGCGTGTCGCAACAGCACGGAGGAAACTGGCCGCGCCACGCACATCCGCGATGCGCTCACCTTGTTGACAGCCGGCGTTGAAAAGTTGAGTATAAAACTCGCCGCGAGCACGTTCGAGCTTGCGATATAAAAGATTCAGCAGAAAAGGGTTTGTCGAAAGACGCGGGTCTTTAATCGAATCAAATCTCGCCGTGCCGCTCGGCTTTTGAACCACGGAGATTTAGTTGATTAGTCGTTCAGCCCATCATCCCTTTGGCAGAAGCCCGCGCCCACGAGTAAAGTCCACTCAGAGGCGCAAGCGCGAGCACGCTCGCCCGCCCTCCAGCACAGGATACACGCTGACCTTGGGCGTCTTCTCGTTTCTGCTTTTTTCCACGTTATGGTGGTTGATGAGTACGTCCGGCGATGACGCGCCGTGGCTGCCGGCGGGCCTGGTCGCGAGCCTGGTGATGGTGCTTGCCGCGGCGGTGCGCGAGGCTTACATGCGCCGCGCATGGGCGCGCTACATTCAGCACCTGCAATCAGAGATGGGCGGCAAACTGCTTCGCCCCGCAAGGTTGCGAGCGGTAGGGTCTTCTGGCGGCAACGGTGGTGTCAGTAGTGTCAACGCCTCTGCTTCCGCCCTCCGCGCACTTCAGCAGCGGATCGCGGAGACGGAAGCGAGGGATGCATCGCACGCCGCCCACCTGAACGCCTATCACTTGTGCCGGCAGTACATCATCGATGCCGACGACGCGATCCGCTTGAACCATGCCTCCACTGACGTGCGGTTCGCGTTGCGGGCTGGGCAGGAGCGCGTCCGCGAACTGCAAAAACATCACTTCCTAATGTGGACACGGGGCGAGGCCACGCGACTGACGCACGAGGCGCAGAAGCGCGTCCGCCAGTCAGACAAAATTGAAACGGCCGAGCGCGCACTTGACGTGATCGGTGAAGCGCTGCACTTGTACCCGGACGGGGCTGAGTTACGCGCGTCAGAGCGGGCCGTGCGCGACTTTATCGCTTTCGTAAAGGTTGCGCACTGGGTCGAGATAGCCGAGCGCGCCGCCTTCCGTGGGAAATACGTGCGTGCGATTGCCCGTTACGGCGACGCACTTTTCTATCTTTTGCGGGCTGACATGAGCGAGGACGCGCGCGCGGAAGCGACCGCCAAAATCGAGCACGAGATCAAGCGTTTGCGTGTGCATCTCGGCGGCGGCGAAAAAGAGGTCAGTGAAGGCTCGTCCTCCGTCAGCGCGTAGCCTCCGCGCCATGTTGTAATGAAACGGCTGGTGTGTGACGGCCTAGAGATGTCTCTGTCATCGCGGCCTTCGACGGAATTCATCGTTGGCTTGCGTAATTGGCCTTTGCAACCTCTTGTGCGACAATCGCGGCTCGGTATTTACGGCCTTTGTTTTACTGGGGACGGTGATTACCGCTGAAGCGGTCAGAAATGAAATATGACGCCGCAGGCAGCGTCTGACGATGTTCCCGACATCTACGAAGACTGTTAACCTAAATTTGTTGATCATTCCCGACAGCGAATATTTCACTCTGGGGATACGGATTATGAAAACGATTCAGACACTGATTGTATTAACCGCGGTATGCGCCTTTTATGATGGCGCGGCCCCGAATGTTCGGGCGCAGCAGGAAACGTCGTCGGCACCATCAACGGCGGGCAGTGTGGTTAACGCCAGTGCCGGCGGCGATGTTGTCGGTGGAGCCGGCGCGTTCGATCAGATGGGTGTCAAAAAATATCTACTCGGCCCAGGCGACGTGCTCGACCTGAGGGTCTTTGGCGAGCCGCAGTTCACCGACCGGCTGCAAGTGACGGACGAAGGCTTTATCGAAATCCCTTTTCTCGATCCGATCCCGGCGAAGTGTCGCACCGACGTGGAGATTAAAAAGGACGTGACGACGGCGCTGAAGAAGTTTCTGAAAAGTCCGCAGGTCAGTTTGCGGGTCGCCGAGTCGCGGAGCCGCCCGCCCGCTGTGGTCTTTGGCGCCGTCCGCAACCCGCAACGTGTGATGATGAATCGGCGCGGTGTGCGACTGCTTGAACTGCTTTCTTATTCGGGAGGCGTGACGGACGGAGCGGGTGGCGAGATTCAGTTGTTCCACACCGAGGATGTGATGTGCGAAGAGCGCGAGCCGCTGGATTTGGCTGAGCTCAAGGTCTCTGATGATCCGTTGGCGCTGCCTTTCCTCGTCTACCGACTTACCGACCTCAGAGTGGGCAAACTCGAAGCGAACCCGATCATCAGGCCGGGCGACATCGTGATCGTGACCGAAGCTTCGCCGGTTTACGTGACCGGCGCGGTAATGAGCCCGCAGGGTGTTCACCACCGCGACAAGCTACTGTTGACACGCGCGATTGCGCAGGTTGGCGGACTGCGACCGGACGCCAAGCCGAGTAAGATACGCATCTTCCGTCAGAAGCCGGATTCAAAAGAGCAGGAAATTCTGACAGTGGATTTCGACGCGATCAGAAAGCAGAAGATAGAGGACTTTGCTCTCCAGCCTTACGACGTGGTCGAGGTGCCAGACAACCGTGGGTTTGGGACGACAATGATGAACATTCTCAAGGGCTCAATGCCCAACGCGGCCAACGCGATGACCGGTTCACTGCCGCTACGTGTGCTTTACTGAACTCCGCTGCGGGCTAACGTTACAAGGGGAGGTTGGTTTGCGCAAACGCGATCAGCCTCATACGTTTTTGCTAAGTTAATGAATTCAGCCTTTGTAAATCCGTCTGGAGGGCGCTGTCGGACACAAGCGGCGTCAATCGCTCGATAGCTTGTCCGTCATCCGGTTATTTAATCATCCGACTCGACCGAGTCGAACCGTAAGGAGTGAATCGAGATGGATCGGAAATCGTCCGTAGTGGCAACGCACAAGCGCCGTCGTCGCCTCGCGCTTTTGTGGAGCGCCGCCGTCGCGATAGTTGTGATTGTCTTGCTCGTGCAGGAGCAGGTCGCGGTACTTTACGTCCTGGCGACGTTGAGCGTGACGGCGCTGTTAATGATCGTCGCTTGGTCCGACCTCGGCGGCGCACGCCTGGCCGCGAACGAGCCGCCTCCGTTCGATGATGCGGCCGCGATTGCAGATGGGAAGTCAACGTCTGTGTCAACCACGTTCGGCTCGACTGCGCCTCGCGCCATCAAGCGTCGCTAAGCCCTGGCCCTCACGCCCCAAACAGCGCACCGGCAGTTTTTGTAGTCGGTACTTTCCTTGAAGAACGTCTCGTTTCATAGAATCGAAGATGCGCCGAATTACGTCCATCGCTATTCTCGTCGCGACGCTGCTCTGGCCGTCGATTCCCGCGCACGCCTACAGTCTTCAATTCACCAACAGTTCCGCGGCAGTGCCGTTAAAGTGGCCCACCAACACCGTGACGGTCGCCTTCTCGTCTTCGCTCTACGCGCCGACGTCAAACATCAAGCCGGGCAGCGACGTGGTTGGCGCAGCGCGACGCGCCCTCGCCCGCTGGTCGGAGGCGGCTGACATCCACTTCATCGAGACGAACAGTGACGCGCAGCTCATCGCCAACGACGGCGTTAGTCTGATGACCGTCGCGACGGGTAACAGTTTCAGCAGCGCCGAACAGCCGGGGCGCACACGTCTCTCCTTCAACACCGCGACCGGCGCCATCATCGACGCCGACATTGCGATTAACCCGAACGTGGCGGCGCGTGACGCGAGCGGCCAACTGATGCCGAGCTTTTTTTCCACCGATGGCACGCCCGGCAGTTACGACCTTGAAGCAACGTTCGTCCACGAACTCGGTCACCTGCTGGGCCTTGAGCATTCCGGCGTGGTGGGCGCGTCGATGCAGCCGCGGCAGGGACGCAACGGTTTGTACGACCTGTCGGGATTGACGGCCCGCACGCTCGCGTCCGACGACCGCGCCGGCGTCCGCTCTATCTACGGGCCGACGAAAGGCACGGGAACGATTGCCGGGACCATTAGTTATGCCGGCGGGGGCGCTGCCTTCGGCGCACACGTCTGGGCCGAGGAGTCGACTTCTGGTCGGGTCCGAGGCGGGAACATCGCGCTCGCGGACGGACGATACCGGATCGACGGGCTGCCGCCAGGACAATATCGCATTATCGCCGAGCACCTCGCCTCGCAGCCCATCGCCGTGTCGGAGATAGCTTCACACAAAGGTGCCTACGCCGGCCTGGACGCGACGATCATCGCGCCGTTCATCACCACCGAAACCACCGCGCCAATCGCCATCACCCCGAACACATCAACTGTTCTTAACATCAGTGTGATAAGCGGGCAACAGTTCGTCAATCCGACTCTGCTCGGAGCCAACGACCAGCTTTCGACCGTCGCCGTACCGCTCGTGCCGGGCCGAACTCAGACTGTCCTCGTCGGCGGAGAGAACGTTCATCAGGTGCCGTCGGGCGGCATCAGTGTGACCTCACCCTTCGTGACGGTCGATCAATCAAGCGTCACACAGCAAGCTTTCGGCGCGACGCAGGTGCTGCGGTTCAACGTGACGGTGGATGGCGCCGCACCGCCGGGTGAGTACAGCATCCGGCTGCAAGCAGGCTTCGGCCAGGTAGCATACCTGACGGGCGGATTGACGGTTGATCTGCCAGGCGGCGTGACGCACGAGATGAATCCGATTCTCGACGACGAGGTCTTCGTCGCAGAGCACTACCGGGAGATGATGTTACCAGAGAGGGTTCGTCACACATCGCGCGCGTCTGTCATCAGCGCGCAACATCCGGCGTTGTTCATCGCTGAAGATCACGAAAGTCACGAAAGATTCGTCAGGGCAGCGCGAGTTTGTTGACCCGCCGCGTCTTCACGAAACTAAAACGCGCGCGGCCATCCTTGACTGGGAATGGCCGCGCGCGCTTTGTTGGGTGAGTAGGATTGAAGCTGATAACTAAATGTTGTTAGTCGGTCATGTAAATTCAATCCATGATCAGAATCCCATCCATAATTAAGATGCCGTCCATGATCAGAATCCCATCCATAATCAAGATGCCGTCCATGATCAGGATACCGTCCGACATCAGAATTCCATCCATGATCAGAATACCGTCCGACATCAAGTTGCCGTCTGACATCAGGAACCCGTCTGAAATCATGATGCCGTCCATGATCAGAATCCCGTTGCCGTTCATCAGCGCGTCGCTCATCGTGATGCCGTCGCTCATCAGAATCCCATCCATGATCAGAATCCCATCCATGATCAGGATGCCGTCGTTCATCAGATTGCCGTCACTCATGTAGAGGCCGTTGCCGAGTACCGCGCCATCGCTCGTCAGGATGCCGCTGCCGAGATAGTGGCCTTCGGTCACGCGGAGGCCGTTGGTCAGGATGGGGCGATTGGTGAACAGCACGCCATCGGAGTAGAGGATGCGTGCCGTCTGGCTGACTGACTCGCCGCCGATGGTGGTCGTCTGCGAAAGTGAGGCGAGCGTCACGGACGAGCGGAAGACGCGGTCGCCGGCTTCGAGGCGGTCGGCGTTCGGCACGATGGCCCGCGCCATCTCGACTGCGGCGACGGCGTTCAGCGCGCCCGCGCCCTGGCTGATGATGCTCTGGCCGATGTTAGCGAACTGTGCGACGGGCAGCGCCTGCGCCGTGCGCACCAGCGCCGCCTTGACGAGCACCGGGGTCAGCGACCGGTTCGCTTCGAGCATCAGCGCGATTGCGCCGGAGACGATTGGGGCAGAGAAAGACGTGCCGGAGTATCTGAAGTAAGCATTCGGCAGCGCGTCCGACGCGACTGGTTGCTGCACGCGGTCGGGGTACAGCGCGGCGCTGACCGGATTCTCTTGCGACATCGCCGCGACGATGCGACGACCCGGTGCGACGAGGTCAGGCTTGGCGACAAAGTCAATTTGCGTCGGGCCTTTCGATGAGAAACTGGCGACCACATCGTCGGAGCGGCGGGCGGTGCCACGTGCATCAGTGGCGCCGACCGTGATGACATATGGGCTGTTGCCGGGGCTGTTGATACCGCCGTAGACGAGACGGTAGCGCGGCTCTCCGTTGGCGTCATAGCCGATGACTTCTTCGGTGCGTCCATGATTACCGGCGCTCGCCACGACGATCAGCCCAGCGCGGACAGCGCGCTCGACGGCTTTGCACAGCGGGTCAGTGTGAAACGATTCGCGGACGGGCGTGCCGATGCTCATATTGATAATGCGGATGTTAAAGCGTCGTCGGTTGACTATCGCCCAGTTGATGGCGTTCAGCGCGCTGCTGGTGCTGCCGATGCCGTTCTGATCGAGTACCTTCAAGTCGATCAAACTCGCTTCAGGCGCGATACCTTTGTAGTTCTCCGCATAACCGTGTGAGGCCGCGCCATTGCCGGCGGCGACGCCCGCGACGCCGGTGCCGTGGCCGCTCGCATCGCCATCGCCCAATACGATACCGTCTGCTGTGACTGCGCCGGCGCCTGTGAAGTTGACCGCGGCGACGACGCGCGAGCGGCCATTTTTAACGAAATCAGGATGACTGGCACTGATGCCGCTGTCCATAATTGCGATCCCGATTCCTCTGCCGCTCAGACCGGAGCTTGATGAGCCGCCCGCTTGAACCTTCGCGACGCCGGTCGTCTCGCGCGTCACGCTCATCGTCGATTTCACGGTGCGGTCGGGGGAGATGTATTCCACATCGTCGCGCGCCGCGAGAGCGGCAATCGCGCTTGTCGGAACGTCCGCCACTACCGCATCGAGCGCTTCGAACGCCCGGCGTCGTGCGCCGCCGCGTCCGGCGATGGCGCTATCGTGGGCCGCTGTCGGGCGCCCTTTGGTCTGAATCACGACGCGCACCGTTGGACCCGATTCGACTTCCAACTCCGGGGCGACCTTGCGGCGTGCTCGCCGGTCGCGTCGATCCTGCCGTTGATTGATGGCTGTAGGGGTCGCCGGGCTTGCCAGGGATGCGAGCGGAGCGAACGTCAGCGCTAATAAAACGATGATGGTTAAGTAAGCTGTGGTGCGACGTAACATTTTGTGAATTCCTTCTTCGGTAGTGGTGGCGTCTTCTCCGGTCGCGTTCGATGGCAGCGGCTAATTCGGGGAGCGACAACGTAGATTTCAATATTTTCAAGTAATGATCGTTAACAGCCTTGGGCGCCACGGCCGTGAGGCTTGCCTGCAACGCTCAAGAGTGACAGTTCGTTATCCCTCTCGGCTCCAAAGAATCTGTTAACGATCTGCCTTTGCCTATGTCAATAGACGTGCCACAGCCGGAAAGCCTCTTTGAAAAGATTTGACCAGAAGCTAAGTCGCTGAACCAAAAAGGTTATGACGAATTTAGGAGCTATCGAGAGCGTCGATCAACCAAAACGAACAGGTGAATATCCGGTATCCACTTAAGCTAGCGAGACCTGGAGTTTTGAGGTTTATTCGAGTAAAACCCAGGCGGAATCTAATATGGTAACAAAATATCCAGTGGCAACAAGGTATCCAACTTGAAGGCTTTGCCTAACAGTTCCGTGTTAGGCTCTATCTGTTGGGCAAGAATTGATCCCGTTGGGCAAGTTCTTTGAAGGATAGGTTGCGATGAGGCAAGACAATGAAACATCCGCTGCGAACGACGTTTCGTTGGCTACATTCGATATGGTTTTCATATCAAAGTTTCAAACTTCACTCACATGGTCTAGACACTATCTCCTTAAGATGCTTAAGGTTAACAAATATAACGCGCTTCTAACCCCATTAGATGCTAGCACTTACTAGTAAATGATAGCTTGACTCAATATTGGTTGATATTGTATACAGGTATACCACTGGTGTACAAAGTCCATCTTGTACACCAGTGGTTGACCTTATTAGACCTTTGAAAGAAAAAGGGACGCCAGAGCCAAAGCTCTGACGCCCTTTGTTAAGAATCGCCTTAAGCGGTTCTACCTTAGTTGCGAGGTTAGCGGTGCGACCTAACTCGCGGGAGGCGGTTCAACTTTCGTTGTTATATCACCGTTTTCGTGAATTGTTATGGTGATGGTCGCCTTGCGAGCGTACTTGATGATTTGAATCATCGTTTGTTGTCCTCTCAATTAGTTAACTGAATAAAACGCTCGGTGTCTTCAGCACCGAGCGTTTTTGTTATCTACTCACGTCGAGTAAATCCAGTAAGGGGTCGAGAGGTTTCACCCCATTTCAAAGATAACGCCCTTAAAATACATGGATACTTTGGACGTGTCAATTAACTCATCTCTAAGTCCACTACTTATGGTACTTATGAGTACTGCTGAGTACCATATATTGGGTCAGGCCCTACTTTATACAAGACCTAGTGGTAAGAGTCGGTACGAAAACTCATAGAGCAGCTGCCACCAGCCGGTAAATGATCAGCACTGAGGCTAACTGCACCAGCGCGATGTAGTGTTCAACCTTCCGCTCCCATCTCACCAACAGTCGCCGAA
>JALZJL010000407.1 GCA_030859785.1 Acidobacteriota bacterium
GCAAAAACCGGAGCACCTTCAAAAAACTCAGCGCCCATCGGTCGCCCGGTGTAATAAGCCGCATCAGGGCTGAATGATTTTCGGTGCGGCAGATTAACACTGAACCCTTTATTGTCGCTGACGGCGCGACCATTTCCGGTATGCCTACAGTGCTCGCGCAGAGACACAAAAATCTCATCGCCCGCATAACCCGGCACATCTCCGTTAGGTGGCATATGTACGATCTCTCCGTTGATGATTTCGGCTTTGCCCTCAACCGCATACAAATCTTCAATCGTCGCTTCTAACTTTGTGCTCATTTCGTCACCGTCTCACTTACAAATACTCTTCAACCTTCTTCACAATCTCGCGAATCTGGAACGGGCGGCCTTTCACTTTCGAGAACGGCACAGCGTCGACGAGATACTTGGCGCGGATCATGGTGCTGAGTTGGCCGAGATTCATTTCGGGGACGATCACGCGCTCGAAGCTGCGCAGCACGTCGCCGAGGTTTTTCGGGAACGGATTGAGGTGACGAAGGTGCGCGCTCGATACGCTCTTGCCTTCGCGCTGCAATTTTTCAACCGCCGAAGTAATCGAGCCGTAAGTCGAACCCCAGCCGAGGACGAGCACTTTGCCGGATGGCTCGCCGAAAACTTCCACATCGGGGATGTCCTGCGCGGCGCGGTCAACTTTGGCCTGTCGCAACAAGACCATGAAGTGATGATTCTCCGGGTCGTAGTTAACGTTGCCCGTCAGGTGCTGCTTCTCGATACCGCCGATGCGGTGCTCCAAGCCGGGAGTGCCGGGCAGCGCGTAGGGCCGAGAGAGCGTCTCTTCGTCACGCGCGTAGGGAAGAAAGTTTTGTGGATCGTCGGCGAACTTGATTTCAATCGGCGGCAGTTTGTCGATGTCAGGCAGTCGCCACGGCTCCGCGCCATTCGCGAGATAGCCATCGGAGAGATAGAAGACCGGCGTCATGTATCTGAAGGCAAGTCGCACCGCTTCAATCGCCATGTCGAAACAGTCGGCGGGTGTCGCCGGTGCAACGACAATCGCCGGGCACTCGCCGTTTCTGCCCCATACCGCTTGAAACAGATCAGCCTGCTCGGTCTTGGTCGGCAGCCCCGTCGAAGGGCCGCCGCGCTGCACGTTGATGATGACGAGCGGCAACTCCGTCATCACCGCCAGCCCGATGGCTTCCTGTTTGAGCGCGACGCCCGGCCCTGATGTTCCCGTCAGTCCGATGTGACCGGTGAACGATGCGCCGATGGCCGCACAGACAGCGGCGATTTCATCCTCGGCCTGAAAAGTTTTGACGCCGAAATTCTTGTGACGCGCGAGTTCGTGCAGGATGTCGGAGGCGGGCGTGATCGGGTACGAGCCGTAGAAGAGCGGGCGTCCGGCGAGTTGCGACGCGGCGACGAAGCCAATCGCGGTCGCTTCGTTGCCGGTGATCTTGCGGTAC
Source organism: Acidobacteriota bacterium (assembly GCA_030859785.1). GTDB lineage: Bacteria > Acidobacteriota > Blastocatellia > Pyrinomonadales > Pyrinomonadaceae > JACDEG01. Next base: position 1,448 of record JALZJL010000407.1, read on the forward strand.
TTTCCGGGCGCGATGACGGCCTTCTTGACTGTGTAATGCGTTGTGAAAACTTCGGTCGTGTCGGCGAAGTTGTAGCCGGTCTTCAAAGCAATCTCGTTGGCACGCTGCACTTCGGGGAGCTTCGAAAACTTGGCGTTGATCCAGTCGAGCGTCGGCTCCATCGGGCGGTCGTAAAGCCAGTAGAGCACGCCGAGCGCGAAGAAGTTTTTGCAGCGATCCATCTCCTTGCGCGTCAGCTTCACCTGATCCTTCAGCGCGCGCAGGTTGAGTGTCGTGATCGGCAATTTGTGGATGCGGTAGCCGTTGAGTGTGCCGTCTTCGAGCGGGTTCACGTCATAGGCCGCCTTCTTCAGATTCTCTTTGTTGAACTCGTCAGTGTTAATGATGACCGTCCCGCCTTCTTCAAGGTCGGCGAGATTCACTTTGAGCGCCGCCGGATTCATCGCGACGAGTACGTTCGGCTGATCGCCGGGGGTGCGGATGTCCTGGCTCGAAAAATTGAGTTGAAAACCGGAGACGCCGGGAAGGCTTCCGGCGGGCGCGCGAATCTCGGCGGGAAAATCCGGCAGCGTTGAGATGTCGTTGCCGACGACAGCCGAGGTGTTCGTGAATTGCGTGCCGGTCAACTGCATGCCGTCGCCGGAATCACCGGCGAAGCGGATGGTGACGGTCTCAAGCTCTTCGTGGGATTTTTCAATTTGCTCAATCGGCGGCGAATCGATGACGGTGCTCATAAAGTTTTAATGCCCTCTTGAACTTTCGGTGATTGATGAAGGTCGGTTCGGTGCGGCGTTAACAAAGCATATTGTAGCACAGGCGCTCGTCGCGCTTTCAACCAAGCCGTCGCGCGCGGTCACGTTCAGCAGAAGAGATAATCGCAGTACCCGAAGAATCTTTAGCACATTGCCGAAAAGCCTTTAGCCCGTCCGCAGCTTGCAACTGTTGCTCCGCATAAACCGCCGCAAAAT
>JALZJL010000429.1 GCA_030859785.1 Acidobacteriota bacterium
GGCGAGCAGGGTTTGATGGTGATGGTGGTCAAGCGACGGCGGCTGAACTGAACACACCGCAAAAGATTGTCTTGGGTAAAGATGGTAGCGTGCTTTTAGCCGACCGCGCCAACAACCGCGTCAGAAAAGTTGACGCCAATGGTATCATCAGTACCATCGCTGGTGATGGCAAGCCGACAGGAATGATCATCAATCCTGAAGTTATTCGTTAGACCAAGAGAAAGGAAAATCATGCAACACGGAACGCTCATCAAGATCAAGAAGTCCATCCTCGCTCTGTGGACGGCATGCGCATTGTGGTGGGGAGTGGACGCGCTTCACGCACAGAAAGCGGATTCACTTCAGGGTCAGAAGCCACTCTCCCCGAACACTTATAAAGATGAACATGCAAACGTCAATCCCGAACGCCCTGACAAACAGGTAAGTGATCTCACCCATAGCGTCGCCACGAAATTACCGCACACCGGAAGCCCTCAGCGCCGTGTCGTCTCTCGCACACTGATTGACCAACATCTGTTCGGCCGGATGGCGAAGGAAAAAATTCCACACGCACCGCTTTCAAACGATTACGAATTCTGTCGACGGCTTTACCTCGACCTAACCGGACGCATCCCGACTCCAGAACAACTCAGGGCATTTGTCAGCAACCCCAGTGACGACAAACGCGACCGGCTAATTGACGAACTGCTTGACAGTCAGGCGTGGGTGGATCACTGGAGTTACTGGTACGGTGATCTGGTGCGCGCCGCTGCTAATCGCATTGGTGATCCGGCAGTTAAGCATTTCGATCAATGGCTGCGGCAATCACTCAAAGAGGACAAGCCTTATGACCGCCTTGTGACGGAGATGCTGACGGCATCCGCTCCGAACACTAACTGGATGCCTGATGCGGCGCCGACGGCATATCTGGCGCGCTGGCACGTGACCGGAGCCTCGATGTATGACGATATGTATGAAGATACGGCTGATGAAGTCATCGTTAATACGGGTCGCATCTTCCTCGGTACAAACTATCAGTGCATTTCGTGTCACAACGGCAAGGGCTTTCTCGAAAAGGTTAACCTCGATTTGGTCTCGAAGAAGCGACGCGATTTCTGGGCGATGGGTGCATTCTTCGGCAAAACGCGAGTTCGCGTAACTACCTATCAGGATCGTTACACGATTACTGATGACGGAACCGGCTATGACACGAAAGCCGGAAGTTCAGTCCGGTTGCAACGTGAAGGCGGCGAGATTGATCCGACTTTTATCCTAACAGGTGAAAAAGCCAATCTGAACAAACCGCTGCGACCGCAGTTTGCGCGAATGTTGACGAGTCATCCACAGTTTGCGCGTGCGACCGTTAACCTAATCTGGAAGCAGTTCTTTGGGCTTGGCATAGTTGACCCGGTGGATTCGTTCGACATGGCGCGGCAGGACCCGAAGAATCCTCCGCCTGCTCCGTGGACGGTGCAGCCGACGAACCCTGAACTGCTGGGCGCGTTGGCCCGTGATTTCGCTCAACACCGCTTCAGCCTGAAACAATTGATGCGCACGATTGCCAGGTCGAATGCTTATCAACTTTCTTCGCGTTTTGACGGCGAATGGAAGGAAAGTTACACACCATACTTTGCGCGCAAGTATGTGCGACTGCTGACCGCTGAACAGGTTCATGATGCGATTTCGCAGGCCACACAGGTTTACGGCAATTACAAGCGGAAGGATCGGGTTTACGGTCGCGAACTTCCCCCGATGCGTTTCTGGACCGAGGCCGCAACACCGGAAGACATCAACAGCAGGGAAGCCAAAAATGTTATGCGTACTTTCGGGCAGAGCAATCGCGAGCAGTTTGATCGTCAACCGGGCGGTTCGATTCTACAAGCGATGATGTTGATGAACAGTCCATTTGTGACCAAGCGGGTGACCGCCGAGAACGGAAGCCTCGTGGAGCAACTGGTGAAGTCAGCAAAAAGTAGCGCAGAAATAGTTGATGAGCTTTATCTCGCCACGCTGTCGCGTAACCCGTTGCCACAGGAGAAACAAATCGCGGTGACATGGATTGACAAGGATCGTCAGCAGGGCACTGAGGATTTGCACTGGAGCTTGCTAAATAAACTAGATTTCGTCTTTAACTACTGAGGTGTATAAGGCCATGGAACTAGATCAACGAAACGTCCCTTCTCTGTCCCGGCGCGAACTGATACGCATCGGCGGCATCAGCCTCGTCGGTGGCTTCCTGAACACCTTCCGCCCGCTAAACGTCCGCGCTGAGGGGAATGTAAAACCGATGGGCACAACGCGGCAGGTGATTTTCATCAACCTCGAAGGCGGAATGAGTCAGGTCGATAGCCTGGATGCGCGGGAAGGAGCGTGGACGCCAAACTACTTTGATATCCGCAGCTTCGCGGGCGACTTAAAGATGCCTTCCGGGGTGTTCAAGAATCTGCCCGGCGTGCTCGACAAGGTCACAGTCGTACGAAGCCTGGCCGCCTGGGACGCGGTGCATGGCCGTGCGCAGTATTATGTCCAGACGGGTCATCCGCTGAACTTGGCGCTCGCCAAAGAAGTGCCTTCAATCGGGGCGGTGGTCTGCTATGAATTGGCGAAATACCGCAAACCGACCGACTCGCTGCCCGCTTACATCGCAATGAACTCCGCCGGTAATCAAGCCGGGTTAATCAATCAGGGATTCATGTCGGCGGAGTTTGGTCCGATGAGCTTGATGGTCGAGGACGGTCCGCCGAACCTCGCCCCGCAGAAAGGAATGGAAGAAACTTTCAAACGCCGCTGGGAACGCTTGCAGCAGATCGATCATACGTTGCGCGGCGGCAGTGTGGGAATGGACCGCAACTACGCCGATTATCACGAGTATTATCGCGGCGCACACGCAATTATGAATGACCCGCGCGTACCGGAAATTCTCAAGATCACTGATGAAGATAAGAAACGATATGGGGGAACCGCCATCGGCAACAGCCTGGTGTTGGCGCGCAATCTATTGCACGCAGATGCCGGAACGCGCTTCATCCTGGCGAATCACGGAGGCTGGGATCATCACGGCAACATCTATAAGGAGAACACGCGCAACCACCCGACGTTGATGCGTGAACTCGACGTGGCATACACAAGCCTCATCAAAGACCTCGACACTTCACCCTCCAAACACAGCAAGGGGAAGACGCTGCTTGATGAAACGCTGGTCATCGCGATGGGCGAATTCGGCAGAACACCTGGAGCACCCAGCGAAACACGCGCGGGTCGCGAACATTACATACAAGTTCATTCCGGGATGTTCGCTGGCGGCGGAATGAAGAAAGGCGCGGTCATCGGTAAGACCGACGAGCATGGTGGGAAGGTCGTCGAGGCCGGCTGGCAACAAAAGCGCCCGATCTATATGGAGGACATCGCCTGCACAATCTACTCGGCGCTCGGCATTGACTGGACGAAAAATATTGAAAACACTCCTTCAGGAAGGTCGTTCCATTACGTTGAACCAGCATCGGGTACTAAGTACGTCGACTTTGAACCAGTACAGGAATTCTTCGCCTGATCTGGAAACGGCGCGCTCAGCGAACTTCTCGCTTAACAAACCACTATTTCGTCAACTCAGACGTGAGATTATGACTCACTTCACAAAGACGCTTTTAGCGTTGCTGTTTGTCATTGTCCTCGGCAACGCTTCTCTCCCAACTATTCAAACTGTATCAACTTCAAAAATCGAAATGGTTGCCGGTGGTGGATCTGGACCACTCGGTGGTTCAGTCAAAGGGACACACCTTGATGAGCCGTTCGGTGTGGCCTTTGATAAGAGTGGCAATTGGTACATCTGCGAATACATAAGGACACCGCATCACCAAAGTTGATCTTAAAGGCCGCATCAGCCTTTTCGCAGGAACCAGGTGTATATTCCGCTGACAAACTGGTTCTGACTCACTTTTGATGATGAAGATTTCGCCAAGCTGTTGAGTCCATGCGGATTGCAAGATTCTTCAACCATTCCTGACCTAAACCGACAAGTCTTTCGCCCTCTATTCTTTATGGGCAGCCGTCATCAAAAGTGCGTCAGAATCGCAAAGCGGAAAGAACACGTGGGCGAAACATTGAGGTGCTCAGTTCGGTGGGTGGAGAAAAGCCGATTGCAGACATTACGGCCCATGCTGATTCCACAATGTCGGTCGGTTTTGCAATAATGATGGCCTGGTCTTCAGTCGCATCTGAAAAATATTCAGAGTTCATTTCAGCCACCAAGGAAGAACAACTTGAAAAAACCATTTCTCGCGTCGCTGGCGCTTGCCGCTGTTTCGCTATCCGGGGCGTCGTGTCAGACGACCGAGCGTGCCGACTCTACCTCAAATACGCCCGTCAACTCTCAGAGCCCGGCGAATGATCACGCAGCATCCAAGCCACCCGCCGCACCGCAAACGCATTTGAAAGTTGGCGACGTCGCACCCGACTTCGCGCTCTCGGACACCGACGGAGGAAAGGTGAGACTCAGTGACTTCCGTGGGAAGAAGAACGTCGCCCTCGCCTTTTACGTGCTGGCGTTCACCGGCGGTTGAACGAAGCAAATGAAGGCGTATCAGTCTGATATCGCCAAATTCGAGAAAAGTAACACGCAAATTTTAGGCATCAGTGTTGACAGCTACGCGGCGAATAAACGCTTCGCCGAAGATATCGGCGCGACGTTCCCGCTGTTGAGCGACTT
>JALZJL010000439.1 GCA_030859785.1 Acidobacteriota bacterium
TACGACAAGAAGTCGATTCTCAAAGACATCTATCTTTCATATTTCTACGGCGCTAAGATCGGCGTGCTAGGCTTAAACGGGTCGGGCAAAAGCTCTCTGCTGAAGATACTCGCGGGCGTCGATAAGAGCTTTACCGGCGAAACGGTTTTGTCGCCGGGTCACACCATCGGCTTTCTCGAACAGGAGCCGCGGCTCGACGAGACGAAGACGGTGCGCGAGATCGTCGAGCAGGGCGTGCAGTCGATTGTCGATTTGTTGAAAGAGTATGACGAGATCAACGCGCGGTTCGGTGAAGAGATGTCGGACGACGAGATGAGCAAACTGCTCGAACGGCAGGGCGTCGTGCAGGAGAATCTCGACGCCGTCGATGCCTGGGATTTGGACGCGCGTCTTGAGATGGCGATGGACGCGCTCAGGTGTCCGCCACCGGAGACGCCGGTCAAAGTCTTGTCGGGCGGCGAGAAGCGTCGCGTCGCGCTCTGTCGGTTGTTGCTACAGAAGCCGGACATCCTTCTGCTCGACGAGCCGACAAATCACTTGGACGCGGAATCAGTGGCGTGGCTCGAACAGCACTTGCAGCAGTACGCCGGGACGGTCATCGCCGTCACACACGACCGGTATTTTCTCGATAACGTCGCCGGCTGGATTCTCGAACTGGATCGCGGGCAAGGTATCCCGTGGCAGGGCAACTATTCCTCTTGGCTCGAACAGAAACAGCAACGCTTAAAGCAGGAAGAGAAGTCAGAGAGCGACCGGCAGAAGACGTTGCAGCGCGAACTCGAATGGATTCGCATGTCGCCAAAGGGCCGTCAGGCGAAGGGCAAGGCGCGCATCAACTCTTACGAAGCGTTGCTCAGTCAAGAGAAGGAGAAACTCGCTCAAGAGTTGGAGATTTACATTCCAGCGGGGCCGCGACTCGGCCAGGTGGTGATCGAAGCCGAAGGCGTCGCAAAAGCGTATGGCGACCGGCTGCTGGTCGAAGGGATGACGTTCAAACTTCCGCCGGGCGGCATCGTCGGCGTGATCGGCCCGAACGGCGCGGGGAAGACGACGCTCTTTCGGATGATTACGCATCAGGAGCAGCCGGACGCAGGCACGATCCGCACCGGCGAGACGGTGAAACTGGCCTACGTCGATCAGAGCCGCGACATACTCGACGCGAACAAAACTATCTGGGAAGAGATTTCCGACGGCCTCGATGTGGTGCAACTCGGGACGAAGCAGGTCAACTCGCGCGCCTACGTCGGGCGCTTCAACTTTTCCGGGAGCGACCAGCAGAAAAAGGTCGGGATGCTTTCGGGTGGCGAGCGCAACCGCGTCCACCTCGCGCGGATGCTCAAAGAGGGCGCGAATGTTTTGCTGCTTGACGAGCCGACCAATGACCTCGACGTGAACACAATGCGCGCGCTCGAAGAGGCGCTGGAGAATTTCGCCGGGTGCGCCGTCGTCATCAGCCACGACCGCTGGTTCCTCGACCGCACCTGCACGCACATCCTCGCGTTCGAAGGAGACAGCAAAGTGGTCTGGTTCGAAGGAAATTATTCCGACTACGAAGCCGACCGTCGCGCACGACTCGGCGCGGCAGCGGATCAACCGCACCGGATTAAGTATCGGCAGTTGACGCGAGGATGATCGATGGCACAGTTAAGAAAATTTTTCAGCCACGAATGACCACGAATCGAACAACAAATAGGCACGAGCATCAAAATCTGGCAATGCAAAAGGGGATACAATGAAAGCAACATGGCGCGGTAAAGTTATAGCGGAGAGTGGCGACACGGTGGTGGTCGAAGGCAATCACTACTTTCCATCGGACTCAATCAACAGAGAGCATTTCCGCGAGAGCGCGAAGCACACGACCTGTCCGTGGAAGGGCGAAGCGAGTTATTACGATGTGTTGGTCGATGGCGAAGTGAACAAAGACGCGGCGTGGTACTACCCTCAGACGAAAGAGGCGGCGAACAACATTCAGGGTCGCGTCGCGTTTTGGCGCGGTGTGGTGATTGAGTAAAAAGCGCGCGTCACGGTGTCGCAAGATAGATGGCGCAATCCAAAAGCCCGTCGGAGAAATCCGGCGGGTTTTATTTGTACAATGGCTGCGACGGCCACAGTGGCGACGAAGCGCGACAATCCGACCCCCCGACAATCTTAAATGTCGCGTCGGACTGTCGCGCTCACTTGCTAAGGTAGCTTATGAGAATGATGATTAGCGAAAGCTACCTGAGGAAGAGGGAAGTAGAGGAACCAAAGCGCCGCTGAGGACGCTCTTGTCGTCAGAACGGAATGAACTCGACGCGCTCCTTCAGGTCGTTCGGGTCAAACATCTGCGCGATCAGTTCGAGGTCGTCAACGCACTTCCCGATGGGGCTGCGGAGTTGGTGCGAGTAGATCACGCCGGCAAATGTTTCCCCCTCGGTCTGGCGGCGGCGCGCTTCCGTCAGCAGGTCGTCGTCCTGCGTGTAGAGAGGACAGTTGAGTTTGGTGGCGCGGTCGAGCAACAGCGGATCGTCCAATGCGGCGGAACCGTCTTCCTGCGCTGTGATCACTTCCTCGCCGCGTCGTCTGAGTCCATTGGTAATTGCGCGCGGCACATGCACGTCCATGTAGAGGGTGAGCGGCACTACGGCAGCAGCCCCTTCGACTTCAAACGCGCGACCAGCGGCGACGGCCCGACCGCGCGGCGAATCTCATCCACGCGCTCCATCCGCCCTTCGATGTCGCGGTCGAGGTCTTCCTTGTGATCCCAGTAGTAAGCGAGTGCCGAGTGAATCTGCCCCAAAGTGAGGTGCGGGTGCTGGAACTGTAGCTCGTCAGGGCTCCAGCCGTAGGCAACGGTCTCAAGGACGAGTTCGATGATCTTCACCGTCGTGCCTTCGATGAAGGGAACGCCCAACTCGTTGAGACAGACGTGTTCGTAAGCGGTGGCTTGCGTCATGCCTTGTATTGTACCGGCTGCATTTAGTTTGTTCTAGGATTTGAGTAGGGCTATTCGAGGTGTGATCTGTTACTCGCGGCACTATTGAGCGGCGTCGTTACCGATACGGTCGGCTTCAGGTCGGCTTACAAGGCGAGGTGATCGAAGTCTCGGCGGGCGGCGCGGAGTTGGTCGACACGACGACGACAAGTTTTTCGAAGAGCTTCACCGAGCGGCAGGTCGTCGAGTTGGCGCAGATCAACGTCGGCGGCGCGGTCGGCGGTCAGCGCCCGCGCAACAATAACTTCCAACTCGATGGCGTCGACAACAATCGTAAGGACGTGACCGGCTCGACCGTCTACATCTTGCCGGAGAATGTCGCGGAGTTTTCGTTGCTGCAAAATCAGTTCTCGGCGGAGTTCGCGCGCTCGAATGGTGGGAAGTTCATCACCGTCACGAAGAGCGGCACGAAACGACGTGGCCCCGATTGACTCGGTCGCGGTCGGGCAGGTGAACACGATCTTTGAAGGCAACACTGACTTCAACCGCCCGCGGAACGTGTTCAGCAGCAACCCGCGCGTCATTCAAGTGGCGCTGCGGTTTGGCTTTTAATTGGTCGTGCGTTCACCCTCGGCTTTGCATACTTGGGAGGCGGCGCGAGAAAGCGCCGCCTCCTTTTTGTCTTTAATGGTGTGCGGCTTAAGTCTCATGCTGCGGTAGAATCAAGCGCTTCGATTGAGCGCGGGCGGGGCCTGCCGGCCCGTCGCTGATGATAGCTACCGTCAAAGCGGTGTCGGCGGACGATGTGCCGCGGCGCGCCGCGAAGGAAAGTGAGGGTAAAAATATGACGCCTCGGCATTACCGCTGGGCCTTAGTGTGGGGGAGTTGCACGCTGGTCGGAATCTTCTTCGCGGCTCAGCTTTATTTCGTCTATGCGTCCACGAAGTACCCGGTCTCTTTTCCGCGCGCCCTCCTCTGGCAACTTTGTGCCGCGTATCTGATTGCGCTGGTCACACCGGCGGTGCTGTGGCTCTGCCGCCGTTACCCGTTTGAGCGGTCGCACTGGCTTCGTCGTTTGCTGGTTCACGTCGTCGCCGGAAGTGTCATCGGGTTCGCGCTGGCGCTCAGCCACGTCGCCCTCGATATGTATTTCGGAAGATACATAAGCACATCGTTCAATAACTTGTTCCGCCTCTCTTTCGGACTCCTCGACCGGGAGTTGCTGTTCTACTGGTTCATCGTTTTGTCGAACCATGCCTTCAACTATTACCAACGCTTCGAGCGCGAAGAACTGCGGGCAGAGCGACTCCGGTCACAACTTGCGCAGTCGCAACTCCAGGCACTGAAGATGCAGTTGCACCCGCACTTCCTCTTCAACACGCTCAACTCAATTTCTGAACTTATATACAAAAATCCGGATGCCGCTGAGCAGATGGTGACGCAGTTGAGCGATATGTTGCGTCTCAGTCTCGACAAAGTCGGTGTGCAGGAGATTTCCTTAAAGCAGGAACTGGAGTTTCTGAAAAAGTATTTAGATATTGAACAGTCGCGCTTCGCCGAACGTTTAAGGGTCAGCATCGACATTCAATCCGACGCCCTTGATGCGTATGTCCCTAACATGATCTTGCAGCCGCTGGTGGAGAATGCCGTCCGCCACGGCATCGCCCCGCGATCCGGGGGCGGGTGCATCGCCATCAGCGCCCGGCGTGACAACGGGATGCTGCGGATGGAAGTGACGGATGACGGGCGCGGCTTGCCGGAAAACATGGATCATATTTATTCGAGAGGAAACGGCGTCGGCTTAGCCAACACTCAGGCACGCCTTGAGCATCTTTACGGAGTCACTCACCGCTTCAAATTGAGCAGCACGCCCGGCCACGGGTTGACGGTAAGCATGTCCATCCCATTCAGGGAGAACGCGAGAGACACGGATGACGAAGATTCAGGCACTGATCGTTGACGACGAACCGCTGGCCCGCGAGCGCGTCCAGCGCTTTCTTGACTCAGAACCGGATGTCGAAGTCATCGGCGAGTGCCGCGACGGATTGGAGGCCGTCGCGATGATCCAAAACCTCCAGCCCGGCCTAGTCTTCCTGGATATCGAACTGCCCGAACTCGACGGCTTCGGGGTGCTCGAAAAGATCGGCGTTGAGCACATGCCGCCGGTCATCTTCACCACCGCTTATGACCAGCACGCACTACGTGCATTTGACGTCCACGCCGTCGACTACCTGCTCAAACCATACAATCATGAGCGCTTCCGGCGGGCGTTGGAGCGCGTCCGGGCGCAGATGCAAAACGACCATGAAGGCGGCGACCTCGACGAACGACTCCGCGCGTTGCTGGAAACTTTAAGACCGGAGCACAAGTATATCGAGCGCCTGATGATTAAGGCGTCGGGCCGCGTGATCTTCCTGCCGACAAGTGAACTGGACTGGATCGAGGCCGAAGGCAATTACCTGCGGTTGCACGCGGGGCGCGAAGCCTACCTGCTGCGCGAGACGATGAACCGCCTCGCCGCGAAACTCGACCCACACAAATTCGCGCGCATCCACCGTTCGACGCTGGTCAATGTCGAGCGGATCAAGGAACTCCAGCCGATGTTCGGCGGCGACTATGTGGTCATCCTCCGCGATGGCACGCAGTTAACCCTCAGCCGCAGCTATCGCGACAAGCTGCTGGAGCACTTTTAACGGCTCGATCCGCCTGCCCGCACTCAATCTCGTCACACCAATCACACCGCTCGTCACCGCGTCCGCGCGCCTCGTCACATTTTGGTTGAGACTCAGCACAGGCAGGCTAGACTGCACGCTGATTCCGAAGTACGGGCGCTGGCGAATGGAACCGGGACGATCCCGCCGGCGCTCGTGTCTTCGGAAATCGGCTGGGCTCGCGTCCGTCAGCCTGGCCGTCGTTGGCACACGGCGTAAGCGTTCGCGCGCCGTCGAATTTCAAAGATGTAGCTTGCCAATCCAAAGAGGTATCAAAGACATGAGGGGAGCAATCGCGTGGAGACACGACAGTAGTATCGCTCTGGTGGATCCACCGGAGAGAGTGGACACACCGGCGAGAATCGCCCCGACCAGCGGCTCCGGCGTGCGGCGCGACCCGCCGCAACTGACCGAGAAGATTGATTTATTGAAAAGCATGGCGCTCACCTTGTTGTACGAGGTGAGGGCGTTGAACGGCGCGGCGACAATTGATATTCAGAACGGCATCGACTTCTACGAAGAGGTGCGACGCTTCGAGACCGAGTTGATCAAACTCGCGCTTGAACAGACGGGCGGACACCAGATTCGCGCCGCGCGCTTGCTCGGACTGAAGGTGACGACCCTCAACTCAATCATCAAGCGTTACCAAATTACCTGCCAAGCCCCCGCCGACGAAGCGGACGCGGCCGATGAGAATCCGCAGTTGTCAAACGTGAGTCCGACGTAAGCTCTCAAACAGTTTTCAGTTTTGAGTTTTCCGTTCTCAGCTCAAAACTGAAAACTGTTTGCTGGCTGTTGTTTGATCTTCAAACCGAAATACCCTTGCTGCACAACCGTCGTGTGGGCCACGCACCTGCTTCCTTTTCCATTATCTCTCTGCGACCTCTGCGCACTCAGTGGGGAATCTCCGTCTCCGTCCATCACATCTGGCTCTCATCCTTCCGAAAATGTGGAAAGCGCTTCGACTACCCTCGTTTGCGAATCTATATTTCCCTCCAAATTAATCAAGACAAAATTCATTCCCGTCCGACCGCCTCTCGACCAAAGCGGGACAGAGTGAGGCGTGCTTATCTCACAGGCTTCGCGGCACACATCTTGCGATTTTTGTTGACGACGGAGGTTGAAGCATCCGTCGTTTTCTGATTCGTGTCGACGAGTCCAATTTCTCGGATGGCACGAGAACTTTTCAGATCAGCATGCCTTCATCCATGAAGTGTGCGGTAAACAATAAAGACTTACCTGTGGCGACTCACGCTACAGCTTTCAGGAGAGATCAAATGAGAATCAGAGTCATCATACTAACCGCCGCGTTGTTCGGGCTGTCGCTCGTCGCCGCGGCACAAACAAGTCGCGGCACTGTGAGCGGCGTCGTCACCGACACAGCGGGCGCGGTTGTTCCCGGCGCATCCGTCACGCTGACCAGCGAGGCGACTAATCAAGCCCGCACGACAGTGTCTAACGAGGAAGGGTTTTATCGCTTCGATGCGGTCGAGCTTGGCACGTATGCGGTTCAAATCACCGCGACGAACTTCGGGCCGGTGACGAAGAACGGGATTATCGTCAATGCTAATCAGACTTCTTCCGTGGACACGCAACTGACTCCCGGCGGCCAGCAGATCACCATCGATGTGGTCTCGGAAGCGGGCGCCGCGCTGCAAACCGAAGCGCCGGTGCGCGGCGGCAACATCTCTGAGCGGCAGGTGACGGAGTTACCGTTCGCCGGACGCAATCCGGTATCACTCGCGCTGACGCTGCCCGGCGTTTCGACCAACCGCGGCGGTGCTGGCGTCGATACGTTTTCTGTCAACGGCGCGCGCGGTCGCTCTAACAATTTCCTGATCGACGGCACCGAGAACAACGATATCTCGGTCGCCGGGCAAGGCTTCCAAATCACCAACCCGGACGCGGTGCAGGAGGTGTCGATCCAAACTTCGAACTACGACGCTGAGTTCGGGCGCGCGGGTGGCGCTGTCATCAACACGATTACTAAGGGTGGAACCAACGAGTTTCACGGCACGCTGTCGACGTTGTACGACACGCGCAGCGACGATGCCATCACCAGTTCCGAATCGCGCGACGAAGAGATTGTCAGGCGGGGCGAGCCGCCCTCCGGAACCGAAAACATCTTTTCCGGCACCATCGGCGGGCCGGTTTACTTGCCACGCTTCGGCGAGGGCGGCCCGGCTATTTATAACGGGCGTGACCGCACATTCTTCTTTGGCGCGTACCAGGAAGACCGTCGTCGCTCGACAGGTCAGGTGCAGTTGGTTACGCCGACATCTGCGGGCCGCGCCCGGCTGCGATCATTGTTCCCGGAAGGCGCGAACGCGAATGTGGACTTTTACCTGAACGCGACACAGAGTTCGGTTGGCACGGCAAGCCCGCAAGACTTCCCGCTCGGCGCGCTGACGGGCGGCCCGGATCGTGGCAGCATTCAGTTCGGCACGTACTTCAAAAACTTTGCCAGCACATTCACTGACCGTCAGTGGCAGGCGCGGATCGATCACAAGTTGAGCGACAACGATCAGCTTTCAGGGCGCTTCCTGTCTGACCGACAGAGCGAGCCGAAGGGCGGAATCGCCGGCGCGTTGGAGGGTTTTGAAGCCGACTTCGCCGCCAAGTATTACAACTTTCTGGTCGCCGAGACGCACGTCTTCTCGCCGAGCCTGACCAACGAGGCGCGCATCGCGTACAACCGCATTCAGTTCGGCTTTCCGCTCACTGACCCGACGGGGCCGGCGGGCAGGCTTGCGCAAATCGTCTTCTCTGCCTCGCCGCTCACTTCGCTCGGCGCTTCGTCCGGTGTTCCGCAGGGACGCACCGCAAACAACTATGTGATTCAAGACACGATGACGTACGTGCGTGGCGACCACACCTTCCGCTTCGGCGTGGACTTCCTGCGGCAGATTTCGACGCAGACCGCGCCCGCCAATCCGCGCGGTACGCTGACGTACACCGCCACCACCGGCTACTCGGCGTTCGCGAATTATCTCGATGACTTCGGTGGCAACGGCAGCGCGACACGCGACTTCGGAAGCCCCGTCTATTTCCCATCGCTGTATCGCACCGCGGCCTTCTTTCAGGATCGCTGGAAAGCGTCTGAGGCGCTGACATTAACGCTCGGCCTGCGTTACGAATACTTTGGGACGCCGTTCAACACGCTGCGCACGCCGGCCTTCACCGGACTCTTCAACGTTGATCCGGTGACACTCACCGGCCCGTTCAGCGAACCGAATCAGGTGGAGAAGGATCAAAATAATTTCGCGCCGACGCTCGGCATCGCGTACTCACCATCATTCACCGACGGCGTCCTCGGCAATCTGTTCGGCGAGAAACGGACGGTCTTACGCGCCGGCTATCAGATCGGCTACGACTCGTTCTTCAACAACATCGCGTCGAACGCGGCCTCGTCTTCGCCGAACCTGATTTCGACTGCCACCAATTCGTCGGTGAGCGGCGCCAATCCGCGCGGGCTGCCGCGCCTCAGTGCCCTATTCCCGACCGTCGCGGCCCCGCTGTCGCGCCTCAGCGCACAGACGTTGATTGATCCGAACTTGGTCAACCCGTACTACCAACGCTGGTCAATCGGCGTCCAGCGGGAACTGCCGTACAACCTGATCGTGGACACTTCATACGTCGGCTCGAAGGGGACGAGGCTTTACATCAACGAAGAGGGCAACCCGCTGGTCAGGCCGGAACTGCGCATCACGCCCGCCGGCTTTACCGGAACCACGACCAACCGTCTGGATAACTTGCAGGGCGGACGGACGGTGCGCACCAACGGCGGCTCGTCGATTTATCACGCGGGGCAACTCGAAGTCAGACGCCGCTTCGCTAATAACTTCACGCTGACGGGCGCCTATACATTTTCTAAATCAATCAGCAACGCGGACGATGTCTTCAACTCAGTCGCTAATGGCATCGCCAACGCGACGTTCTTCCAAACGCCCGCCATCTTCGGCGGCGACCGACTCGACCGCGGGCTGTCGCTGTTCGACCGCACACACCGCGCTTCGATCACATACGTGTATGAAGTGCCGCTCTTCAGAGAGCAACGCGGCGCGCTCGGTCGTCTGCTCGGTGGGTTCCAACTATCGGGCGTGACCGTCTTCGAATCCGGCGTGCCATTCACCGTCTCGAACGGTCTGGATGGCGACGGCATCGGCGGTGCGACCAACGACCGGCCCAACTTAAACCCGAGTGGACAACGCGGCGTCCGCGCCAGACCGGTGGTTGACACCGTCTCGTCGTCCGCGACTTTCGGGAAGATACTGCGCTACGAAAACCCGGACGTGGTCGTCGGTAAAACAGCAACCGGGGCAGACATCTTCGCGACGATTGATCCGAACACGGCTCAGTTCATAGTCAACCCGACGTACATCGCCGGGAATCAATTCGAGTCGGGTATCGCGCGTGTCGGCACGCTTGGCCGCAACACACAGCGCACGCCGGGCATCAACAACTTCGACTTCAACATCCTGAAGCGGACGCGGATTTCAGAGACGACGAGCCTCGAATTCCGCACCGAGTTCTACAACATCTTCAATCACCCGCAGTACGGCACCGGGAGCGTGAGTGAGTTCGCGCCCGAAGGCAATCCACTGAATGCCAATTTTATTCCGGCCAACGCCAACAGTTCCGGTTCAGGATTGTTTCTTCAACCGAATACGTCAGCCTCCGATGGCGGTGGGCGCGTGATTCGTTATCAATTGAAGTTTATCTTCTGAGTCGAGCGCATGCTTGGAAGAGGACGGAGGATTTAGTCTAACCGCCGTCGTGTTTGTGGGGCAGTGTCGTCCATCCGGCGGCACTGCCCCCGCGTTTTGTGCTCAACTCCGGGTGAGTGACTGTCTAACCATATTATCTCCTCTCAGAGCACAGGGGCCGGGAGCCGGGGACGGGGGTCGGGTGACTGTCTAACCGCAGCAGCGTTCGGCGGCGCTTTCAAAAACACCGAGCTATTTTTGTGAGGCAAGAACCAACCCCAAAACGCAAAGCGCGATCCCAAGAACATTCCACACAGACAACCTCTCTTTGAATACGACGACGCCAATCGGAATCAGCAGCACAGTTACAGCGATACTCATGGTCATCGCCGCAACGCTGATGTTCCAACCAATTCTGTATGCCAACAGAAATCCCACTTCGATTGCCGCCGCACCAATGCCGACACCAGCAACCGCCCAGTTCGATTCTTTAACCGTACTCAGGAAGGATTTATCAGCCGAATAAAAGGCGGCGCAAATCAAGCACGCAATGATGCTCACGACATAGGCAAGCATCAGCGCGAAAAGCGGGTTGGCTGTTTTTGGAATGGACTTCTGTGAAAAATGATAAAGAAGACCGCCGCTTACCGCCAAGGCGATTGGAAGATAAAATGACTTCATGAATTTATAGTTCCCGCTCCATAAGGATGTCAGTCTGCCGGTCAGCACCTAACTGAAACACATGCTCGCCGACTTCACGGAAATCCCATTTGCGGTAGAACGCTTGCGCGCGCGCGTTGCGTTCCCACACGCCGAGCCAAAGAGTTTGATGTCCCGCCCGTCGAGCCTCATCAATGCACGCGCGCATCAACGCTTCTCCGACACCGCGACCAAGCCATTCCTTAGATACATACAATCGCACTAACTCGATAGGCTTTTCACCTTCGATCCCTTCCAGCGCATCGCCGGCATGAAGCCTGGCATAACCTGCTGCGACTCCATCAATCTCAGCAATCAGGAAGGTAGATAGAGGGTCAGCCAACTCTGTTGCTTGGTGTGCAGGACTGAACGAAGAAGCAAGGTAAGCGCCATATCTTCCGGCGTGTTATCGGCAGCGAATGTTTCGGAAAACGTGCGTGCGCCCAATTCAGCCAGCAAGTCGGCATCATCAGAATTGGCACGGCGAATAGTAGGATTAGACTTGAGGCTCATAATTTTTCAAACATTAACATCAGGAAGACGCCGAACAAGGTTTGCGCTCCTCAAGCACGGCGTAACGAAATGCCGCGTCAGTCTCCGTCCTTTGTCCCGTGTACCGGCGACCCGATGATGCGCCCCGCGAGCGACTGCTGTCAGGTTTGGTAGCGCCGCAACGTCGCACTGTAAATAATCAAAAGCCCCGTCAGGAGAAGGATGTCTTCCGCTTCTGACAGGGCTTTTGATTAGATGCTGCGCTTAGCCAAGAATGCTATCGGCCTTGATCGTCAGCGCGAGGCTTGAAATGGTTTGCGCCGTTAATGTCTCGCCGCGTTTGACCAAGCGGATTTCCCGGTATGCTTCCCCAAGTGGCTGTGAATAAATCTCAAGGGTATCTTTCGGTAGATTGATGAGCCACACTTCGGGAATACCTGCCTGCGCATACAGAGGCATTTTTATTTCACGATCATACTCAACCGAAGAGTCGGCTACTTCAATTATCAGCAACACATCTGCCGGCTGCGGATTAGCTTGGGAGTAGAAATCATCACGGCGCTTCAGC
>JALZJL010000001.1 GCA_030859785.1 Acidobacteriota bacterium
TGGAATACTTTTGCTCAGATGCTTATAATGTTTTGGCCTGATAAATTCCCAGAACCAAACAATAGTTACCACCCGAAAGGAAGATCGATGATACTTAACTCGTCAACTGTTCGATTTGTCATGCTGCTTTTCGCTCTGTCGTTCACGCAATTGGTGACGGCCTGTGGTTCCGGCGCGGAGCAGGCACCATCTATCACTACAGTTTCAAGTACTCCCGGCACGGCAACCAATCAGCCTGCTAATAATACTGCGGTCCGTAATGATACCGCTAAAGCAAAGCTCAATTTGAACACGGCTTCAGGGAATGACTTCCTCACCAACATTCCCGGACTCGGCAACCGCATGGTTCACGAGTTTGAGGAGTACCGACCGTACCGCAGCATTCAGCAATTTCGGCGTGACA
Organism: Acidobacteriota bacterium; assembly: GCA_030859785.1. Taxonomy (GTDB): domain Bacteria; phylum Acidobacteriota; class Blastocatellia; order Pyrinomonadales; family Pyrinomonadaceae; genus JACDEG01. Next base: position 404 of record JALZJL010000001.1, read on the forward strand.
TAGGCAAATACGTTAACCCGGCGCAGGTTGCCGAGTACGAAAAATATGTCTACGTGCCGATTGCGGAGAATGAATCGGATGCAGCCACGCTGCAACAGATTCCCGGTCTTGACGCAGCCGAAGCCGGGGCGTTGATGGCCGGGCGCCCCTTTGCTTCGCCCGACGCATTTCTCTCTAAACTCTCCGAGAAGGTATCAACGGAAGAACTAGCCGTCGCCAAAACGTATCTGAGCAAACAATGACTTCCGCCGATATTCTATCGCGTCTGCGGCGGTTTCTTCTGGTCTTCTCCGTCTTGCTTTTTGGCGGAACGGTGGTTGAGTTGTCGCTGGTCAATCACACGGAAGACGCTGTGCAGTTGATTCCGTTTGTGTTGTGCGGTCTGGGTTCTGTGGCAACGCTCGTCGTGCTGTTGCGCCCACAACGCACGACAGTGCTGGGCATGCGCATCTGCATGGGATTGGTCGTGGGTGGCAGTCTCTTCGGAATCTATGAGCATCTTGAAAGCAACGTCGAGTTCCAACGTGAAATCAATCCTCGCCAATCCACCGGTGACATGATATTGAGTGCTCTCGCTGGCGCGAATCCGTTGCTGGCGCCCGGCATGCTGGCGGTGGCTGGTGTGCTGGCGCTTGTCGTCACTTACCATCATCCGGCTTTGGTCGATGGTGACGAGGAACAGCATGGCTAAGACGCAGCTTTGTCAAAAGGCGCGCACACACGAGTTCGCGTGTGCGCACTTCAGACAGTTTTCAAACACTTCATCATCACACTAACGGAGGCGCCATTGTCTTCTTCTTCCGCCCGAACCCCATCGGAGTTCACTAACCCAAACCTTGAAACGCTGTTCACCGCCGAACAGATTCAGACGCGCGTCGCGGAACTCGGCGCGGAGATTGCGCGCGACTACGCGGGGCGTAATCCGCTTTTGCTCTGCGTGCTGAAGGGCGCGTTCGTCTTCACGAGCGACCTGGTGCGCGCCATCGACATCTCGCTCGGTTTGGAGTTCATCGCGATTTCAAGTTACGGCGCGGCGACACGCAGTTCCGGCGAAGTCCGCATCGTTAAAGACCTAGATGTGCCCATTGAGGGGCGCGACATCCTCGTCGTCGAAGACATCGTAGACACCGGACTGACGCTCTCCTACCTGCTCGCCAATCTGCGCGCGCGTGGCGCCCGTAGCGTCAAACTCGCCGCGCTGCTCGACAAGCACGAGCGGCGTCTGCGTGACGTACCGATTGATTACCTCGGCTTCAAAATCCCCGATGCCTTCGTCGTCGGCTACGGCCTCGACTTCGCCGAGCGCTACCGCAACCTTCCTTACATCGGCGTTGTCATCAACCTCGAAACGCAGTAATAAGTGCTGAGTAATGAGTTAAGCAGTCCCGCCTAATGCACTCAGCACTCAGTACTCAGTACTCAAGCGTTTGGTCATCTCAACGGCCTCGATTTTATTCAACTTCATGCAAGAAGCTCTCGCCCGCTTTCAACTTCAAGCCGAAGTTGTCGGCGACGGTCTGTCCGGTGTCGGCGAGCGAGCCGCGCGTACCGAGGTTGACGCCCGCCCGCGCGCGTCTGCCGTAAACCAACAGCGGCGCGTACTCGCGCGTGTGGTCGGTGCCGCGAAACGTCGGGTCATTGCCGTGGTCGGCGGTGAGAATCAGCAGGTCGCGGTCGTCCAGCGCGGCTTCGATTTCAGGCAGGCGTGCGTCGAACTGTTCGAGCGAGCGGGCGTACCCCTCCACGTCGCGGCGGTGACCATAGAGCATGTCGAAGTCCACCAGGTTCGAGAAGATCAGGCCGCGTGAATCCTCTCTGAGCGCACGGATGGTCTGGTCGATTGACTGTTCGTTGTTCTTTGCCGGGAGGTCGACGGTGACGCCCATCGCGTCGTAGATGGAAGCGATCTTGCCGACGCAGACGACATCGAGCCCGGCCTCGGCAAGCTTCGGCAGAAGGTTGTCGGGCGGCGGCGGCACAGCGTAGTCGTAGCGTCTGTCGGTGCGTTGGAACGCGCCCGGCTCGCCTTCAAACGGTCGCGCGATGATGCGCCCGACTTCGTGTCGCCCGCGCAGGATGGTGCGCGCCTTCTCGCAGATTTCATAGAGCCGCAGCACCGGGATGATCTGTTCGTGCGCGGCGATTTGAAAGACCGAATCGGCGGAGGTGTAGACAATCGGACGGCCTGTGCGCATGTGCTCCGCACCGAACTCTTTGATGATTTCCGTGCCGGAAGCGGCGACGTTGCCGAGCACGCCAGGCACACCCGTCTCAGCAATGAAGCGTTCGATCACTTCCGGCGGAAAGCCTTGTGGGTATGTCGGGAAAGCTTTTTCGAGAATGATACCGGCCAGTTCCCAGTGGCCCGTCGTTGTGTCTTTGCCGTTTGACCGTAGCGCGCAACGACCGTACGACGCACGCGGTGCGTCGGACGGAGGAAGGCCCGCGAGCGTGCGCGCGTTCCCTAAACCATAGCCACGCAGGTTGGGCAAGCTCACGGCACGCGACTCAAGAATATGTCCGAGTGTGTCGGCCCCTGCATCGCCCCAATAGCCCGCGTCCGGCATCGCGCCGTAGCCGAGGCTGTCTAGCACCATCACCGTGACGCGATTAAAAACACTATCGACTTGCTGAGTCATAGCTTCGTCTAACCTCTCTGACCACGGCCGGATAATTTTGGGTGAGCGCGGATGATCCTATCACACCGAACGTGTCGAAGCAGTTCGCGTCCTTTGAGCGGTCAACAAGATCCGTGCGGTAACCTGAATCAAGCAGTCAAGAGTAACGGAATGATTCGGAAGCGAAAGTTATTCAAGATCACAATCGCCAAACATTTCGGAGTCGATATGCAGAGTGGAAATAGAAATGGGAAGCCACCGAGTTGGTGGCTTCCCAAGCAAATACTCAACCGCATCAGTCGACTATTTGCACTTGGAGAAACCGCAATCACGGCAGAAGTCGCAGCCCGAAGCGTGCTCAAGCTGACCACTGCATTCAGGGCACACGCCGATCAACGAGTAGCCGGCGTAACCGACGCTGCCGGTCGTCGCCCCTTTTGCCGCCGCTACCCCATGCTCTTTACTTTTGTCCGCCGCAGCACGGGCCGAGTCGGGATGGCCGGTGAGGCGTCGACCGGTCAGCATTAAGCACTCCGCGACAGCCTGTTCAGGACTGGTCAGAAGTCGTTCGTTGAACCAGACCGAGTGCGTGCCGGTCACCTTGTTCAGACTGTGCGCGACCTCTTTCACGTCGAACCCACCGCGCAACATCTTCGAGGCCAGCAAGCCCACACCGCCGGAGATCGGCCCCGTCGCAAACACCTCCAGAATCTGGCTCCCGTCGTGATTGACGGTCACATAGAGATTCTGCCCGTCGAAAGAGATTTGCCACGTCGCCCCCTGCAACTCGCGCGGGCGCTCGATGCGGACATCGGTGGTCACCGGCTGCGCTCCGTGCGGTGCGGTCATCTCCCTGCTGTTCGCCGCTGCATTCACAGCCGCGCCCGTCATCGCCGCCTCGTCCACATCAACAGTCACGACCGCCTCGGCCACCGCCGGTGGATCACAGGCCGTCTCGCCTTTTTGTTCGGCACCTTTGACGGCCGTTAACACCTGCGATTCGCGCGACCCGTCGCGGTAATAACTAACGGCCTTGCAGCCGAGTTCGCGCGCCAGTCGGTAGAGACTGTCAACGGACTCCACGGTGTCAGTCGCCGCTCCGTTGCATGTCTTGGAAACCCCGTTATCGACGTGTCGCTGAGCGGCAGCGAGCACATGGACGTGCTGCTCGGCTGTGATCGACATCGCGGTGATGAAATAGTTGGGGAGTTCTGCCTCGTGCGCAACGACGTGCTCAGCCGCGCGGTCGATGGACTCCTGATCGGTCTGATCGACTTTCATTCCTAACACTTGCGCCGCCAGCGTGTGCACGTAAGTGCGCTTGCCGAGCGTGTCGTGGCGCACATACGCCCACGAGAAGTTCGGCTCGACGCCCGACGAAGTTTCGGCGACGAGCGAGATGGTTCCCGTCGGTGCGATTGTCGTCGTCTCGTAGTTGCGCGGGGTGAGCATGTCTTCGGGGATGCCGATTTCATCGCGCAGAAAATTGTCATACATCACTTTGTTCGGTGCGTACTCCGGGAAGACGCCCTTCTCCGCGCCGAGCCGACACGACTCCATCCACGCCTCGCGCCGCACGAAGCTCATCACCTCATCCATCAGGTCAATCGAAGCGGGCGAGCCATACGCAATCTTCAGACTGAGACACAGATCGGCGAATCCCATCACGCCGAGGCCGACGGGCCGCGTACGCTTCACCACATTGTCGATTTCGGGAAGCGGCCACGCGCACACATCAACCACGTTGTCGAGAAAGCGCGTACACCACCTCACCGTCTCACCAAGCCGCTCCCAATCAACCGTTGTGTCGGGGTCGTAAAACTTCGCCAAATCAACCGAGCCAAGGTTACAACTGTTGTTAAAGTGAAGTGCCTGTTCTGCGCATGGATTAGTCGCGTAGATCGGCCCCATCGACTTAATCATGTGATTATGACGATTCACTTCGTCGATGAAGATCACGCCCGGTTCGGCGTAGCGGTGCGCCGATGCGATGATCCGATTCCAGATGTCGGGCGCGTAGACCATGCCGGGGCGGGGCGGTTCCTCGCGCGTCGCACCGGCGAGGTTAATCGAATCGAACGCGGCGCGGTCGCGGAAAGTGACGGTCGAGCCGTCGGGCTGTCGGTAAACAGCGTAGTTATCGTTCTGTACGGGATCAAAGACAGGCTCCGTCCACGGCTGTCCGTCAAAACTCAGTTGATACCATTCTTGATTATCGACGGCCTTGAAAAACTCGTCAGTCACAGTTACCGAGATATTGAAATTGGTGAGCGAGTGCTGGTCGTTCTTGGCATGAATGAAACGGAGCAGATCCGGATGGTCAACACGCAAGATGCCCATATTGGCCCCGCGCCTGACGCCGCCCTGCTTCACTGTGTCAGTCGTCGTATTAAAGATGTTCATGAACGAGACCGGCCCCGATGCAACGCCGTGTGTCGAGCGCACCATTGCCCCGGCTGGTCGCAGCTTCTCAAATGTAAACCCGGTGCCTCCACCTGTTTGATGGATAATTGCGGCATCGGTTGCGGTCTTCATGATGCCGGCAATCGAGTCCGGCACATCGAGCACAAAACAGGCCGCGAGCTGACCCGAAGGCTTGCCGGCGTTGACGAGGCAGGGCGTGTTCGGGACGAACTCGCGCCTGAGCATGATGCCGAGCATCGTGTTGTAGAACTCGTCGCGCTTCTCCGCGTCCAGTTCTGCCGCGCTGACGTGTGAGACGACGCGGCGCGCGACATCCGACCACTCTTCGATGGCCTCGCCGCGCGAGTCTTTAACGCTGTAGCGTTTGTTGATGACGCGGCGCGCGTTCAATCCCAAATCGTCAGGCGGCTGGGCGTGTGCGCCGGTGATGTTGATGGCGTCACTATTGTTCGTGACTTTCCCCAGCGAAGCGTTCGGCTCAATCACTGTACTCATTCTCGTGCTGCCTTTCCCGCGCGGCGTTCGGCGCGAGGCGTCTCAACAAACTGTCCTTCAAAACCCATCGGCGCTATCGACCGTAACGGGTGCGCCGTGTCGTTAAATAATAGTAGGCGGATACTGCGGGTGGCTCAAGCATTTCAAGGCGCGGGGATGGCGCGGTAAGGTCGTCGCCTCCGAGTGGCGCTTGCCCCCGCTGAATCCCCTCATTTCGAGCGAGGCGCAGTATACATAGCCATCTTCCGGCTGTCAACACATTGCCCCAACATATTGTGGCGCGACTTCCGGTTGATGCAATAGAGCGTGCACCCTGAGAATTTACCTTAACCTCGTCTGACGCATCGTACAGGACTCCAATGACCGGCATCTAAAATTTTTCGGCAACTTGAAATTGTCGACGAAGCTACTATATGTTGCGTCCCTTCGCTTGTCGAGCGGAGCGTGCGGAGGGTTACAACCGAGCCGAATTTCAAGGTTGAAAGCTACGGACTTGCGGTCCGGGCTGAGGGGTGATGAATGCTGAACGAACGAACAGACGCAACTACTGATAGGTTGGTGCGAGCGACAGCGGCGGGCGGCAACATCCGATGCATGGCCGCTGTGACGACCGAACTGGTTGCCGAGGCGACCGCCAGACACGGCACCTCGGATACCGTCGCCGCCGCCCTCGGGCGCACACTGACGGGCACGTTGCTGTTGGGCGCAGGGCTGAAAGAGTTCGACCGTCTGACGGTGCGGATTGAAGGTGACGGAGCGGCGGGCGGGATCACGGCAGAGGCCAACGCGCGTGGGCAGGTCCGTGGCTACGTGCGCAATCCGGAAGCCGACGCGCAACTCAACAGCGATGGTAAATTCGACGTGCGCGCGGTCGTCGGACAAAGCGGAATGTTTTACGTGACTTATGAATCGGGCTACGACATTGGTTTGTACCGCGAGCCTTACCGCGGTTCGGTGCCGCTGGTGTCGGGTGAGATCGGGGAGGACTTCGCGTACTACCTTGCCAAGTCCGAGCAGATTCCTTCGGCGGTGATGCTCGGCGTGCTGGTCCGCGCACGCGCGTCGGGCGAGACGTTCATCGACGCCGCCGGCGGATTGATGATTCAACTGATGCCGGGCGCGGACGAAAAGACGGTCGCCGCCATCGAACAAGCCGTCGCGCGGACGCCGCACACCACGACGCTGATCCGCGCGGGCGCAGGCCCCGTCGAGATGCTGCGCGCCGCGCTCGGCGACGTACCGTTCGAGGTCCTCGAAGAGCGACCGGTCAGCTTTGCCTGCCCATGCTCGCACGAGCGGGCCGTCTCCCTGATCTCTTCGATTGAGCAACGCGAATTGGAATCAATGTTGCGCGAAGACCGGGGCGCGGCGATGACCTGTCACTTCTGTAACTCAACATATAGAATTGACGAAAGCTCACTGGCGGAAATCGTCAGCCGACGCGTCGTCACCACCGCCGTGGTGGGTGATGCGTTGCAGGATTGAAGACTATCGAGCGCCTGCCATCAAAGCCAAAGGCCGGACACGCGCGTGTCCGGCCTTTCGCTGTTTGTTGAAACGTCCCCGATTATTTCGCGGGCGAGTTGGAGGTCAGCATATCGTAGTTGCCCAGTTCGCGATTGTGGTTATCAAGCGCGCCGATCATGTCCGAAGTCTCTTCCAGCATCTGCTTCGTCATCGCAATGGAATCGCTCAACTGCTCGAAGTCGAGCGCGGAGACACGCTCCGGCGTCGGCAGCGTCACGACCTGATCGTTAACGAGACCGAAAAAGTTTTCAATCGACTGCAACTGCCCTTCGACCAATTTCACGGAGCGGTCAAGTTCGTTGAAAGCGGCGAGGCGGCGCTTCAGGATTTCGACGTTCGCCTGCTGGACACGGCGGGCGCGCTCATCCGCCGTGCTCTCGACGGCGCGCTCGGCCTGGGTCAACTGATTCTGCACGGCCTGCCGGTTGATTGAGCGTAGGTGATTTTTGCGCCGGCGGTAAACGTCCAGCAAATCGACAAAATCTTCCCAGCGCTGATCCAGACTTTTAACGTTGGCCGGTGGCTCTTTCGCGCCGGTAAACTTCACGTAGTTTTCAAAGACCTGCTTCTTCAACCACTTCAGATACAGCACCGCTTCTTTCTCGCGTGGGTCGAAGGTTTCGATCATCTTATCGCGCATGCGGTTGCGTTGCTCCAACAGACGCTTCCGGTTACGCGAATCGACTAAGCGGCGGTAGAGCGTACTGGCGGGCACGGTGGCAAGATACATCCCTTCAGTCACAAGCGCGGCGGCCAACGGAATCACCGACTGTGTGTATGCTGCAGCGACAGCAAAACCCGCCATGCCCCAAAAGTTGACGGGTTCTTTCACTGCCTCTTTCAAGTACTCGATGTTTATCTTTCTCTCCAACATATTAATTCACGGACGAAAAAGTGGTGAACGCTGTTCGCCTGCTTGAAACCGAACTGATTGACGATGACCCTCGCGCGAGGTAGCGGCGTCAGACTCGGATGCGCTTAGTTCGACCTTTCATCGACGGCCGCCGGGAGTGCCGGAGTCTGGCGCTCGGTTGCCGCCGGGAGTAGCCCCATCTGCTGCTTATACTCAAGCAGCTTATCCTGCAACTGCATGTCCATCGCCTCGCGCTCGATTTCCTGCATCTGCGTGTCGACCGAAGCGGCGCCGAGTTGCATCTTCGCGTCGGCGGCGGCGGCGCGGCGGTCAATCTTGTCGCGCATCTCGTTGAAGGTCGAAGCGTCGTCGCCGATTTGGAACGACTCCATTGTTTGCGCGAGTTGCTCCTGCAACTTCGCTTGCTTCGACTGATTGATGAGTTGCATCGCCTCGGCACTTCGCCGCTGCATCTGCAGCACGTAATTGTCGCGCGCTTTGAGCGCCTGTTTGGATGCCACCCTTGCGTGCTCAAGTTGCTGAGAAGTTTTCTGAAGGTCGACCTGCGCCTGCTGCAACTGCCCGATGTACGCCGTGGCGATATCGTCGCGCCCCATCTTCACAGAGGCTTTGATCTTCGAATCGAGGTCGACGACCTGGGCTTCGAGCCGCTCCCTGCTCTTTGAGAGCAGTCCCTCCGTCGCCATCACCTGCGCGACCGAGCTATTCAACTCCGGCACGCGGTCTCTCATGTCGCGGATCGTTTGTTGGAGTATCAGTTCAGGGTTTTCCGTCTTCTCAATGACGCCCCCGAACATCGCGCGTATCGAGCGCTTCATGCTGGCCCACAGTCCCATCTCTTCCCTTCCTCCGACCGGCGCTTTCGTCCGGCAATGCTGGACACATCTTCACGCAGGTGATCTTTGCATGTCCGTCCGCGCAATCAAATCAACGCGCGTGGCCAGCAGGTGTACGACGGTTGATGCCACCAAGCTGCACCTGTCTTTTTGACAGCCAAACTCGACTCCGAGGCCGAGTATAACAGGGTTCAGGCGCGTCCTGCTAGAGCAGTGAAAACAGCCTGCAGCGAACCTTTCAAGCGGCGGGCGACAGGTACTTGATTGAGCAAAGCTGACCGTCCCGCCGTCCCTTTAGCTCATGTCTGAAGCGTCCCGCGAGACCCTTCAACGGGCTAATACCAATCGACCTTATTCCTGAACGCTCCGCGGCACCCCGCCGCCAGCGGCCTCGGCGAATCGATTCGCGAATCGACCGATGTCGCGCCGGTAGTGCATGCCGTCCCAGCGGACGCGCTCGACCGCGTCGTAACATTGACAGAGCGCCGTTTCGAGCGTCGCACCGGTGGTGGTAACGCCGAGCACGCGGCCACCGGCGGTGAGCCATCCACCATCTTTGGCGCGCGTCGTGCCCGCGTGAAAAATTCGGACGCCGGGCATTTGTTCGGCAATGCCTTCGAGACCTTCGATGCGTGCCCCTACTTCGGGACGCTCCGGATAACCGCGCGCGGCGAGCACCACACACGCCGAAGCGTCATTACTCCATTCGGCGCGCACATCGTTTAGCCGCCCGTGTGCCACCGCTTCGAAGATGTCGGCCAGATTGCTTAGCAGGCGCACGAGAATCGCTTGCGCCTCCGGGTCGCCAAAGCGCACGTTATATTCGAGAGCGCGCGGCCCGTCCGCAGTCAGCATCAGGCCGATGAAGAGCACCCCGCGGAATTCAAGGCCGTCGGCTCGCGCCCCATCCAGCGTCGGCTCGACTATCTCGCGCACGACGCGCGCCTTCAATTCTTCATCGAGCACATCGGGCGCGGTGATCGCCCCCATCCCCCCTGTGTTGGGGCCAGTGTCGTTTTCGCCGACGCGCTTGTGATCGCGCGCCGCCGGCATCAGAATATAATCACGCCCGTCCGTCCATAACAACAGCGAAACCTCCCGGCCTTCCAGAGTTTCTTCAATGACCACGCGGCGGGCGGCCCCTCGAGCGACGAGATTGCCGCCCATCAGCTCTTCGATTGCCAGTTCACCCTCAGCCCGTGTGTGCGCGACCACCACGCCTTTGCCCGCCGCAAGACCATCGGCCTTCACCACCACCGGCGCATCCGCCGGGCCGAACTCGCCGCGGCGCAACACCTCACGCGCTTCCGACGCCGAATCGGCCACGTGGAAGCGCGCGGTCGGTATGTTGTGTCGCCGCATAAACTCTTTCGCGAAGGCTTTGCTTGATTCGAGTTGCGCGGCAACGCGGCCCGGCCCGGCAACGCTCAGGCCACGCCGCTCGAATTCGTCGGCGAGTCCGGCGGCGAGCGGCGCTTCGCTGCCGACGATAGTGAGATTAACTTTTTCCGCGGCGGCAAAGTCGGCCAGCGCCGCAACGTCGGTCACGCCGATGGGAACCGAGCGCGACACTTCGGCGATCCCGTCGCTGCCCGGCGCACAGAGAAGGAGAGAGAGATCATCGCCGAGGTGCTGCCGAAGCGCCCAGCACAGCGCATGCTCGCGCCCACCTGAACCGATGACGAGAATCTTCATAGCCGCGAAAGGTTCGACTTTCTGTGTGATGTGGAGTTGGATGGACGACCCGCCGCATCCTGCCACCTGACCTATCGCCTGTCAAGATATTGCAAAAGTGTTAACGCGGCCCTTGACACATTTTTGTGAAGGATATACTTTGCATGCCAAGCTCGTTGCAGACCCCATTCTTTGAAACGCAGCGCATGTTTCGGTAGGGGAGTCAGGTCACGGCGTTGGTGCGGGCCACGGATGGTGAATGTAAATAACTCGGTACTGCGGTATGAGAGCAACGTGCTTAAGTCGAGGCAGTGATCAGATTAATCGCACCCGCAAGCGCTTCCCCCGAACAAACGAAAGTTAAGCGTTGCCTCTCGGCAACAGTTCAACATCCGACAGTTCAGATACCGCGTTCAAACAAACGCTGAAAGCTTCCTCGTCGCAAACTAACTTTTCAAGCAACCAACCGCTTTTGGTTGACTCTCCCCACCACAGTCAAGCGCCAAGAGTCAAAGTCACTTAGAGGGATCTCATCATGGCACAGGTACAGATTGCGGCAAGAACCAATGGAGAGTGGAGTCACTCTGAAATAGAATTTCAAGACCGCACCATCCGGTGCGTTGACTGCGGAGAAGATTTTACCTGGACGGCGGGTGAGCAGGTCTTCTTCCATGACAAAAACTTAAAAAACGAACCGAAGCGATGCAAGCCCTGCAAGCAGGCGAAGAATGAACGCCTCGCCGCGATTGCCGCTGCTCAAACTTCAGGTGTGCGCCAGCGGATCGAGGTTTCGGTCAACTGCGCACAGTGCGGACAGCAGACCACCGTACCGTTCTACCCGTCGCAAGGCCGTCCCGTTTTCTGCCGCTCGTGCTTCCTCGCCAGCCGAGGCGGCGACATTCAGAGCGCCTGAGATTGAGGCTTGGACTCCCGGCTCTCCGGCACTTAACTTTCACGTTGCTCATCCATCTAACTTCGCGCGCGCCCGTTGCTTCCTCAACGGG
>JALZJL010000019.1 GCA_030859785.1 Acidobacteriota bacterium
CTGCTGATGCGACTTGCGCTTCGTCCAGCGGCACCTTAATTCCAGACCCACCTCGCTTATCCGCCCTGTGCCTCCGCGCGTAATCTACCAGGATGCGCCGCATTAAATTCGCAGCAATCCCAAAGAAATGGGCGCGGTTCTGCCACTGTACATTCTTTGCATCAAACAGCCGGAGATAGGCTTCCTGAATCAAATCCGTGGTCTGGAGAGTATGGTCCTGGCGTTCCCGCCGCAGGTAGCGGGCAGCCTGGATGCGCAGTTCTTCCTCGACGACCGGTATCAGTTTGTCGAGTGCTGCCCTGTCACCGCGGCTCCAGTCGTGAAGCATCTGCGTCACATTTGGCGCTGAGAGCGTCAATGATGGTCTCCGCATCTCGTCTCGAGAAAATGAGTTATCTGTTGCATTGACCCGCAGTTTATCACCCGCCTGGTCTAAATCAATCAAGCTGATCGCTTCACTTCCCATCAAGAGCTTTTCTTGGAAAGTATTAATGCGGATCAAGGGTAGAAGTGACAGACTAACCGAGAGTTGTAGAATCGTTGTATGCAACGACAACTCATCGAACTCTACCTGTTAGTCTGCCGCCTCTACGATACGCAACCCGTTTTGCAACAGCAACGCTTATCGAACTTCCAGCCTGAGTTTACCGACCACGAACTGGTCACGATTTACTTGTTCGGTCATCTGCACGGTTTGTTTGCGATGCGCCAAATTTACAATCACATTCACCATCAGTGGCGCGCATGGTTCCCACTCTTGCCGTCGTATCAGGCCTTTAACAACCGCCTGAACAACCTGGCTCCATCTTTTGAACTGCTCACCGATGCACTGTTGCAGCAAGCCCAAGCGCAACTCTCGGTGTCGGATGACCGTCTCATTGATTCCGTCCCGGTCATCTTAGCGCGTGCCTCACGCTCAACTTCTGCGCGCGTGGCGCGTGAAGTGGCCGATAAAACTTTCTGTGCCAGCAAAAACCTGTGGTATCACGGCGTCAAAATCCATCTCCAAGCGGCGCGCCGCATCGCTCAACTGCCGATGCCCGAGCGCATCTTCTTAACTGAAGCCTCATGTCACGACCTCGCCGCTGTGCGACAAATGCATCTCCATCTCGGAGACTGCGCCCTGTTTGCCGATAAAGCCTATGCATGCGCCGACACCAAAGCCGAGTTCGACAAACGGGGGACGGCACTGACGACGCCGACGAAGAAGGAGAAAAATCAACCACTTGAACAAGCTGACTCGTTATGGTCAAGATTTGTCTCTGCGATGCGGCAACCCATCGAATCGCTGTTCAATTGGATCATCGAGCGAACCGGCATCCAAAACGCCTCGAAAGTGCGCTCGACGAATGGATTGTTAGTTCACTGTTACGGCAAACTGGCTGTCGCTTGTGTGCTCTTAGTTTTCTACCCTTGATTCGCATTATTAAAAGAATTCCAGAGCGTGGCACTTTTTCGACGGTCTCTGCGCATTAGAAGAATGAAGGCTGCAATGAACAGCCCGCCGCGAGATGAGACGGTGCCAGTCATGTTCAGTTAACGAAGTTTGTCCGAAGCGCCGGCTGCTGAGTGGGAGAGGAGATCATGAAAAGAACTATCCTGTTAACTGCGATTCTTTCTCTTGTGCTGATGGGTGTCGCTACCGCGCGACCCGCCCTTACGAAGGCTTCAGAAGTAGACCTGGCGCTGGCTGTGATCGGCAGCGGATCGGCAGCGGAGATGAGCAGTCGCATTTTTACGACCCCCGTCACTGTTCTCGGCGCTGAACATCGAACCCGGGCCGCCGCCGCGTTGCCTGAACAAATACGTACCAACAGAGTCACCGAGGGTAGTCTGTTGCTCCGCGTCGAAGCAATCACGCGTTCCATTCTCCAGTTGCACAATCGAGGTCAGGACATTGAGTTATTCCTTTACCGTGGCGGCGTTCCTCGCGGAATGCTGGTGAACGGCTGTCTGCTCGTTCTCTCCGACTCTCTGGTTCGTCCGCTCCATGATATGGAACTGGCTGGAATCATCGCTCATGAGATGGGTCATCGCTACTTCATGGATGAAATGCGAGCAGCATTGGAAGCCGATGATGAACGTGTGATAAAAGCCATCGAGTTGCAATGCGACGCTGTGGCGATCCTCACATTGAAGTTGATTGGATACGATCCAGCGATTCATATCAGCGGACTAAGGAAGGTCGAGACGGCCATCAAAGCTCAAGGTTACTTGATCCTGCTGCACGGTCGGTCTCACCCGACGACGGCGGAACGCGCGCAGTTCGCAGATCGTCTCGTCAAGTTACTTGTCTAGCGAAGGGCACATATATAGGCCCGAAGAATAAAGAAAGGGAGAGGAGGACACTTCAATTTGGCGACGACGTTCAAGTCATCAGAAAGTTGATAGTGATAATTACTATTGACTTTTCAGGACGGAGATTTCACTATGGGCAAAGTTTGCAGCAGCTCAAAAACTTTTGATGAAAGCGAAAAACCAAATACAACGGCAGGAAACGTTGCGACTAAAACTCCACACACGCGGCGCGCAACTCACGTCTCAGCGCGCCGCCGTTTATGACTATCTGAGCGGGGTCAAGCATCATCCGACCGCTGAAGAAGTCTTCCTTGCCGTGAAGCCGAAATTGCCCCGCATCAGTTTGGCAACGGTGTACAAAAATCTGGAGACACTGGTTAAGTGCGGCGCAGTGTCGAAGCTGGCTTATGGAGATGCTTCAGCCCGCTATGACATTCGCACCGATCACCACTACCACACACGATGTCTGGGGTGCGGCAAGATTTGGGATTTGGATGTTCAGAAAGGTTCCGAACTGTTGTCACAGATCAGGCCACAGACGGGGTTTGAAGTAAAGGACTACCGGTTGGAACTCTTAGGCCATTGCGGAGAGTGCCGCCGATAGTTTTTTTTGGCATTGAGACAGCAATGATTGTTGTTCCTGAGTAACTACTGAAAAGAGGACAAGTCACAATGAGCGATCAAGAAAATAAAAGTAAGACTGACGGGCCGAATGGCGAACAGCCCATCTTAACAAACAGGCAAGGCCATCCGGTCTACGACAACCAGAATACGCGCACCGTCGGCGACCGCGGGCCGACCGTGCTTGAGAACTATCAATTCCTCGAAAAGATCACCCATTTCGACCGCGAGCGCATTCCTGAGCGCGTCGTCCACGCGCGCGGAGCGGGCGCGCACGGCTACTTCGAAGCTTACGGCACCATCGGCGATGAGCCGGCAAGTAAGTACACGCGCGCCAAGTTGTTTCAGGAAAATGGCAAACGCACGCCTGTTTTCGTGCGCTTCTCGACCGTCATTCATGGTGGTCAATCGCCCGAAAATTTACGCGACCCGCGCGGATTTGCCGTCAAATTCTACACAGAAGACGGCAACTGGGACTTGGTTGGAAACAATCTCAAAGTCTTCTTCATCCGCGACCCTGTTAAGTTTCCTGATGTGGTTCACGCGTTCAAACCCGACCCGGTGACGAACCGTCAGGACGCCAACCGCATCTTCGACTTCATCAGCCTGACGCCGGAGTCGATGCATATGATTTCGTTCCTGTTCAGTCCGCGTGGGATTCCGGCGAACTATCGTGAGCAGGAGGGCGCGGGCGTCAATACCTATAAGATGTACAACATGGAAGGCGCCGGTGTGCTCGTCAAGTACCATTGGATTCCGAAACAGGGTGTCCGTTCGCTGACCCAGGCCGAGGCCGAGCAGATCACCGACTTCAACCACGCGACGAAAGATTTGTTCGACGCCATCGAACGGGGCGATCACCCGGAGTGGGAATTGCGCGTCCAGATCATGTCGGATGACGCACATCCTGAACTCGATTTCGATCCGCTCGACGACACGAAAATCTGGCCCGAAGATCAGTTCCCGATGCTTCCTGCTGGGCGCATGGTACTTGACCGCAATCCGACAAACTATTTCGCGGAAGTCGAACAAGTGGCTTTCGGCACCGGCGTATTGGTTGACGGACTCGACTTCTCCGACGACAAGATGCTGCAAGGTCGGACGTTCTCTTACTCCGATACGCAGCGTCACCGCGTCGGGGCTAACTACGTGCAACTGCCGATCAACCGTCCACAGAAGCACGTAGCGACAAATCAGCGCGACGGGCAAATGACTTATTACGTTGATGGAAACGAGGCGGGCGCGAACCCGCACGTCAACTACGAGCCGAGCAGCCGAGGCGGGTTAAAAGAAGCGCCGAAGGTGGGCAAGGATCACACGCCGTTCGTTGAGGGCCCGGTTGTCCGCCAGAAGATCAGCCGGACAAACGACTACCAGCAGGCGGGTGAGCGCTACCGGACGATGGGAGATTGGGAACGCAACGACTTGGTCCATAACTTGGTCAGCGCACTCCAGCAATGCAACGAAGATATTCAGGAGCGTATGATCGGTCACCTGACGCAGTGCGATCAGGAGTATGGCCGGCGCGTCGCCGAAGGTCTGGGACGCAAAGTAGAAGAGTTAGTAGCGGACACTGCTGTCTCGCGCTAATAACTTCAATGAGTAGCATTAAAACGGGGGGCTTTAAGAAGCCCCCCGTTTGTATTTGACTCGCTAATCGTTTTCATCGTCTGCGGTTCGTTGCGCAAAAGCAAAGATTCTTCAGAAATAAAGTTTCAGGGCAAACTGAATTTCTCGCGCGGGAAATGCGCTGGTGATCGTGCCGTAACTGCCGCCGATAGCATTGCCGGTAGCATCGCGCGTGATGTTAGAGGCGTTTGTGTTCGGCACGGTGAAGTTCGTGCGATTGAAAAGATTGAATGCTTCGGCGCGCAGTTCAAGCCGCGTCGTCTCACTGAAAAGCGCGAACTGTTTGTGAAGTCCCAGGTCTGTCTGGAAGAAAGCGGGCCCGCGCACAGTGTTGCGTCCGGCGCTGCCGAACGGTTGACTACGATCTGTGGGGACAGCGACGTCGTTGCGGTTGAGATAGTTGTTATTCGTCCGCTCGCCTGATGGTGTGACGAGTTCACCGGTGACGTTCGGGCGATAGCTGAGAGCCGTGCTGACCTGATATTGAGCCGGCGCGTTGTATGTTAGGTTCCCTACCTGTCCGCTCGTCGCCGTGTTGATCAGCGTCAGGCGGAAGCCGCCGAGCAGGGCATCGACAAATCGCGGAGTATCGGCTCCGAAACGGCGTCCTCTGCCGAACGGCAAGTCATAGACGACGCTCGTCGTGTTATTGACCGGTTGATCGTAACTCGACAGCCCGCGCTCGCTTTCAATGTCGCGCAGGTTGATCCGCGAATTGTCGCCGCCGAAAGTCTCAAGGTGTCCCGGCGCGTTGTCTATCGCTTTCGAGAATGTGAACGAGTTGAGCAAATAGAGACCGCCGGTGAAGCGACGTTCAAGTTTGATTTGCAGAGAATTGTAATTTGCATCGCCGCCCGCGTAAGCCGCCTGGATGAAGGAGTAGCCGGGGATCGGTCGGCGCGCCTGCAATGGCGTTCCCGCTGCCGGGTCGGATGCATTATTCGGACGCGCCTGATTGTAGTCGGCGAGGATGATCAGGTTGCGGCTAACGTTACCGACATAAGCGACATCGAGCATCAGGTCGCGGACGAGTTCGCGCTGCACAGAGAAATGATAACTCTGCACGTATGTTGAGGGCGTATTGCGCGGCGTGTAGTTGACGCGCGCGGTCAGCGGTGTGAAGTTCGCCGGGTCAACCAGACCGGTCGGATAACCGGCCTCAGTCGAACGGAAGCAGTTCAGGAAGTTGTTGCCGGCGCAGAATCCCTGGGATGGTTGCTGCGCGATAGTGGCACCGATGATTTGCGGGCCGTTAAAGGCGAGGATGTTTTCGCCGCCGAGCCGGTTGAAGTGGACGTAAGAGATGCCGTAGCCGCCGCGTAACACCGTGCGCGGCGTGAAGTTATAAGCGAAGCCGAGACGCGGGCCGAAGTTGTTGCGATCAGGGTCGACGAGTGCGCGGTCATACAGCGAGCCATCGCGTGCCTGAATCAACGTGTTCGTCGCGGGATCGAAATTCGAGAGGCGATTGTTACTCTCGTATTGCGGCGTCGCGAAATCATAACGCAGCCCAAGATTCAGCGTCAGTTTTGAATTCACGTTGAAGTCGTCCTGGATATAAGCGAAGTGCATACGCTGGCGATATTCAGCGACGAAGAGGTTGGCGAGCGCATACTGCGAGCGAGCGCCAAAGAGGAAATCGGCAACGTTATACAGGTTGTTCGGCGCGGTGACAGATGCCGGGCGACTGAACTGTCCGCCGTAATTATCTTGTCCATACTTCGGATTGAAATCTTCAATGTCAGTGTTTATCCGTTGATACTCGTAGCCGGTTTTGAAACTGTGGCGACCGACGAGAAACGAATAGTTGATGCGCGGGTTGATGACATTCGGATTCTGAAATTGCGGGTTGCTCGACTGGCGACCCAGTTCGCGATAGCCGCCAATCGACTGCGTATTCAAGCCGCCGGAGATGGACGGGTCTTCCGGTAGTCCCGTGATGCCGAAGGTTTCATTAATGCCCGCACCGCCGATGCCGGGGGGCGTCTTGCCCGCTTTCGTGCGCGAGACACCAAGCCGAAATTCGAGCACCGAGTTGGGACTCAAAGTGTAGGTCACGCCTCCCGCGATCTGTTCGTTGATGACGCGAACATTGGCGTTGGCAGGGCTTCCCAATGGAAGCGGAATTGCCGGCGCTTCGAAGTTGTTGAGCTTACGCATCGAGCCGCGCGCAAATACGGTCGCACGCGAGTTGATGGTGTGATCAATTTTGACGTCGCCTTTGTCGTTGAAGAATTCACTGCGCGGCAGGCTTTCGTAGTTTTCACTGATGCCCAGCGTCCCGGAAGAACGGTTCGGTGCGGGGAGTTGCGCGAAGACACGTTGCGCGAATGTCGTGATCTGATTTTGCGGAATGACGCCATCGGTATAGATGACATTGGTGTACGGATTACGAACCGAAATCGGCTGGCCCTGCGCATTGCGGAAGATGCCTTGTCGCTGTTCGAGTGTCGGCACGACAGAGAACTCAAGTGTCTTTGTGATGCGGCGGAAGCCTTCGTAGTCGACAAAGAAGAAGGTGCGGTCTTTGCCGCTGTACATGCCGGGAATCGAGATGGGACCGCTGAACGTACCGCCGAACTGATTCTGAATCAGCACCGGCTTTTCACCGCCCCGCGGCTTGAAGAAGCCGGTCGCGTTGAGAGCGGTGTTACGCAGGAAGTTGTAGGCCGTACCGTGAAACTCATTCGTGCCGCTGCGGATCGAAGTGTTGATAATCGCGCCGCCCGCACGTCCGAACTCAGCACTGTAATTGTTCGTCTGCACTTTGAACTCGGCAACCGCGTCGGGCGACGGCTGCACGACTTGATTCGAGAAGCCTTGATTACTTGTTCCATAAGAATTGTTGTCGACGCCGTCGAGGACAAAGTTATTAAGTGAACTGCGCAGACCGTTGACGTTAAAGGAAGCATCGCGACCGCCGGAGCTTTGGCTGTTGAGAATGGACTTTCGCACTCCGGGACTGAGCAGCGCGAGGTCGGCGTATGCCCTGCCGTTCAGCGGCAGATTAATGATCTGCTCTCGTGTGATGACTTGTCCACGCTCGCTCGATGCCGTCTCTAACAGCGGCGTCGCGGCGGTTACGATCACGGTTTCAGAGACTGCGCCGGTTGGAAGCGTCAGGTCGATGCGTTGGCGCGCGTTGACAGTCGCTTCGACCGCTTCGGCCACGGCAGTTGTAAAACCCGGCGCTTCAGCAGTGATTTGATACGTCCCGATCTTGACGCCGGTGAACTGGAAGTTTCCGCTCTCATCCGTCTTCGCGGTGGCGATGGTTCCGGTCCTCACGTTCTTCAGCGTCACCGTCGCGTTCGGGACAGCTTCACCGTTCGTGTCGTTGATGGTGCCGAGCACAGTCGCGGTATCAAATTGTGCATGGACGAATCCGGGCAGGCCGAGTAGTAAGACGAATGTTAACAGCAGAAGACTAAATGTGCGGACGTGATACTTCTGTGGCTTCATGGAAGATGCTCCTTATCGCGCGGGTGTTTGGTTGTGATCGGCTTGGGACTTGCGTTGAAGCCGTAGGTTAACAGATTTAAGGAGCAGGTTAAAAGCAGAGGGTTACAGCCGGACTAATGATGAATTACCAGATTGTTAAATATGTGGCTGGAGGCGTCCGCGTAAGCGTCCGCCTCCCTCCTTTATTCAATTCGCACGACGATTTTGCCGAAGTGCGCGCCCGCTTCCATGTGTCTGAATGCTTCGCGCGCCGCTTCAAACTCGAACACGTGGTCAATCACCGGACGCAATTTATGCAACTCGATGGCGCGGTTCATCTCCTCAAACATCTCGCGCGAGCCGACGAAGATTCCGTGTACGCGCACGCTCTGATGGAGGATGGCGGCGGTGGTAACCTCGGCGCTGATTCCGGTGAGCACCCCGATCATGCTCACTGTGCCACTCGTGCGAACCGCGGCGAGCGATTTATTGAGAGTGCCCGCACCGCCGACTTCGACGACGTAGTCGACGCCACGACCATCGGTAAGTTCACGCACACGCTTGTGCCACTCCGGCACGTCGCGGTAGTTGATGCCGTCGGATGCTCCGAGTTGCAATGCGCGGTCAAGTTTTTCATTGCTGCTCGACGTGACGATGACACGCGCGCCCGCGAGTCCGGCAAATTGGAGCGCGAAGAGCGACACGCCGCCGGTTCCCTGGACGAGCACCGTCTCGCCTGCGGTGAGATTGCCTGAAACGAAAAGCGCGTTCCACGCCGTCACCGCCGCACACGCCAGCGTCGCTGCTTCTTCAAATGTGAGATGTTCAGGGACAAGGACCACGCCCGCTTCGTCAAGCGCGACATACTCAGCGAACATGCCGTCAAGCTCGCCGCCGAGTGCCGACGCGCGATGCTCCGCACGCATCTCGCCGCCCATCCATGTCTGCATGAATATCCCCGTCACACGGTCGCCGACATTGACACGTGTTACTGCTTCACCGACTGCGACGACTTCGCCCGCGCCATCGGACATCGGCACTCTGGGCAATTGCATACGCGGGTTGTACAGACCCTTCACGATGAGTAGGTCGCGGTAGTTAAGCGACACGGCACGCACGCGAACTAACACCTGATGCGCGGCGGGTGTCGGTTCATCTCGCTCGACAATGTTCAGCGAGTCAATGCCGAATGAGTTCTGAAGTTCGTAAACTTTCATCCTTGTGTTCCTTTCTGATAACCAACTTTACTTGCGTGAAAAGAGTATGCACAATCAAACGCAATCGCGTAAGTACGCACAATTTTGTGGTGTAGTATCAAATTTGGGCAATAATATAGTTGACGCACCATGCTTTTTATGAGATACTACGGGCATGGAACATAGCCGCAAAAAGAAGCCCAGAGACACTACCTTCCCGCAAACACTGCAAGAGGCCGTGCTCTATTTCACTGACCTCGACACTTGCAACACTTTCATGGCGCAGATACGTTGGCCTGATGGCGTGACTTGCCCCTACTGTGAAGGCAAGGCCGTATCTTATCTTTCAACGCGCCGCAAGTGGAAGTGTATGAACAAAGAATGCCACAAGCAATTCAGCGTTAAGGTCGGCACTGTCATGGAAGATAGTCCCATCGGGCTTGATAAGTGGCTCGCCGCCGTATGGATGATTACCAATGATAAGAACGGTATCAGTTCCTATGAGATACACCGCGCATTAGACATCACTCAAAAGAGCGCGTGGTTTCTACTGCATCGCATCCGTCTCGCCATGCAGACAGGCACGTTTGAGAAGCTGTCAGGTCAAGTCGAAGCTGACGAAACTTACATCGGCGGGCTTGCTCGCAACATGCACAGGGATAAACGACACGCGAAGATCACAGGCACGGGCGGAAATGGCAAGGTTGCGGTCATGGGACTGCTAGAGCGTAACGGCAAGGTCAGAGTCAAAGTGATAAACGACGCCACACAATTGACCTTGCATGAAGAAGTGAAGAGTCATGTTGAAGCGGGTGCGGAACTTTTCACGGATGGTTGGAAAGCCTATAGCGGTCTTGGTGCCGATTACATCCACCAAGTAATTGACCACGCCGAAAAGTACGTTGACGGTCAAATTCACACGAACGGGATTGAGAACTTTTGGAGTTTGTTGAAACGCAGCATCAAGGGAACGTATGTGAGCGTAGAGCCGTTTCACTTGTTCCGCTATCTTGATGAGCAAACTTTTAGATTTAACACCCGCAAGGGGAAGGATGCCGACAGATTCATTCAGACGGTGAGTCAAGTTACTGGAAAGAGACTAACCTATGATGAACTAATAGGCTGTCCGACGAGTCACTAAACAGGACAAAGGAAGACCGCGAAGAGGTAAGAGGAAGGGCTAGCTACTTGGTTGGCCTTTTCTTTTTGGCATCTCGCGCCTTTTCGTACTTCGCCTTTTCCTTATCAACTTCACTTTTCGGCACAGCCATTAGGTTGCGTAGTGTTTCCTCGAATCGCGTGAACTCATCCGACTTCGCCGTTTTCGTTTGTGGTTGCATACCTGTCATCCTTAAAAGTACTAGCCAGCATGGGTTATCGTCAGAGGGAACTCAGCGACATTTTCCCACCCATCCAATTGACCTGCCTCACGCAGTGATAATCTCAACGGATATTGACCAGGAGGCAACACAGGAAATCCAAAGATACCAACTACGTTTCGCTGTGTTGGCGCAACTACCCGAAACTCCATTGTGCTATCAACTTTAAATTGTCCATCTGGCAGCACTAAATGAGTCCGCTGCTGGTAAATCTTCCCCCTATCTTCGGGAACCTGTCTCCACAAAGTAAACATTTGCCATCTGATCGGGAGGTTGGCTATAAGCGGTAAATTGGGCCCAAATGCGGGAATGTTGATGGTTATATACTCAAGAATAGAAACCAATGAAGGCGAGTTATCCTCTTGACTGATAATCACCTTATCGCAAGGCGCAAACATGAGAAGGCTAGGCATAGCTTTGACTGTCAGGCAGTAATTTCACTTCTCTCAACTCTGGGTGGCATAGATAAAATTTCTCTTATGGTTAGTTCTTCATCTCGATAATTGCCGGTTTCCAGTATTATTACATCCTTGTTGTTCCTAGCACTTTGAGCATTTAAGTCATAACCCAACCCCGCGTCGAAAAGCTGGCGGTAAGGATTCCAGCCATAAGGCTTAGGGTCAATCCTACTATGCCATTGTGCGCCCTTGGCTAACCATTGCGCCCTTAATTCAACATGGCTACGGGTAAAATCGTGGTAGCCAAACTCTGTACCACAAGATGGACATATCTCATGATTAGCGGGCGCGTCTTCAAGTTGATTGTATCCACATACAGGACATGTATATCTCATGTTAGTGCACAGTTGGCGTAAAAATAATCAAGGTTCGTTGGTAAACCATGTTCTGCCGGGTCTGGTATAAAATACGTCCGAATGTAGCCATCAAAACTGAGGACTCCATACTCCTCAGTAATAGGATTATACCTTATGATGTCGTTTTCGCGCGGCCTAACACACTCAAGAGTGGCAGCACTTTTCGGGCCGCCGAGAAAGGCATCAGCAAGAGACTCGTAATCGCTTTCAGCTATCACACCAAAATCTGCAAGATGGTCGAGGAAGTGGTCAGTGCGCTTATGGGCAGTTCTAAATCCAAGAGTAAACGGCACTATTTCGCACCCCTATACACCTCACTATTGAATCCTTCAGGCGATTCTACGCTTGTGCTCTTGGTGCGTCAACTATATTATTGCCCAAATTTGGTACGGGCCGAGGGGAAACAACGATGCGTGAGAAAAACTATGAATGTCATTACGGCTGCCCGGTCGAGGCGACGCTGGATGTCATCGGCGGCAGATGGAAGGGCGTGATCGTCTTCTTTCTGCTCAACGGGACGAAGCGCTTTAATGAACTGAGGCGGTTGTTGCCGGAGGTGACGCAGCGCATCCTGACTTTACAGTTGCGCGAGCTTGAACGCGACGGTGTAGTTCGGCGCAAGGTATATGCGGAAGTGCCGCCGAAGGTCGAGTACAGTCTGACGGAGTTCGGCAGAACTTTAGAGCCGGTGTTGCAGACAATGCGCGAATGGGGCGTGCAGTACGTCGGAAGATTGAAGAAAATCAAAGTGAAAGCCGCAGCATGAGGCTTATGCTTGACGAAAATGCTGTGAAACTTCCATCTCTTTTCCATCCATCAATGTATGACTAACCGAAGCATGCTTCCCACACTCACGGAACTCGAATCCGCTGCTGCGATCATTTACCGCGTGATGCCGCCGACGCCGCAATACAGTTGGGCGTCGCTCAACCAAAGATTAGGTGCGGAAGTGTGGATCAAGCACGAGAACCACACGCCGGTCGGCGCGTTCAAGGTGCGCGGCGGCCTGGTGCTGTTGGACGAACTGAACCGCACGCGAGTCAGTGCGCCAATCGCCGGAATCGTGACCGCAACGCGCGGCAATCACGGTCAGTCAATCGCGTTCGCGGCGCGTCGCTACGCCGTCCCGGTGGTGGTCGTCGTGCCCGAAGGCAACAGCGTCGAGAAGAACGCGGCGATGCGTGCGCTGGGCGTCGAATTAGTGATACATGGTCATGATTTCCAAGCCGCGAGCGAGCACGCGCAGAAGTTAAGCGAAGAGCGCGGACTCTACCGCGTGCCGTCGTTCCATCCGTTTCTGGTGCGCGGCGTCGGAACATACGCGCTCGAATTCTTGCGCGCCGTGCCTGACCTCGACACGGTATACGTTCCAATCGGTTTAGGCTCCGGCATCTGCGGCATGATTGCGGCACGCCAGGTGCTGAACTTACGCATCAAGATCGTCGGCGTCGTCTTGGCAGGTGCGCCCGCCTACGCGCGTTCATTAGCATCGAAGACGCTCGTCTCGCACGATGTGACAACGCAACTCGCCGACGGGATGGCGTGTCGCACGCCGGTCGCGGAAGCTTTAGAGATTATCTACAGCCACATCGAGCGCATCATCGAGGTAACGGATGAAGAAGTCGCTACGGCGATGGGTGTGCTGTTCACCGACACGCACAACGTCGCGGAGGGAGCGGGCGCAGCGGGGTTGGCGGCATTGATGAAAGAACAGGAAAGTATGCGTGGACGCAAGGTCGGCACCGTATTGTGCGGCGGCAACGTTGACGCGGACGTGTTCGCTCGTGTGCTGCAAAACACAATTTAAATTCAATGCATCAGGACATTGCTGATTTTAAGATTTTTCACCGACAGTGAAACTTTCGTCCGTATCGTGCCACTTACTCCTGTGCAGACGAATCATGCTCAAACTGCGTTACATCGGCTGAATGTGTCGACTTTTGATTGTTGAATGACACCGTTCAAGATTTCTGCCACGAAATCGAGAGCCGCG
Organism: Acidobacteriota bacterium; assembly: GCA_030859785.1. Classification (GTDB taxonomy): domain Bacteria; phylum Acidobacteriota; class Blastocatellia; order Pyrinomonadales; family Pyrinomonadaceae; genus JACDEG01. Next base: position 13,372 of record JALZJL010000019.1, read on the forward strand.
GTGTTTTTTTGGTGTGAGGGCATGAGTGTTTTTATAACAGCCAGGGGCTTTGAACCCTGAAGTCGTTTTCCTCCTCGCTGATATTGATTGGGAGAAACGTCGAGCGGCATGCCGCGCTGAAACAGTGGCAGTGATTTTTAGTCCACGGTGTTCACCGTACATCGGTAGTAATTAAACGAAAAGCCAGATGACTTGACTGAGTAGGTCTGTGACCTATCCAGGGAGGCGTGTGCCTTTCTGTCATTATCGGATTGCCCACAAAAACCTCGACGAACGCCAGCACACTTCGACACAGGCGATGATTATGAACACACTTCAGAGACCGATAGCGCGAAGACCGGACCTCGTCGGCCCAGTCGCACTTATTCTCGTTCTTTTCATTTTTTCAACGCCCGCGCAGCAGAACAGCGGCACACTGCGCGGTCAACTCACCGATCAACTCGGCGGCGTAGTCGTCGGCGCCACCGTGACGATCACAAATGCCGCCAACGAAGAGAAGACCTCCATCAGCAACGGCGAAGGCATCTATTCGTTCGCCGCGCTAACGCCGGGAACATACCGCATCCGAGTCGCGGCGCCCGGCTTTCTCGTGCATGAAGAAGCTGCCGTTGCCGTTACCCCTGTGCGCCGCACTCCGCTTGATATTCAGCTAAGCGTCACGCTCGAAAAGCAGGAAGAGATAACTGTCTCCGCTCAGGCAGGACTCAGTACCGAATCGGATCAGAACGCGGATGCAGTGGTGTTACGCGGCAAAGACCTGGACGCTCTGCCGGACGACCCGGACTCTCTAGCGGCGTCTTTGCAGGCGATAGCCGGGCCTTCTGCCGGAGGTAGCGGCGGACAGGTTTTCGTCGATGGCTTCACCGGCGGGCGCTTGCCGCCGAAAGAAAGCATCCGAGAAATACGCGTCGGCCAGAATCCTTTGAACGCGGAATATGACCGACCGGGGTTTGGCCGGATTGATATTCTGACGAAACCCGGCACCGACAAATTGCGCGGCAGCGCTTCGTTCAACTTCAGCGACGAAGCCCTGAACTCGCGCAACCCGTTCGCGCGAGAACGTGCCCCGTACCAGTCGAAGCTCTACAGCGGCAGCCTCAGCGGAACAATCATCCCCAAGAAGGCGTCGTTCTTCGTCGACTTTCAGAAGCGTGACGTGAACGAAAACGGAATCGTCAACGCGCGAGTTCTGGACGAGGCGCTGAACGTCACACAATTGCCTGTGACTGTGCTCGTGCCGACGAAGTTCACCACGTTCAGTCCGCGCTTCGATTACCAGTTCGGCGCGAATCACACCGTGGTTGCACGCTACACATACACCAAATCAAGCCTGTTGAATCAGGGCGTCGGAGAGTTGTCGCTGCCCGAACGGGCTTTCGATTCTTTAAGCCGGCAGCATACTTTTCAAATCACGGAGACAGCCATTCTCAATCCGAAAGTAATTAACGAGACACGTTTCCAGTTCGTCAGTGAGCGCAGGGAACAAGAGGGCGATGGAATCACGCCGAGTCTCGTCGTGCAGGATGCATTTCTCGGAGGCGGCTCCGGCATCGGCCTGGCTTTAAACAACTCAGATCGTTACGAGCTACAGAACTACACCACCTCGACGCTCGGCAGACACATCCTGAGATTCGGCATGCGGGTGCGCGGCGTCAGAATCTCCGATGTTGCGTCGACGAATTACAACGGCACATTCATCTTCGCGGGCGGCGAAGGCATCACGAGCCTTGAACGGTACCGGCGAACTCTCTTACTACAACAGCAGAGCTTCTCGCCGTCTGAGATCAGAGCGCAAGGCGGCGGCGCGACTCAGTTCACCATCGCGGGTGGCGACCCGGAGGCGCGTGTCAGTCAGACGGATTTCGGCGCGTTTGTGCAGGACGAATGGAGGCTGCGACCGAATTTCACGCTGACGCTGGGCTTGAGGTACGAAACGCAGACGAACATTCGCAGCCGGTTCAACTTCGCGCCGCGCGTCTTCTTCGCGTGGGCACCGGGCGGCACCAGCGTCGGGACATGGGGCAACGGCCCTCCCGCCGGCGGGCCGTCGCAGCCGAAGCTCGTCATCCGCGGCGGCTTCGGAATGTTCTATGACCGCTTCAACGAAAGCAATACGCTTCAGGCCATCCGGTTCGATGGAACGAGACAGTTGCGCTTCAACGTTACAGACCCGACGGTTTTAGATTTATTCCCGAACGTGCCGCCGGTCGATGCGCTGCAAGACTTCGCCCTGCAACAAACCACCAACCGCGTGGCCGAAGACTTTCAGGCTCCGTATTCGGTGCATTACATCCTCAGCGTCGAGCGGCAGTTGCCGCGCAAATTCTCTGTCTTCCTATTTGCCTTTAACTACCGCACGCTGCACGCGCTGCGTCTGCGTAACATCAACGCGCCGCTTCCCGGCACGTTGGTTTCGGGTGACTCGCAGAGCGGCGTGCGCCCGTTCGGTAATGTCGGGGAGATTTATCAATATGAGTCGAGCGCCAAGCTCAACCTCAATCAATTGGCTGTGGGCACACGGAGTCAACTCAACCCGGCCTTCTCGATCTTCGCGACCTATGTTTTAAGCAAAGCGGAGAGCGACGGCGACTTTTCGCCATTCGGCGGATTTGGGTCGGGAAGCTTTCCGGCAAACAGCTATGATCTGAGCGGCGAGTACGGGAGGGCCGCGTTCGACGTTCGCCACCGCCTGTTTATGGGTGGGACGATCAACATTCCGAAGCTCAAGCTGGCGCTCAATCCGTTCATCATGGCGTTCTCCGGACGCCCCTTTAACATCACGACGGGACGCGACACAAACGGTGATCGTTTGTTCACGGAGCGACCCGCCTTTGCCACCGCGAACTCCAGTCCGGCTGACTTGAGAAGAACGCCATTCGGTGACTTCGACTTAAACCCCGCACCCGGCTCACAGATCATCCCGCGCAATTTCGGGCGCGGGCCTGACTTCTTCGCGGTCAACGTCGGGTTAAGCAGGACATTTGCGTTCGGTGACGTTCCGAGTCCACCGCCGGTGGCTTCCGCCGCACCTCCTGCCGCCACGACGCCACAGCCAGGAGGCGCGCGGACTACCGCCACCAGTCCGGCGGGAAGCAGTAGTAGCAGCGGCCCGGCGCAAGCGGAGAAGCGTTATAAAGTGACGGTCTCGATCAACGTCCAGAATCTTCTCAACCGAACTAATCTGGCGACTCCGATTGGCAACCTCAGTTCGCCGCTCTTCGGACAGTCGGTGAGAACTCTCGGCGCGTTTGATTTCGGCGGAAGCGGGACCGCAACCTCCGCTGCGAACCGACGTGTCGAAGCGCAGATTCGTTTCAACTTCTGAAGACACTTGCGGAGGAGCCGCGCTCCTGCCTGGAACGTCTCGAAGCGGTCGCGCGTCCTTGTTGTGATTCAATGGTTTGAACGAAACTCTGAAACCTTTTCATTATCCCGATCACTTACCTTAAAGACTGATGAAGCATCTCACGGTAAACATCACAGGTTTAGCAACCCGATCCGACGCATCCGCTGCAACTTTGATGAACAGTGCCGAAGATTTGGTGGCGCGCGCGCGATCCGGTGACGACGATGCGTTCCGCCTGTTCTTTGAGCGGTACGCCCGTCCCGTGACCAGCTTCATCTATGACATGACCGGCGAGCGTCACGCGGCTGAGGAACTGGCGCAGGAAACTTTCGTGCGTGCTTACAAAAGCCTCGGCTCGTTTCGCGGCGCTGGAAAAGCTTCGACGTGGCTGTTCGGCATCGCTAAGAACGTCGCTCGCGAAGCGATTCGCGCCCGCCATCGGGACAACCATCACGTCAGCATTGACGATCAGGCGGTGATAAATTTACGCGGCGCTCAACTAACACCCGACGCCTGCTTTCTCAATAAGGAACTGGACAGAGTGATTCACGACGCGCTCCGCACGCTGGACGAGGACAAGCGTCTGGTGTTTACGCTCAAAGTATTTCAGCAGTGGAGCTATGAAGAGATTGCGGAGGTGACCGGGATGTCGATCCCGAAAGTGAAGACCGACCTTCACCGCGCTAGAATTGAGATGCGCCGCTTAATGCGCCCGTACATGGGAGTTATGAAATGAATTGTGAAGACCGGCTAATGTCACTTGAAGAGTATGTTGATGGCGAGCTTGACGAGCAGGCGGCCCGCCGAGTGGCCTCGCATGTGGCCGTCTGTAAATGGTGTGCAAGTTCATGCGAAGCCTTGCGTCGCGAGCAGGGTGCATTTGCACTCTACCGGAGCGAGGTTGATCTCGACCTGCCCTCCTGGACGGCAGTCCGCGCGCGAATCGATCAGGAAACAATTAACAGTGCGCGAAACTCACGAGCGCGACTTCAGGGATGGCTCGCAGGCGTGCTTAATGTTCTGCTTCCCGGCCCCGCGCTGACGACCGCGCTGGCGTTGATCCTGATCGGAGTCGTGGCCGGGTCGGTGAAGTTTCTGAATTCAACGGACGATACAGCGCCGGAACGTGCGCGCGTTCATTCCGGCAACGGCAACGGCGCGGATACGAGCGGAAGTCAGGTTTCTTCACAACCGGGTCAGGCTGCCACGGATCAACATCCGGGCATGGTTGTCAGTAATCCCGCGACCGCTTCAGGGGTATCGAACAACCCCGGCGTTAATCAACACCGGAGTTTACCGAAGGCACTGGACGCTCGCCTGGAACGCAGTCGCCGACAGACAAGACTGAAAGCAGAGCCGAAAGCACAGCCGACGGAAGGTTTGCTGACAGCGCCCGTGCCCGGTGTTGAATCAGCATCAACGGCGGCACGGAACGCGAATTATGATCCGCTCTCAGACACGGCGACGGTTGAGCGTCAGTTGACGAACGATGCCGGCGCAAATACCGCGCGGCATGTCGAGCAGGCGCAGACGGTCTTGCGCTCATTCAGAAATGCGCGTCCGGGCGCGAATGGTTTCAACCCCGACATCGCGTATGAAAAGCAGAGATCACAGAAACTCCTCTACCGCAACATCGTGCTCAGGCGCGAGGCCGCGAGTGACGGCAACTTACCCGTCGAGATGTTGCTCAATAGTCTTGAGCCGATACTGATAGACATCGCAAATTTGCCCGACCACCCGGCGCGGGACGACGTGCGCTCGATTAAAGAACGTGTCGAGAAAAAGAAACTCATTGCCATGCTGCAACTCAGCGCAGCGTCAGCTTCGCATCCTTATTGAAGAAGAAAGACAAATTTATCATGCGACATACATCACAAACATCCAACTCGGTTCGGCGGACGACGGCGCGCTTGTTGATTGTTCCGGTAGTTTTTCTCATGCTGGCCGGTGTCTTTGCCGGACTCTCACGGACGGGAATTGTCATCGGCTCGAATCAGGACATCAAGAAGCTTAGTCAGTTCGTGCAGACCTCGAACTCTCCGGCGATGAGGACGTTCCGCGAAGGGCGCGACTTGATCGAAGAAGAAGAGTGGGCCAAAGCCGCCGCGAAATTCGACGGCTTCATCGCGCGCTATCCACAAGATAAGGACAGCGACGCGGCGCTCTACTGGCTCGCTTACTCCCTGAAGCGGCAAGCGAAGTTCCGCGAAACGGCGGACCGGCTGGGGAGATTGATGAAGGATTATCCGCGCTCGAGATGGGCGGAAGAGGCCCGCGCGATGATGACCGAGATTGCGCCGCAAATTGGTGAGCGACGGGTCATCGAGGACGCGCTCGGCAAAGAGAACAAAGAGAACGAAGAAATAAAAATCGTCGCTCTGCAAAGTCTATTCGAGGCCAGCCCGGAGCGTGCGATGGATTATGTCGGCGAGATACTGAAGGCCGATTCGACGGCGGGCCGGCGGTTGAAGGAAGCAGCGGTCTCGTTGATGGGGTCGCGTGGAGGGCCACGAGCGCGCCCGATGCTATTGGCAGTGGCGCGCTCGCAGCCGGACCCGAGGCTGCGTCGTGTGGCGATACATCGACTTGGCGAGGGAGGCGGCGATGCGGTACTCGACGACCTCGCGAAGCTTTACGAGTCGGAACGCGACATCGAAGTGAAGAAGCAAATCCTGCACTCCATATCTCACACGAAAAGCCCACGCGCCCGGACTACTCTGGTGAACATCGCAGGCAGCCCCGGCGAAAACATCGAGCTTCGTAAGACCGCGATCAGCCGACTCAGTGAAAGAGAGAACGCATTAGCCTTCGATGATCTGGCGCGGATTTACGATGGTGAATCGAACGTCGAAATCAAAGGCCAGATTCTCCATTCTCTCGCCCGTTTGGATCGGCCACGCGCCCAGGCCAAGCTGCTCGATGTGGCGCGTAGCGGCAACAGTGACAACTTACGCGGCACCGCGATTCGCCTGCTCGTTGAAGGGAACGATCCGCAACGGCTTGAGCTCCTGATCGGACTATACGACGCGGAGAAGAACTTTCAGATTAAGCGACTGTTGCTTCACCATCTCAGCGAGTCGCGGCAAAAGAGCGCGCTCAAAAAGCTGATGGACATTGCCCGCAACGACGCTTCGGTTGAGCTGCGAAAACAGGCCGTGCAAAGGCTCGGTCGAAGCAAAGACCCCGAAGCACTCAAGTTCATCGAAGACCTTTTGAAATAGGCGGCGCTAAAAAGTTAAGAACCTGAGCAAAAGTAGTTTGGTCTGATGATTAAGAAATGGCGCTTCACGCCCGCAACGACCGGCGTGCTCGACGCTAGAATTGTCGGCAGAAGCTTACGCAGTGGAACAACTAACTTTGTCGTCGCTAATAGATAGACAGTTCAGAAGGAGCAATTGATGCGTCGCCTACTTCACAACATCCTGGCATTGTCCGTGCTGCTGCTAATTGCCTCTGCCGAAGCCCGTGCCGACAAGCTGGACGAATTCATCCGGGAGCAGATGCGCAAGCGACAGCTTCCGGGTCTCTCCCTTGTCATCATTCAGGACGGCAAAATCGTCAAGGTCAAGGGCTACGGCGTCACGGAGAAGGGCGGCAAAATTCCGGTCACCCCGTCCACGCTGTTCCAAGCCGGCTCCATCAGCAAGCCCGTGGCGGCGGTGGGCGTGCTCCGCCTGGTAGATCGCGGACGGCTGTCGCTTGATGAGGACGTGAACACAAAACTTACCACCTGGAAAGTGCCTGAGAACGAGCACACAAAGGAGAAAAAGGTCACCCTGCGGGGACTGCTCAGCCACACGGCGGGGCTGACGGTTCACGGCTTTCCCGGTTATGAAGTGGGCGGGCCTGTCCCCCCGCTGGTGCAAATACTCGACGGCGAAAAGCCGACTAACACCCTCGCCATCCGCGTCGATGTCGTGCCGGGCAGTCGCGGGCGCTACTCCGGGGGCGGCTATACGGTGATGCAGCAACTGGTGCTCGACGTGACGGGCAGTGCATACCCGCTGTATATGCGCGAGGCCGTGTTGGAACTGCTCGGGATGAACGACAGCACCTATGAGCAGCCGCTTCCAAGTGCGAAGGCGAAGGTGACTGCGACCGGGCATTATCAGGATAGGAGTCTGGTCAAAGGCAGGTGGCACATCTACCCGGAGATGGCGGCGGCGGGGCTGTGGGCAACGCCCTCCGACCTGGCGCGCTTTGCCATCGGCGTGCAACACGCTTATGCCGGTAAGCCAGGTGCGATTCTCTCTCGCCAGATGACACTTGAGATGCTGACCAAGCTGAAGAACAACTACGGGCTGGGCGTGGGCTTAGATGGTGAAGGGCGAACGCTGCGCTTCGCTCACGGCGGGCGCGACGAAGGTTTCGATGCCATGATGATGGCCTACGCGGAGACCGGGCAGGGCGCGGTCATCATGATCAATGCTAACGACAACTCCCGGATGGTATCCCGGATTCTGAGTCTCATCGCCAGTGAGTACAGTTGGCCCGACTACCCGACATCCGTCCCCACGAAGCGCCCGGTTGCAAATGTGGATGCCAAGACGCTAGACGCATATGCGGGGCGCTACGAGTTCGCCAACAACCGGATGCTCACCATCGCCGCTGGTAAGGGGCGGCTGTTCACACATGAGGGCGGGTTCGAGGACGAGGAGTTCGTGCCCGAAAGCGTGACGAGTTTTCTCTCCGCCGAGCGTGACGCGCAAATCACGTACACGAAAAACGCAAGTGGCGAGGTGACCGGATTCGTGTGGAAGAGAGGGACGGAGGAGAAGCGTGTGCCGCGCATCGGCCCGCTCGCCCGCTCCATCAAGCCACAACCCGACCCGAACCCAATCCTCAGTCGCGCAATTGAAGCGGCACTAAGAGCGTTTGCCGAGGGCGGTAAATCGGTAGAGGAAGTGCCCGGCGTTACGCCCGGCGCGCGTAAGCAATTCGGCCGCGGCACCCCTGCACTCGCAGGAATTAAGTCACTGTCGTTCGTCGCCGAGTATGACCTGCAGCAGCAAGGAATCGAGCGGCATGAGGGCAAGGTCGGGCGCGTCCTTTACTACAAACTGGTTACGGACAAAGCTGTTCGCTACGTGCTCGTCCACCTGACCGCCGACGGCCTTGTCACCGACTATGACGTGGTGGACGATTAGACAAGCAGAGGGGAAAAGGTAAAGGTGAAATAAGGAGTAAGACCGCTTAATTTACTGAAAGTGAATTCCCGATTAGTGGCAAGCGAATTTAGCCGTGCATTCAAATTCACGGTCTGCGAACGATTGATGGCGGCCACGCCTTACAACATTTGAAAGGAAGATTCTGATGCAGAAAGTGAAGATGTTTCTCTCCTTAGCGGTCACACTGGTGATCGCAGGTGTGGCGTGTGCCGGCCACCGAAGTTCGTCGCAGGCCGCCGGTACAGTATCCACCGCCCAGTCTCCGTCCGCGGCGCAGGTTAAGCCGTTCATCCCGGTCGAAGGCGCAGACCTGAACTCGAAATTCGAGGGCGCCATCAGAAAAGCCCGGTCTGCCCCTTCGCCGACGCCCTTCTGGACGGCTTACAGCTTTGACGTGCGGCCCGGAGTCGGCGTCGACGCCAATGTCCGAGAGTTTCACGGTTCGATGAAGAGTTGGGACAACGACACGAACGTCGTCGTCGGCACCTCGCGGGGGATGACCGTCGAGACGCGCAACCTTGGCGTATTTCTGTTGCGCGACGCGAACAGCGGCACCATCACGCGCGTTGAGGTTTACAACCTTGAACGACCTCGCGAGTACGGCGGCCATCCCGTCTACTGGCTCGGCAGGGCAGGCAATGAAGAGAGTTTGAATTTTCTCCGCGGCATCGCCGAATCGAACCAGACTCCTTTAGCAATCGAGCACGCTACACTCGCCGTCGCATTGCATGATGATTCGCGCGTCGCCGACATCCTTAAGAACTTTGTGCGCAAGTCAACCAATCCACGCACGCGCTCGACCTCCGTCTTCTGGCTGGGTCAGACCGGCGGCGAACACGCTTTTCTGGCCGACCTGGTACGCAATGAACAGGAGAGCGATCAATTCCGCCGTCACGCGGCACACGCCGTCGGACAGAGCCGCGATCCGTCGGCACTCGCGACACTGCAAAGACTGTACGAATCAATCGCGCGAAAGGACGTCAAGCGCGGAATCATCCATGCTGTGGCGGACAACGATAATAAAGACGCGGCATACGCCTTCCTGCTCAAAGTGGCGAAGACAGATGTGGACAGGGACGCGAGGAAACAGGCGATTCATCGACTCGGCGATACGAAACGCGAGACGGTGATTGACGAGTTGATGAAGATTTACGCCGGCGAGAATGACACTGACATCAAGCGTCAGGTATTGCACGCGCTATCACAGATCAAAAGCCCACGCGCGGAAGCGAAGCTTTTGGAAATTGCACGCACCGGCGAGCATCCGGAATTACGCAAAAACGCGATTCACTGGCTGGGCGAGAATGGCACCGACCCGATGGTTGATGAGTTAATGCGGCTGTATGACGCAGAGCGCGTGACAGATGTGAAGAAGCACATCGTGCATGCCCTCGCTCAAATGAAAAGCGCGCGCGCCGAAGACAAGCTGTTCGAAATCGCGCGCGGAAGCGACAGCGTCGAAATGCGCCGACATGCGATTCATCGAATCGGTGAAAAAGCTGGACGGCGCAGCCTCGAACTTCTCCGCGACACCGTCGATAATGCCGGCTCCGGCACCGAGGTACAGATGCAGGCGGTGCACGCCATCGGCGAGCGTCCCGCTGATGAAGCGATTCCACTTCTCATCAAAATCGCCAAGACCCACGCGAACGCGGCGGTACGCAAACGGGCCATCCACCGCCTCGGCGAAACAGGCGACCCGCGCGCCCTTGAGTTCTTCAGGGAAGTGTTAACGAAGTGACGGCTCGCTGACTTCTTCGAAACACAGAACACGGCAACACACGTGTCAACCCTCAACTCTCTGTGTCGTCTCTCCCCAGTCTCGATTCAGCGGCAATCTTCGGTGGGCGCAGGCGCTGCCTTGTTGAGCTTCACGTTCCCGTCAAAGGAATCGAGCGTGAGTTGCGCTTGTCCATTTCCATAGCGACCGACAAGGCGACGGTTGATCGTGTCGTTGATTGTATTCTGAGTAATTTTTAAAGGAAGCGTTGATTCAACGGTCCCACGGTAAGATGAAAGAACTGCCGTGAATCCGGCAGGCGTGGGGTTTAAAAACATCTCGACCAATCCCGACATGGATTTAAGATGGTAACGGCCCTCTCTGCGTATATCACCTGTGAATCGAATATCGCTCCCCGTGGTTGTCGCATCAACATCGCCGCCGATACCGACCAAGCGGATAGAGCCGTCCGTGTTGCCGACATTGACTCTGCCGCGCGCACACCGTATCTCGACATCCCCACTGATCGAGATCACACGGACATCACTACCAGCCTTGCGCACCGCAATTGACCCGCTCGTGGTAATCACGTCGACCAGCCCGCGAACCTCCCCGACTTCGACCGCACCGCTCTTGGTGCGGACTTCAGCCGAACCGACATTGTTAAGTTTGATCGTGCTCTTTCCTCCGTTGACGGCCACGTGTGTCTCGACCCCGCTGACCTCGACATCGCTTCGGTTAACTTCGATCAACTCAATTTCGGCATAGCGCGGAACCTTCACCTCAAAATGAATCTCTTGCCCACTCATGGCAGAGGACAGTGACAGCAATCCGTCAGACCGGTCAGATGGAGTGATGGGTGAAGGCTGTTGCTGACCGAGAGCCGCAGGGGGTGATGATGGAGCCGGGGAGCCGGAAGCGCCCGCGCTGGCGGGCGGATTCTTAGGCGCGGCAACGCTTCCTGCTTCGCGCTCTTTTCTCTTCGCCTCCGATTCGTTTAGCCGCCATTCCCGCCTCTCTGTTCTTCGAATGCCATATTCAAGAAAGCGGGCTTTCATCTCGTCGAGTCGCTCCGTCAGAAATCCTTCGGCGGCGTAGTCGGCTTTTAGTGAAAAGCTGAGGCCCGATGAGTATGTGCTGACTCTCGTGCGCACATACTCGATGCCACTTGCGCTGACCGCCCGTGCCTCAACCGTGTCGCGATCCCATCCGATGACAGTGATGCGTCCGGTGGTGCGATTACCAACAGCGACTTTCGCACCGCGTGGCAACTTGAAACTGACCCGCCCGGAATCATCCCGCACAGTTACCGGCTCAGCCGTCCTCACATCCTGCACAGCGAAAGATTGACGCGCCGTAACTATCACGTGTCCGACCGCAACGCAGCAGAGCATCGCGGCGAGCAGCAGAATCAGCGGGTGGATGGACAGAAATTTTCTCATCTTCAGGTTAGTTGCCGATCATCTCGCGCAAGACTTCCACCTTCTTCGCGTAAGCCGTCAACATATATTGCACGGCGACGGGGTCGTCCGGATGCTCGCGCACCGCGCGTCGGGTGCCGTTGATGGTGCGATCAATGGCGGCGAGAGTTTCTTTGAATCGAACTTCCGTCTCAGGATCAAGCCGCGAGCGGCGTCGGTGAGCATCGCGCGACAGAAGCGCAATGGCCGCGACGTACTTTTGTTCCGCATCCCGGATAAGTTCATCGGTTGTGGAATCGTGGCGGGTTGCCGGTTTACGATTCGCACGCCGGATGACTTCTTTGTTCGCAGACGACACCACCTCGTTACGTCTGCCGAGGCGATTAAAACTTCCGCCCGGAAGTTGATCGGGACTCGCATCTATGTGACCCACTTGATCGTCTCCTCTGTCGTCTCCGGCGGATGTGTTCATCTCACCAACTTTGCTCGGTGATACAACAACGGGCGGCACGAGTGCGCCGTCGCTTTGAGAGACAGATGCGCGGTCGGATAGCTCTTCATTGGAAGACGTAAACTTCATCACACCGACAGTCAACCCGATGGCGACGAACACGAGCAGAGTCGTTAAGGTCGGACTGAAGCGTGGCGCGTTGAGCATGCCGAACGCGGCGTGCAGCCACCGTCCTGGCATCGCGAAGTGACCAGTGGCGCGCGCCTCCTTTTCTTCAGCGACCCGTCCCATGACATCGTTCCAGAATGAGGGGTCGGGCGCTCCGACACACTTATAACCTAAATAAAAATCCTGCTCACGGCGCAGCTTTTCATACGTGCTCGCGCAGGACGGGCAGGCGGACAGGTGCGAATGCACGAGGTCCGTGGTCGATTGACCCAACTCCCCATCAAGGTGTAAATCGAGCAGCGGTAAGCACTCTCTACAAATCATTTTCCGCTCCCAGGTAAAGACTCAGGCGACGACGCAACTCGGCCCTCGCGCGATAAAGATCGTTTCTGATTTTCGGCAGCGAAAATCCTGTGATTTCAGAAATGTCTTCGTAACTATGCTGCTGATAAACCTTAAGTGTAAAGACGAGACGTTTATCTTCATCCAGCGCATCAAGCGCTCGCCGCATCACGATCTGAAGCTCTTTATCCAGCAAAATCTTATCAGGCGAGGATTGCCGGTCGCTGACTTCCAACGCTTGCGAGCAATCGACATTAAGCACCTCGTGACGCCGTGAGCGGATCGATTCACGGGCGACATTCCTGGCGATACCGAAGAGCCACGTCGCCAGCTTCGCTTCATCACGGAGTGTGCCTATGCTCCGGTAGGCGCGCACGAAAGTTTCCTGCGCAAGCTCTTCAGCGATTTCCCGCCGGTTGACCATGTAAAAGATGAAACTGATGACAGGTCGTGTGTAGCGTTCGAAGATGGCACGGAAAGCCTCCTCGTCGCCACGGCGGGCGCGTTCAATCAGTTCTTCGGAACTGTTCATCGACGCTCCGGCGAACGTGCTCGCCTTGCCCACTAGCCCCATTACGCCCATCGCTGGCCGCTCCATCCTTCACTTGTCACGCTTGCAGAGTCTACCTGGCTCTGATTTTGAGCAGCATTCCACGATAGAGTCCGTCGTGCAGCTTTTCCGCCAGGTCAGGGTCGAGAAGCATCAGCAGTTTATACTCCACCAACGCGGCGTCCCTCTCATGCCGCGCAACATTGATCGCCCCCATGTTGAAATGCGCCGCGGAGTAACTGGGACGGATGCGTATCGCCTGACAGAAACACTCTGCGGCATCCTGATGACGACCCGCGAGGTAATACGCTACCCCGAGGCTGTTGTGAGCCTCCGCGTGATTCGGTTCTAAACGGATCGCCCGCTTGAGAGAAATGATGGCATCTCCGTAACGGTTGAGTTGCGCATATGCTGAGGCCAGCAGAATATGTGCCTGCGTCATCTGCGGCATATGGCGCACCGCCTGTTGGTACGAGACGACGGCATCCGCGTGCCGGCCCGAATCGAAAAGCACGGAGCCGAGGTTGTTGTGTGCCCAGGCGTATTCAGGCTTGAGTCGGATCGCTTGGCTGAGCGGGGCGACAGCCTCTTCGAGACGTTCCAGCCTGTAGTAAGTGCTTCCGAGATTGTAATGCGCTTCGGCGAAATCAGGCTTCAGATGTATTGCACGCCGGTGCGCCTCCAAAGATTCAACGTATCGTCCGATTCTTCCGTACACCACTCCCAGATCGTTGTGCGCAAGGGCATAGTCGGGTTTCAGACGAATCGCTTCCCTGAAGGCTTCGACAGCTTCCCTGTACCGGCCCGACTCATAGTGCCGCAAACCCCTCTCGCGGAAAGTCCGCGCCCCATCTGTTTGCGCCGCAACGTTCAATACGAGAAGGAGAAAGATCAACGGGGGAAAAGTTGCTCGCTTCATATTAGCCTCTCTGAAACTGACGATTCGCGTTTCGCCACCGGTGATGGCGAACTTCATGACAGTGTATCGATAGTAAGTGACCTCAGAGCTTCTAATATCCCAAAAATCTTTTAGCTCAGTTTCTCTTTGATTGCTTTCTCCAAACGGAGTCTTGCGTATCCGTTTTGTCTTCAGCATCCATAGATCGGAACAATTATTGCGCTTCAAACTCCGAAGATTTGTCGATCATTCCAAATTTATCAATACCAACACTGCTCTAGATTCAAATCCATCAAGATTTGACTTTCACCTTTTCGCTTCACCTCAAAACTAACAACGAGACTATCAACGGTCGTCATCGTTGTGCGCGTATCGGCATAGCGGTTGCCCCTTTGAAAGTGAGAAATGCATTGCTTGCTTTCTTACTGTTCCAGATACGGAACAACCAGTTGTGCCTTCAGTGAGTCTTCCACCTCAGTGCCGCTCAGGACGGTGAGGCACGTCTCAAAATTCTCAATTATTGAAAAGGAGAAGCGATATGAAACAACCATGTATCAAGACAGTTTCAACGCTGGTATTGATCGCGTTTTATAGCGTGCTCGCAGTCGGACAGGGAGGCTCGACCGGCTCGCTGGCAGGGACGGTCGTTGATCCGGTAGCGTCGGTCGTGGCCGGCGCTACGGTGACGGTCAAGAACGACGCTACCAATCAGGAGTTCACAAGCGTCACGGTGGACAACGGAACGTTCAATGTGCCTGCACTGCAATCAGGCACGTACACGGTGACCATCGCGGCCCAGGGGTTTAAGCAAACAGTCGTCAGCGATGTCAAAGTGGATGTCGGCAAGCCGTCGAGTATTAACGTCGCTTTGGAAGTCGGCGCGACACAAGAAATAGTCACTATCGTCAGCTCCGGTGCTGAGTTGTTGAATACGCAGAATGCAACGGTCGGCCAGACCATCGTCGGTCGGCAGATCGTTGAACAACCGCAAGCATCGCGCGACGCCTTAGACTTGGTGACGCTGTTGCCGGGCGTGCAAACCACGGGTCGTCCGCGTACTTCGACGGTCAACGGACTGCCGAAGGGAGCGCTTAACATCACGATTGACGGCACAGACGTACAAGATAATTTGATCAGTTCGAACGACGGCTTTTTCACTTTCGTGCGACCGCGCATCGACGCGGTTGACGAAGTGACGGTGTCAACCGCGACGCCCGGCGCGGAAAGCTCAGGCGACGGCGCGGTGCAGATCAAGTTCGTGACGCGCGGCGGAACTAACGACTTTCGTGGAAGTCTCTATTGGTATCACCGCAACCCGGCACTGAATGCCAACTACTTTTTCAATAACCAAAATCTGCCGCCCGACTCGAAAACCGGCAAGGCTCCGATCAATCGCAACCTGCTCAATCAGTACGGCGGACGTCTCGGAGGACCGATCACGATCCCGAAACTTTTCAACGGGCGTGACCGAGCTTTCTTCTTCGTCAACTACGAAGAGTTCCGTCTGCCTGAGCAGCAACTCAGACAACGCACGATCTTAAGTCCGTCGGCCCAAACGGGCGTGTTTCAGTATGCCGCCGGTGGGGGCATACAAAGCGTCAACTTACTTCAATTAGCGGGGGCGAACGGCTTTACTTCAACTGTTGATCCGACCGTCGGGTCGCTTTTGGCATCGGTTCGCGCGAGCACAAGTCAGGGCGGTGTCCAGGACATTCCCGGCGACCCTAACCGTCAGAACTTCAACTTTGTCGGACAAGGCGGACAAGACCGCTACTTCACGACCGTGCGACTCGATTTCAATCTCACGGACAACCACCACTTGGAAAACATTTGGAACTATCAGGAGTTCGGCGGCAAGACTGACTTTCTCAACTTCATAGACCCCGCGTATCCTGGCTTTCCTAATACAGGCAGTCAGACTTCACAGCGTTGGTCGAACACCACGGCGCTACGTTCCACGCTGACACCGACGCTTGTTAACGAAGCGCGCTTCGGGATGCTCGGCGGCATTTCGCTGTTTCTGGGTGAAGTCAGTCCAGCACATTTTGCGAACCAGGGCGGCTTTGACTTGAACCTCAACGACCTCGGCATCACTGATGCGACGGCTCTTGAGCCGAACACCGGCATCCTGCGTTTCGGTCGCTTCTTCGGCAATACCAGCAACCGCAGAAATTCGCCGAGCTTCAACTTTGCCGACACATTAACGTGGGTCAAAGGCAAACATACGTTCAACTTTGGCGGCAGCTACAACCTGATCAAATCATTTCAGCAAGACAACAACCAATTCGTTCCTTCGATCAACTTCGGCATCGCGGAGGGTGATCCGACTGAACCTCTCTTCACGGCGGCTAACTTTCCCGGTGCCTCGGCGGCTGATGTAGATGTTGCCAAGCAGCTTTACGCAACGCTCACGGGGCGCGTCACCGCTGTCGACCGGTTCGCGTTTTTGAATGACGGCAAGTACACGCTGCTCGGCGAACAGATCACGCGCTTTCGCCAACCTCAGTACGCTTTCTACGTGCAGGACGCATGGCGCGCGCGTTCTAATCTGACGCTCAACATGGGCTTGCGTTGGGAACCGCAGCAGGCCCCGACCGCCGCGAACGATAACTTCGCGCGCACCACTTACGCCGATCTGTTTGGCGTCTCCGGCGAAGGCAATCTGTTTAAGCCGGGCACAATCACGGGCCGTCTGACGCAATTCACCGCGCTCGGTGTTGAAGAGAAATTATTCGACACCGATTACAACAACTTCGCTCCGAGCGTCGGCTTCGCGTGGAGTCCTGACTGGCAGAATGGTGTGCTTAACCGCATCTTCGGCAATAGTGGGCAGAGCTTGATTCGCGGCGGCTACTCGCTCGCGTTTGTCCGCGAAGGTCTGGCAAACGTCATCTCTGTGAGCCAACAAAATCCCGGCGGATTGCTGTCTATCAATAGCGACACGATTGAAGGCACGTTACCGATTGGGACACTTTTCCGTGATCGTGCGGCGCTCGCTCCGCCATCGTTTCCCAATACCCCGACATATCCGTTTGAAGCAACTCCGTTTGACGCTGCTTTTGGCTTTGACCCACAATTGAAGACGGGACTGGTGCAATCGTGGAGCATCGGCTTCCAACGCGAAATCGCGAAGGATACGGTGATCGAAGCGCGCTACGTCGGGACACGCGGCAAGGATTTATGGAGACGTTATGATCTCAATGAGATTAACGTGACGGAGAACGGATTCTTAAACGAGTTCAAGCTCGCGCAGGCTAATCTGCAAGCCAACCAGGGGGCCGGACGCGGCAACTCATTCGCCTATTTCGGCGCCGGAACCAACACCTCGCCGCTACCGATCACACTCGCCTTTGTCAGCGGAGTTCCCGGCGCGCAGGCCGGTGATCCGTCTCTCTACACTTCAAGCCAATTCAGAAACGCAACGCGTCTCGCCAGTCTTTCACCAAACAATGCGAATCCGGCTCTCGGCAACGCCGGCACTCCCGGCCTCGCCAAGGTTCTCAACGATAACTTCCTTGACAATGCCATCGCGGCAGGACTGCCGGCGAACTTCTTCGTCGTTAATCCGGGCAAGCTCGGCGGCGCATCTCTGACGACGAACGACATCGACACGTGGTACGACGGGCTGACGTTTGAATTACGCCGCCGCCTCTCAGCCGGACTCTTGCTGCAAACCAGCTACACGTTCTCAAAATCTTTAACGAACGCATTCGCTTCCAGTCAGACGGTCTTAAGTCAGCCATTTACGCTGCGCGCTGAGAATGAAGAACTCGAAAAGTTTCGCGGGCCGCAGGACCTGCGTCACTCCTTCAAGGCCAATTGGATTTACGAATTGCCCTTTGGTCGTGGCCGCATGTTTTTAGAAGGCGCGAACGGGTTAACTGATCGTTTGATCGGCGGCTTCGAATTTCACGGCACGGCGCGCGTGCAAAGCGGACGACCGTTTCAACTCGGCAACGTGCAACTCGTCGGCATGACCCGCGAAGAGTTGCAGCAATCCGTCGACGTTCGTCGAAATCCTGAAACGAAGGTGGTCACGTACCTGCCGGGTGACATCATCCTCAACACGCGACGAGCCTTCAGTGTTTCAGCGACGAGCGCGACCGGCTATTCCGGTCTCGGCGTCCCGACGGACCGCTATCTTGCCCCGGCCAACAGCAGCGGCTGCGTGCAGGCATTCAGAGGTCAGTGCGGGTTCGCCAACTTAACCCTTGAGGGGCCGCGCTTCGTGCGTTTTGACTTGAGCGTGATCAAGAAAATCAGGTTCACGGAGAGCACCAATCAGGAACTTCGCGGAGAGTTCCTGAATGCATTTAACAACATCAACTTCCTTGTCGGCGGAAGCGCCGCGGTTGATGTGGCTCAAGCGACGGGCACACCGATCTTCCCGAACTACGCCGGAGCGGCTTTTGGCACGACCGGCAATGCGTATCAGGACATTTCGACGACGAACGATCCCGGCGGACGCCTGGTCCAACTCGTGCTCAGGTTCAACTTCTAACCTTTACACGTAGAGGAGCGCTGACACGAGCGCTCTTTTACTTTTCTTTATGTTATAGCGACGTGCAATTGGATGCGACCACTTCAACGCCCGTTTAGAGGCGGGCTTCTGCCCGCCGGTGCAATGTGAGACGGTGGGCAGAAGCCCACCTCTAAACGGTCGCACGCGATTGTAAGCAGATATAGGTGCTAAGTTCATCTTCCGATGAATGGTTGATGGCTGAGGGAGAGCTGAGGAGAAATGTATGTTCTATAAACTCATCGCGTTGATAGTTGCCGGTGCGCTGATCGGAATAATTCTGGTCAAGCCTGTTAAGGCTGACTCAAAAGAAGCGAAGCAGTCGCGGGTAGCTGCGAAAGTAAAGGAAGGAATCGTGAGACTCGGCACGGGCGAGGCGGCGCGCGTCGAGGTTAAGTTGCGCGACAAAAAGAAACTGAATGGTTATATCAGCGAAGCTGGAGAAAACGCTTTTGTCGTCATGGATGCTAAGTACGGCCCAACGACAGTGGCCTACCCGCAAGTCAAACATGTCAGGGGTCACAATCTATCGACCGGAGCTGAAGTCGCCATCGGTCTCGGCATCGCCGTCGCCGTGTTAGTCTTTTTACTGGTGCTTGAAAACTACGGTTGAAGCGCGATAAATTTACACTCAAAGAATTTTGCGGCTGAATTCTTACCCGTGTAATGGGTTTGTTTTCTTCAAGGCTCTAAAGAAATTAGGGATGATCTTGCCCACTTGCGGTCGCAACTATTGATCGTTTTCCGCGCCACACATCATCGCGGCTCAAGGGTTAATTAATTAACTTCGGAGGACATAGCGATGCTTAACAGACATTGTGGGCAACGGACAAGAATCAAGATTCTTCTGGGCTTTTTACTGATGGCTTATTCTCAGTCTACAGCTTCACCTCGGCCTCAGAATCCGCATGACGCATCCGCGCGACTGTTTGCTTATGACCGTTCGCGTCCATTCGATCTGAAAGAAGAGTCGTCGAAAGAACTGTACGGCGTCACCATCCGTGATATCAATTACGCTGCGTATACTCCACAACGTGGTCGCATCAAGGCTTACCTCATTGCGCCCGCGCAGAGGGGCACTCATGCGGGCGTGGATCACGGGATCGAGTGATGATGCCCGGTCGTCGGGTCAATAAATTGCACCGTGCTGCCTGTGCCCAGCTTCTGCGGGAACACCACGAGCGCCATCTGATCGGGCAGTTTCGCAGACAAGGTGATGAAGCCTTCCAAGTCCGAGACCGCATAGAGCGCCGCTCCCAAGTCTTGCGTCGGTGCCGCTCCGGTTGGCGCGCGGATCGATGCTCTCGATCCGCGCAGCCCGTAGCCGCGCCAGTCGCCGGTGAGTTCCTGCGCCGTCGTGCTCAGTGATGATTGAGATACGATGTCCGTTAGATCGACAACGCGATGCAGGTTAACCGTGATGTTGATGATAGTCCACGCCCTCCGCGGGTGCGGCACCACGCCGCCCGCCGACAGGGGCGAACCGAGCAGGGCTTGCACCTCGAACAAGGCGACGAGATGATTCTCCGCCAGATACAGAACTTCGTATTGCGGACTTGCCGTCGCGCCCACGCCGAAGCGGCTCGGAATAGTCTTCGTATGCGACGTGCTGAGGGCGGTCGGCAGATGATGTGGCTGGATGGCGCGGAACCAAGTGCGGCTCTCCGCCTGAACAGGTAATCCAGCACAGGCGGCGAAGTTCATGAGAAGATGCCGTGGCGGATCGCTCCGATCAGATCGTGAACTAGCTGCCGGTCAGCCTCCACATCGGAGTTCAGCAAATTTATCGGCTCGCGCCCGCCGAGATGATCGTTGGGTGTGATCAGCCAACGGTCGGGGTCGAGAACGACATCGGCGACCTCCCGATGTACCTCGTCGGTCACCGCTTGGGCGGGATCATAGGCAATGTTCTGCATCGGCGTGGACTCCTTAAACTACTTGTCTGGGGCATTCGACCCCGAAAAATATTCTACCGCAACCCTCCTGGTTTGCGGAACCGGGACGGAATCACCACAACCTTAAGCCTTCGACTGGATTTATCCATCCGAAGAAATGCAATCAGTTCGCCATCAGGCGAGACAGCGGGCATGACGGCATGTTGATTGGTAAGCCGGATGGGTTCGCCGCCGTCTATCGAAACTCTCCATAGCAAAGGTGTGCCTTGAAAATAGGAGACGAGCGATGATTGCGATAATGAACGCCGCGAACGCAAATGTTAAAGGTTTCTGATGCCGTGTTATGAAGCTTGGGTGAGGGATTGAAGTTAAATACGCCGGCTTGCCTTTGCCGGCATGATTATTGATTTCGTCCGGCGGAGCGGCGCGCCCGTTGTGGCTTGAGTCACTGATCTCTTCTTCTTCGATGATGACCCGCGCGGCGGTGCAATGTTCGATAATAATGTCGGTGCTGTCGCTCTCAACCTCACGCACGTCGGCGACAAATCGGTAGCCGCGCCGGGGAATCGTTTCGATATACTGCCGCTCAGAGTTCCCTTCACCGAGGGCTTTTCGAAGTAGAGAGATGTTCTGTGACAGACTGCTCTCCTCCACGAAACTGTCCGGCCACAGCGTCTTCATCAAATCATCTTTTTCCAGGACGTGCCCATGATTTTCAACCAGCACCAGTAGAGTATCGAAGGCCTTTGGAGTCAACGGCACCACCTGATTTTTCCGCAGCAGAAGGCGCTCGCCCGGATTCAAATGGAATGGGCCAAATTCGTATAAGTGTAACGGTTGCTTGCTCATAACACTTGATGACATGTCAATCAAAACTTTATCAGGATTTTATCAGAAGTTTGATAAGACTTTTAGAAACCACGCCGCATACAGTGCGCGGTCGGGGTGAGTCGGTGCTGAAGGTGTTGAATATCTGTGGAAGGATTGCAGATGCCAAACGTGCCCAAGGCTCACCCTGATCTTAGTATCGAAGGGGCGGGATGCGCAATCAGTTGCGAACGAGACTTGATCCCATACCTGTTCGTCTTTCGACGAACAAGGGGATTGCCATCAAGGAATTCATGATTAGACGAAGAAGAATCGAGATCATTGCTTCAACCGAGCAGCGTGTCGTGCTCAGACACGCGGCGGTCAGAGTTGATGTCGGATGTATCGAATGCGGAACCCGCATGGTGACACCCGATGAAGCGGCCATCATCGCCCGCGTTGACACACGGACGATCTACCGCTGGGTGGAAATCGGAACGGTGCATTTCACGGAGCATGAATGTCAGCTTTGGGTCTGTCTCAACTCATTGCCAATTCATCCTCAGAGTAGAGAGGCATGAGAACTCCGTTGACGCTGGAATCGGCAGGCTTAATTGATGGACAACTAGAGTTTCATTGTCATGAAAGAAGTCTCATTCGTTCACAGGAGGTGTTCAGTTGCAGGAAAGCGTAATGGTCAAACATGAAAAGCTGCATCCACTCGGAAGTAGATTTGCGACCGACTTGCAAATCAACCCGGCGTGGAGCAATCGCATCGAAGCGCTACGAATCGTCGCGTTGCTGTTGTTGAGAGAAGTTGAGACTTTGGAACAAGACCCGCCAACCGACGGCCCGCCGAAGACCAGTCTCGCCGATGAAGTACGCCATTTCGAGGCAGAATTGATTCGTAGCGCGCTGATGCGGACGGGCGGTCGCCAACGAAGCGCCGCACGTTTACTGGGAATGAAGGTGACTACGTTCCACGCCAAAATCAAACGTTATAAAATTGTTTCAAATGCGAATGTCGAAGACCTCGCTCCCATGCGGCCACCACTTGAAACGTGAACTTTGCAGCCTCGCCCCTCGCCTTCTGAACCATCATCCAGGCGTGAGCCTGCATAGCAAACTTGAATGTTAATGAAGCGGGTGAGTGGCTGATGAACTCTCAGCCTGCACGGCGGATCTGTCCTACCAAATGTTAGCTCCGACAGCTTATGCAGCTAATCCTACTGAAAACAACTTGGCTCTCCCGGCGGACGGGAAAGGTAGAGCACTTGCAACCTCACCGAGCAGTAATTGGCTGGCGGCTTCCGTTGCAAGGGGCCTTGAAAAGAAATAACCCTGTCCGTATTCGCACCCCAGCGCCTTTAACTGCGCCACCTGTCCCTCCGTCTCCGCCCCCTCCGCAACGACATCCATTCCCAGGTTCTGCGCCAGCATCACAATTGTCCGCACGATCACCACGCTCTCGTTATTATCGGCCATACGGCTAACGAAGGATCGGTCAATTTTCAGCGCGTTGACTGAGAAGCGGTTCAAATAACTCAATGACGAATAGCCGGTGCCGAAATCGTCAATGCTCAGCCTGACGCCGAGACCTCGTAACTGACGGAGTATGTCAATGGTAGTTTCCTCATCTTTCATCAGCACGCTTTCCGTGATTTCCAGAATCAGGTTGTGCGGGTCGAGACCCGTCTCTTCGAGAACCCCCTTCACCTGTTCGATGAAATTCGGCTGCGCGAGCTGCTTGCCTGAAATGTTGACGCTAATCGTCATGGGCGGGTAAGTAGGAAATCGTTCTTGCCAGCGACGCGCTTGGTCGCACGCCTCACGCAGCACCCACTGCCCGATGGGGATGATCAGCCCCATCTCTTCCGCTTGGGGGATGAATTCCGCCGGCGGGATGAGGCCATGCTGCGGATGCTGCCAGCGCACTAATGCTTCAAAACCACTGATCCTGCCGGCTTCCAGCGACACAATCGGTTGATAGTGAAGGACAAATTCCTGCCGCTCCACGGCCCAGCGGAGATCGGTCTCAAGGTGCAGGGCTTCCTCAGCGTGGCTCCGCATGTCCTCAGTAAAAATCACGTAACGGGCCTTACCGAGCGCCTTTGCTTGATACATGGCCGCGTCGGCGTCGCGCAAAACGTCGTCCGCCCGCTCATAACTCCCTGCGCTCAAAGCGATCCCGATGCTCGCAGAGGTGAATACTTCATGACCGAGCAGGTTGAAAGGCAGCGCCATCTCCTGGTTGATCCGCTCGGCGACGCGTACGGCGTCGTCAATGCTTGTGATGTCTTCGAGAAGCACTGTGAACTCGTCGCCGCCGAGACGTGCGACCGTGTCTCTGCCGCGCATGCAGGTCTCCAGCCGGCGCGCGATCCCTTCGAGCAGTTGATCCCCGACCGCGTGGCCGAGGCTGTCGTTGACAATCTTGAAGCGGTCGAAGTCGAGAAAGAGAACGGCGAACAGCAGGTCGTCACGGCGGCGGGCGCGTTCGAAGGTTAGTTTCAGACGGTCGATAAACAACGCGCGGTTCGGCAGACCCGTCAGCGTGTCGTGAAATGCTTCGTGAAGCAGTTGCTGCTCGGCCCGCTTGCGGTCGGTGATGTCTTGAATTTGGAAGATCAGATGTAGCAGGTGGCCGTCTGCGGCGCGGACGGTCGAGGCGCTCCACAGCACCCACACTTCGCGCCCGCCCTTGCGATGATACCGCTTCTCCATGTGGCAGGTCGGCTTGCCCCCGACCAATTCATAAAACATCGTGTTCGCGGCGGCGAGGTCTGCGGGGTGCGTGAGTGTCTGAAAGTCGGTTATTAAAAGTTCCTGATCCGAGTACCCGACGATTTCGCGCATCGACGGACTGACCTTCAGCCAGCGCCCCTCCGGTGAAACCAGCGCCATGCCGATGGCGGCGTATTCGAAGGAACTGCGGAACCGCTCCTCGCTCTCCTGCATGGCAGCGGCGTGGCGGTCGGACTCCTCGGCCTGCGCGATTGAAGTCTCGACGTTCTTCGAGTACATCCGATAGGTGAAATAGACGATGGCGATGACCGGGGTCGCGATGACGAAAGCGTAGAAGCCTACGCTTTCGATGAGCTTAACGATGACGCCCGCAGCCGAGGCGCCCGCGAAGTAGGTGACGGATGTCCAGAGGTAAGAAGTAGTCCAGGTGTGCCAATAGGTCTGGTTACTCTTGAGCGCTCCGTAAATCGCCGCCAGGGTTGAGTTGGTGACGAACTGCACGAGTGCCATAGCGCAGAGCAACGCGATCAGAGTGGCCGAGTAGTCGTTGTGCGTAACGGTTAATGCTTCTCCGAAGCACAGTCTCAGCGTCCAGACTGTGACGAAAGTTGAGATAGCCATGATGGCTGTATTCGACAGAACTGAAATCGTCCGCTTGCAGAAGCGAAGCGAAGAGCTAAAGCCTTCTGCTGCAGCGAGGAGGATGGCAGCTTCGCCCCCGAACAGCAGTAGCGTGAGAAAGATGAGCGTATCGGTGAATGAGAAATGCGATTTGAAACGTGGAATTTGGATCGTGGCGCGCGAGCAAATGATAGTCAGGATAACTAAGACGAGGAAGCGAGTGTCGAGTATCGCCGCAGGCAAGCGGCACGCGGAGAAGAGGAGAATCACCGCGCCGACGGCCGTGATCACTCGCAAGTAAGGATCGATGAAACGCTGTTTGTTTTCGGCAATCATTAGACTGTTTCATCCTTATAGCTGGCCGGCATCTTTCTTACATCAATTCTCTTGCCCGGAAAGATCGTCTCGTATCGGCTGCGGAACTTATAACCTGCCTTGAAGTAAAGGCCTCGTGCCGCCAGATTCTGCTCGTCAACCAGTAAGGCGATGGAGCGGGTGCGCGCTAAAAGACTTCGACTCAGTTGAGAAAGGCAGCGCAGCCCGTAGCCCTTGCCGCGCTCTTCCGTGCTGACATAAATCCCTTCAAGGTATGCAACCTCGGGTGTCTCTGCCATGACGTCGGCTTTGAAGATGAGCCGCTCGCCTTCCGTCCACACCCACACTCGCTTTTGCTCGATGCGCCTTGCGAAACGCTGACGAAATCCTTTGGGATCAACATCCAACGGATTGATGCCCGTGTTTTCAAAGGCCATCGCGGCGTGCGCCGGTATCATTCGCGCGAGATCGTCCAACGCCGCCAATCGCAATCCACTTACTGTTTCGTGCGTCTCGACGGGACATCTTTGCTCAAGCAGCAACTCGCGGCAAATCAGGCGAGGCGCGAAGCCGCCGCCCGAATAGTAGTTCCGAAGCCGCTCGATGGTTTCCGCTTCGGCCATAATCATGTGCGCGGATGAGTCGGCGCGGATGAGTCGGGCGAAAGCCGCGAGAGCCGCTTCCGTGCGCGCTTCGATCAAAGTGTGGTGGCCGATTAAAACGACGCCATCCAGTTGGCCTTTTTGGTTGCGGCTGGCGTAGAACGCGCCGCGATGGTGGCTGCTAACCAGTCCGTTGTCGCGAATAAGCCCGGCCATGATCACGGTGTGGATGGGACGCGCGGCGAGGTAAGTCAAGACTTCCGTTTCATGCTCATCGATGAGGGGATGAACTGTCAAAGAGCGGGCGGCAACCAAAGGCGGCGTGGCCGTGAAGGGCGTTTCTACTAAAGTTGAAGTTAACATCCGGGATACCGCACTTTCATTAAGGCATTTTAGAGGTTAAGAAACTCTTGGCCGTCTACCGTAAGAGCAACGGACGCCTTCCCAGCGTCCGTTGCTCTTACCGTCAACTCTGAGTTCATCTCATACAGTAGGTGTCGTCACCTGTGACCCTAACCGTCGTATTGCTGATCAACACGCCGTCGCTGATCAACACGCCGTCGCTGATCAACACGCCGTCGCTGATCAGTACGCCGTCGCTGATCAGTACGCCGTCGCTGATCAACACGCCGTTGCTCATGAAGAACGTGCCATCACTAATCAGCACGCCGTTGCTGGTCAGGATGTTGTCGCTGATCAGCACGCCATCACTAATCAGTACGCCGTCGCTGATCAGCACGCCATCGCTAATCAGCACACCGTCACTGATCAGCACACCTGTCCCATATATTTTCTGGTACTTGGTGATCAGATCCGTGCCGGTCGCAAAGCCGTGGTTAAGGCCCAGCCCTCCCGACCACGAAAAAGAGAGGCCAGCGATGGTGGTCATGGGGACCGGCGGCACGATGGTCGTAAGGAACGGTGAGCCGGTCGGCGTGGCGTTCGTCAGATCGGTCCGCACCAGTTTAGCGAGCCTGACTGCGCCTTCGATGTTGAGTTGGCCGGCGCCCTGCTCGAACTGGTTGTAACCTGGTATTTGTTGCGCCGTGTACTGCAAGATCATCTTGACCATGTTCGGCGTCAGCTTCGGGTTGGCTTGCAACAGTA
>JALZJL010000029.1 GCA_030859785.1 Acidobacteriota bacterium
CGCGCAGCACCACTTCGTACCACGCATTGGTCGCTGTCTCACCGGTTTGCGTGATCTGCGCGGGGGCAGTGCGCACGCCGTCATCAAGGGTGACGCCGCGCCGCAGACGCTCGATGGACGCTTCCGACGCTACGCCCTTGACCTTTACTTCGTAGACCTTCGGCACCTTGTTGCGCGCTGCCGTGACGAAGTTCGTGAGGTCGCCGTCGTTGGTCAGAATTAGCAAGCCTTCGGTGTTGAAGTCGAGGCGCCCGACCGGGTGCAGGCGACCGAGATTGGGCGGCACCAGATCAGTCACCAACGGACGCTTTTCCGGGTCGGCGAGGCTCGCCAAATAACCGCGCGGCTTGTTGAGCAGCACATAAATCTTCTCGCGCTTTTCGAGCGCAGGATTAATTAAACGCCCGCGCACCTTGATGTGATCATTGACGGAGTCGGCCTTCGTGCCCGGCTCAGTGATGACTTGACCGTTAACGGTCACTTCACCTGCCGCAATGATCTCTTCGGCATGGCGGCGCGAGGCGATTCCGGCGGCGGCGATAAGTTTTTGTAAACGCTCAATCATAAAAAGGCAAAAGGTAAAAGTAAAAAGGCAAAAGTGAAGAGCTAAAAGTGAAGAGGCTGAATCGGCTTCTTGTTGCCTTTTACCTTTTTACTTTTACCTTGGGTTATGCTGCGCTGCTGGTTAAATCTTCGAAGTCTTCGATGCTCGGCAGTTCGGATAAATCCTTCAGGCCGAACTGCATCAGGAACTCCTTCGAAGTGCCGTACATCATCGGACGCCCGACCGTCTCCTTGCGGCCTTTGGCGACGATGAGGCGTTTATCGAGCAGCGTCTTAATCGCGGAGGACGACTGCACACCGCGTATTTCGAGTATCTCCGGGACGGTGATCGGCTGCTTGTAAGCGATGACGGCGAGTGTTTCGAGCGCGGCGAGCGACAGCTTGGCGCTCGGACGCGACTTGAGGTATGCGCGGATGTGTTCGTGATGCTCGGGGCGCGTCGCGAACTGCCAACCGCCGGCAACTTCGCGGAGCATCAGGCCGCCATGACGCTCATTGAATTCATTGGCTAATCCTTCGACCGCTGTCTCGACCCAGCCACGGTCCTCGCCGAGCACTTCGGCGAGCGTCTTCACCGAAATTGGTTCTTCCGAGACGAAGACCAGCGCTTCGATGATCGACATCATCTCGGCCATCCCGCGCGCGGCACCGTCGCTCGGCGCGATGTCGCCCTCGTCAATTGGCAATTCGTCGGCGGTCAGCGTGTCGGCGGTCAGTGCGTCAGCCATCGTTCGCAGCCGCGCCGCTTCTTCGGCGTCCTCCACGTCGGCGTCGTAGATGGTGATATCCTCTGCGTCATCATCGTCATCAAATTCGTTTTCGGCATTGGCGTTCGCATCCGTCTCTTCGTCTTCGTCGATGACAATTTCGCCGACCGGTTCGTCCCACACGGAGGCGAATCGGTCGAGGCCGCTTGACCCGCCATTTTGTCCGCCGTTACCGAAGACGTTATCCCGTTCGACGTCGATCAGTTGATCGCTCATCGATGTGGCGGCTTCCGCATCATTATTATTCGCGAACCCGGCCTCGTCAATCGTATCGTCGCCCGGCGTGACAAATGATTCATTCACGCCGGTGTCGACTTCCGCGCGGGCGTCGGGTTGTTTCGCGCTTCTCTTTTTCTTTGATCCGTTCATCGGTTCTACAGTTTAAGCGACCGCGCGGGCGATGATGTCGCCGAAGGTTTCGCGCTGAAATAGTTTGATGGCGTCGGTACGGACGATTTCGAGCACGGAGAGAAATGCGAGCACCAACTCACGCCGCGAGCGCGCCCGCTCAAAGAATGTGCGCAAATTCAATTCGCCGTCGGTGAAGATCATCGCGCGGAGGCGGTCGAGCATCTCCGTCATCGTCACTTCATCGCGCTCAATCTCCATCAACACTTCTTCTTTGCGTCGCGCGAGAATCTCCTGAAACATCTTCAGCAAATCGAACACGCCGGCCATGATTTCAGGATTATGTTTGTCGGTCTCAATCGGCGCCCGCGTGAATACGGCCTGCTCGACGGTCACGCGCGACCACAACATCTCCGCGGCGGCCTTATACTTCTGGTGCTCAAGCAGACGCTCAATTAATTCGCGGCGCGGGTCGTCGTCCGTATCATCCACCGGCGCCGATGGATCGGACGGCAATAGCATCCGCGACTTGATCTCGATCAGCGTCGCGGCCATCACCAGAAAGTCGCCGGCGACAGAAATGTCCATTCCCTGCATCAGCCGCAGGTACTTCAGATATTCGTCCGTGATGCGTGCCACCGGAATGTCGTAGATATCGACTTGTTCCTGGCGAATCAAGTACAGCAGCAGATCGAGCGGCCCGG
>JALZJL010000058.1 GCA_030859785.1 Acidobacteriota bacterium
GCTGCATCCGCCGCGCCGTCGCGAAGGCGTGTAAAAGGTTTTCGGAATTGCCGCTCGTCGAGACTCCGAGCAAGACGTCGCCCTCGGCCCCGAGCGCGATGATCTGCCGCGTGAAGACGCCCTCGAATCCGACGTCGTTCGCGACAGCCGTCACCGTCGCCATGTCGTTCGTCAGGCAGATCGCGGGCAAGGCCTTTCGCCCGACGGTGATGGGGTGCATGAATTCGACGGCGATGTGCTGGGCGTCGGTCGCCGAGCCGCCGTTGCCGCAGACGAGCAGCTTGCGGCCCCGGTGGAATGCCTTAGCCACGGCTAAGGATGCGGCGAGAATAGTGTCCTGATTCTCCTCAAAGAACCTGATTTTGACCTCCACGCTCTCCCTCGCTTTTTCCATCAGCGAGAATCGCAACTCTTCCAGCAGCCGGGGCGAGGCGCCCGCCGGCGTCGCCGACTTGTCGGGGGTTTTTCCCCGCGGCTCAAGATCGTCCCGATGCAGGAACGGATAAAACGAGCGCGAAAAATCGTCGGCGGACTTGGTCATCACGATTAGCTAAAGTTATTGCAGGGTGGTTTTGAACTGCTCGACTTCCGGCTCGTACTCGCCGATCTCCTTGAGCACGCGCAGCGTCTCCTCCGCCTCCGCCTCGTCAATCTTGCTCATCGCGAAGCCCACGTGGATCAGCACGTAATCACCGACATCCACTTCTCCATCATCGAACATCCCTATGTTGACGTTGCGCCTCACGCCGCCCACGTCCACCTTGGCGAGATGGTTCTCCTCATCGACGATTTCGACAATTCTGCCCGGTATCGCGAGACACATGTGTTTAGATTCTCCGCCGTCCGAGGCGCGCGTTGGCAACTACCGCTTGGCCTAACGAGATGCCCCCATCGTTGGTCGGCACGCGGTTGTGCGTGAAGACCTTGAAGCCCTCGGATTTCAATATACGGCAAGCGCGCCCAAGCAGGAACATGTTTTGAAAGACCCCTCCCGACAAGACGACGCGGTCAAGGTGCCGCTCGTCCTTGATTCGGCGGGCGATTGCAGCAATCAGATGAGCCACGCCGTGATGAAACTTTGCTGAAACAATTTGCGGAGGCATGCCGGCAAGAATGTCTTCCACCACCTGCCTGATCACTGAATCTGCTTTGATGATACTCCCGTTCCCCCCAACCTCAAACTCATATCTTTGGGCACAACCCGGGTCGGCAATCGTCTTCAGTTCAATTGCCGCCTGTCCTTCATAATTAACGACGTGGCGTAGGCTCAGCAGACTCGACACCGCGTCGAAGAGTCTCCCCATGCTGGATGTCTGAGGGCTATTCGTCCCGGTCGCGACCATCCTGCGAAGCGTGGCCCATTTACGAGCATCCATACCCTGAACAAACGGGAGGGCCGAATCCATAAAATTCTCTCCGAGCGCGCGTTCGAGGTAGACGGCAGCCATCCGCCACGGCTCGCGGATGGCTTGCACGCCGCCCGGCATCGGGATGTAATCGAGGTGCGCGATACGCTCGGCATCACCGAAATCGGCAACAAAGAACTCGCCACCCCACATCCGAGCGTCCGCGCCGAAGCCCAATCCGTCCATCGCCACACCGATGACTTCACCCTCCAGAAGGTTATCCGCCATGCAACTTGCGACGTGAGCGTGGTGGTGCTGGACGCCGACTCTGATTAACCTCTCGTCGAGCGCGTGAGCATATTTCGTCGAGAGGTATTCGGGATGCAAGTCGTAGGCGACCGCATTGGGACTGAGATGAAAGAGACGCTTGAAGTGCTCGATGCCTTGCTCGAAAGAGCGCAGCGTCTCCAGGTTCTCCAGGTCGCCGATGTGGTGGCTGATGAATGCGTAATTATCTCTGGTAAGGCAGAAAGTGTTCTTCAGTTCCGCTCCGCAGGCGAGTATCTGCCGCTCGAACTTGGAAGACGTGCGAACGGGAGCAGGCGCGTACCCGCGCGAGCGTCGCAATAGCATCTCACGGCCTTCAAACGCGCGCGTGACAGAATCATCCGCGCGCATGTGAATCCTCCGGTCGTGCAGTAGGAAGTAGTCCGTAATGCCGGACAGACGTTTCCTCGCGTCTTCGTCCTCGTAGCAGATTGGCTCGTCGGAGATATTGCCGCTCGTAAAAACGAGCGGTCGGCCTAAATCCTCGAGGAGCAGGTGATGAAGCGGCGCATAGGGGAGCATGAAACCCAGCGTCTTCATGCGCGGCGCGACTACTTCGGGGACGGCCGCACTCGTCTTTTTTTCAAGGAGTACGATGGGGCGGCGCTCGGATGTGAGCAGATTTTTCTCCTCTTCAGAGACGAAACAGTATTCGCCGACAATCTCCACGGAGTTCGCCATCAAGGCAAACGGCTTGTCCTCCCGATATTTTCTACGCCTCAGACGTTCAACCGAATCTAGATTCAGGGCGTCGCAGGTGAGATGGAATCCGCCGATACCTTTAATAGCGATAATTTTCCCGCTTAACAGGAGTTGCCTTGCGCACTCTACATTGTCCTCAGCGGGCACGCGGTCGAGCGCGACTTCAGCTCCGCTCTCATCCGTTAAAAAGAGACGCGGACCGCAAGTCGGGCAGGCCGTCGGCTCAGCGTGGAAGCGCCTGTCGAGCGGGTTTTCGTATTCCCCCCGACAATCCTCGCACATCTCGAAATCTCGCATCGTGGTTCGGTTGCGGTCGTACGGGATGTCTTCAATGATTGTGAAGCGCGGTCCGCAGTTGGTGCAGTTTATGAAGGGGTAGCGGAAGCGGCGGTTCTGCGGGTCCAACAACTCCTTGAGACAATCCGTGCAGATGGCGACATCGGGCGAGATGGGGACGAACTTGTCACCATCATCATTGCTTTCGACGATGCGGAAATCCTTGTAGTGTGCGAGGTCCGGAAGGGCTTTGCAACTGATTGACTCAATCCGTGAGAGCGTCGGCGGATTGGCTTCAATGGCGCCAAGCAGGCGCTCTATGGATTTTTGGTCGCCCTCGACATCGATCAGCACGCCCTCGGGGGTGTTAAGAACTTTTCCTTTGAGTGATTCCCTGATAGCCAGTGAGTAGATGAAAGGGCGAAACCCTACACCCTGAACAATCCCTTGGACAACTATTTGAACGTGCGTGGTCATCACCTGCCTGAATGTTGATTTCGGATGACAAAGATTGCGAATTGTAAATCCTCAATGAGCATTCTACAATCGGCTCTCGTGATGAGAATCCTGATTGCCGGTGTTGGAAACGTGCTCAGAGGCGACGACGGTTTCGGTGTCGCGGTCGCGCAGGCGCTCAGCCAAAACGGTAGTCTCCCCGACGAAGTTACAGTATTCGAGGGGGGCATCGCCGGCATCCCTCTCTTACATGAGTTGATGGACGGCTACGACGCTCTCATCGTCGCTGACGCAATCGAGAGAGGCGGTGCGCCGGGCACAATTTATGTTATCGAACCGGACATTACATACCCCACGATGCTCGACCCCACCGTGCTTCACTCTTCGCTAGCCGACGCGCATTACACGGATCCGTCAAAAGTTCTGGTACTGGCGAAAGCGTTGGGAGTGTTGCCGCCCAAAATTTTCGTCGTCGGCTGCCAGCCGGCGGGATTCGATGAGCTGGGGGCGGAGTTAAGCGACGAGGTGAGAGCCGCGGTGCAGGTTGCCCTCCGCCAGATAGAATCGTTAATCGAAATTCTTAAACACCAAGAGACAGCATGAGAATTCGGCAGCAGCTACTCTCACGCTCCTCCGGCCGACTTCTCAACAGGCGTGCCCTTCAGTCTGTCCTCTTAATCCTCGCTCTTATCACCATCAACTTTTTTTTGATTCATCTCGCGCCCGGCGATCCGGTGCTCATCCTCGCGGGGCAGAGCGGCGACGAGAAATACTACGAGTTCATCCGCGCCAAGTTCGGTTTGGACCGACCGCTCGGCACGCAGCTCTGGATTTACCTGACGAGCGTGTTGCGTGGGGATTTCGGCTATTCGCTCGGTTACCAGCAGCCTGTCATCGCCGTCATCTTCGAACGCGTCCCCGCGACACTCCTGCTGATGCTGAGCGCCGTAACTTTCTCGGCGGTCGCCGGCGTGGTGCTCGGGGTCGAGGCCGCGCGGCGGAAGAACACATTTCCGGATCGCGCGATAAATACTTTCACTCTTGTGGGCTACTCGGTGCCTTCTTTCTCCGTCGGCCATCTGCTGCTCATCGTCTTCGCGCTCTATCTCGGTTTGTTCCCCGCGCAGAACATGTCTTCCGCAGGTCAGGAGCTGTCGGGACTCGATTACTGGCTGGATGTGCTCAGTCACCTCGTTTTACCAATGATGACGCTCGCCATCGTGTACCTCGCTCAAGTCATGCGCCTGACGCGCACCTCGATGTTGAATGTGCTCGGCGAGAACTTTATCACCACGGCGCGGGCCAAGGGGCTCAAAGAGGGGCGTGTAATCTACGGCCACGCGCTCAGAAACACGTTGCTGCCGGTCATCACCCTCATTGGCAGCGACTTCGGGATGCTTTTGAGCGGGGCCGTGCTGGTCGAGACTGTGTTCGCATGGCCCGGTCTCGGTAGATTAATGATTGACTCGCTCGCCATGAGGGATTACCCCGTCTTAATGGGACTCTTTCTTCTGATGTCGACGAGCGTCGCCGTGGTTAATTTCATCACAGACCTGACTTACGCCGTGCTCGACCCGCGAATCAATTACTGATGGCGAAAACGATGGAACAAGACCAGACGAACGAGCGACCCGGAGAACGATTCGACGTCTGGCGAAGTTTTAAGCAAAGCCGGTCGGCGGTGGCATGCCTCGTCCTCTTAGCGCTCTTTATCTTCGTGGCTGTCTTTGCCGAGAGGCTCACCCCGCGCGACCCGCAGAAGACCTCAGACGACACATTCAGGCCGCCATCTTTTCACTTTTTGTTCGGCACGGACGACCTCGGCAGAGACGTTTTCAGCGGAGTGGTGCACGGCGCACGAACCTCTATCTTGATCGGCGTCACCGTCAGTTTATTGAGCACGTTTCTCGGCGTGCTGGTCGGCCTCATGGCGGGTTATGCGGGCGGTCTCCTCGATGATCTTCTGATGAGAATCACGGAGCTTTTCCTGATCCCGCCGAGATTCTTTCTGGCCCTGGTCGTCGCTGCACTGTTCGGTACGACCCTCTTGACGCTGATCGTCGTGCTGAGCGTCACCTACTGGCCTTCGACGGCGCGGCTCATCCGGGCGGAAGTTCTATCCATCAAGGAAAGAAATTTCGTCGAGGCCGCGCGCGCCATGGGCGCTGGGCCGGCGAGGATCATGTTTCACGACATCCTACCGAATACCTTTCCGCTCATCATCACCAACTTTACCCTGATGGTGGGCGGGGTGATGCTGGTCGAAGCGGGACTGTCATTCATCGGCCTCGGCGACGCCAATCACATCAGTTGGGGCTACATGCTGCACAACGGCCAGCATTTTATCCGCGACGCCTGGTGGATGATCTTCTTCCCGACACTCGCCCTCTCTTCGCTCGTCTTCGCGCTGAACAGAGTCGGCGACGCCCTCAATCACGCACTTGACCCCAAAACACGGATCGAGCATCTCAACCAGTCCGCCTGACGTTTTAGCCACTCCGCCTTCTTCTTTTCATCAAAATTAAGATTGCACTGAGCGAAACGATGGCGACAAGGGCGATGAGCAGGTAAAGCCCGCGACGTGTGGACGAGGCTGCGTTGTTTGAACGACCTCCGTCGGCCCACCATGCGTCCTGCGCGAAGTAGATGTTAGATTTCGCGCTCCATGTGTACATCCCCTTTAGTCCGTCCCGGTAGGCGGCAACCGATTTCGGCTCGTACAGCCAGAAGTAGGGCAGGTCACGGACTACCATATGCTGCGCCTCGAAGTAATAGACGGCTCGTTTTTGCCTGTCCGGTTCGGATGCCGCGAGCGCGAACAGTTCGTCGACTCGCGGGTTGCGGTAGCTCGCGCCGTTGGAGAACGGGATCGGCCCGATGTTTGAGGAGACGACCGTGCGCTTGACGCCGATATCCGGGTCAGGGCCGTTCTCGAAAGAGGCAAATCCAAGATCAAAGTCCTTCTTGATGTAAACCGCGTCCACGGCCGCGCTGAACTCCATCATTTTAAGGTCGACTGCGATGCCGACTTCCCCCAACTGATCGCGCACAGCCTCGGCCACCTTCGCGTAAGATGAAGCGTGAACGAACTTCAGCCGAAATCGTACTCCGTCCTCCCCACGCGCGTACCCGGCCTCGTCGAGCCGTTGATTGGCGAGCGCCACGTTCTTCTCGTACCTTTCCACGTTTGGGTTGTAAGCCCATCCGAGCAGACGCGAAACTGGTCCCGTCGCGTGCGCGCCCATCCCGAACAGAAGCTTATCAACCAAAAAGTTCTTATCAATTGCATGGGCCATCGCGCGCCTCACGCGGAGGTTTGAGAGGGGGGCACGCGCAAGGTTGGGGATCAGCGTTTCGACCGTCGCAAACCCTTCCCGCCCCTTATCTGTGACGACGACTCCGCCCATGTTCTTCAGACGACCCACGTCGAGCGGCGAAGGGTTCAAGAAATAATCCACCTCCCCTTTCTCGAACGCGATGGCGGCCATCGCCGCGCTCGGCATGGCTTTGTACACGACGCGATCCAGATAGGGCTTGCCCTGTTTGAAATACTTCTCATTTCTCACGAGAGTAAGATGATCGCCCTTCACCCACTCCTGAAACTTGAAAGGCCCGCTCCCAACGGGCTTCGTATTGTGCGGGTTCGTCAGCGGGTCGGTTCCCTCGTACAAGTGCTTCGGCATGATGGGGGTGTTCGTCACGTCGACGAGTTGAAGGAAAGCGGCGTACGGCCGGTCGAACTCGAAGACGACCGTGTGTTGGTCCGGTGTTAAGATGCGCCGCAGGTTGTCGCCTATCGAGGTGCGCGTGCGTGAGTGATACTTCAACAGCATTTGCTCAAATGTGAATCGGATGTCTTCAGATGTGAGCGGAACTCCATCGTGAAACGCTGCGCCCGTCTCAAGGTAGAAAGTGTAAGTCCGGCCGTCGGGAGAGACCTCCCATCGCTCGGCAAGGTCGGGCACCGGATTCAAGTTGAAGTCATGTGCAACGAGGCCGCTGAATATCGAGCCGCAGATGAGATGTACGCCGCCCTGAGTCGTGATGGCGGGATTGAGACCGGCGGGGTCTGCCGAGACAGCGACGACGACGCTACCACCGTATCTCGGCGCGTCGGCCCATCCTGAAACGCTAAAAATTGTCAGGATCAACATGAGATTTATGAATACAAATTTCGCTTTAATCATTAGAATTTATCTAAGGCGGCTATCATCAAACGGCAGGCGCTCGGCGTCTCGGTCTCTTCCAATATGACTTAGAGTCCAACTGGCGGCAGAATCAAAATGACTATCTTGATGAAGACTAGCATAACCTGCATAAACAGCGTCGATTTGTCTAGCATACAGTGACCGTTATTGATTACACTTTACCAAGTCATCCACGGTTGCCTTTCCGACGACCTGACTAGCGGTGCTACTTGCCCGACTTGTTTGTTACCATTTCCAGCGGCGAATAGTTGATCGGGAAAGGTATGTGCGAGTGGCTGCTGCTATACCTTAGCGCAAAAGAATAATTCTTAATTCCATGGCCGTCCGAACCCTCCAGGCCCGCCTGCACTGTGTGCCTGAAACGTTAGAGGCGTTATGGCCCACGCACAAAATATTCAACGATCGCCTCAGGGCGATTCTCGCACTGCTCTTCCGGATGCGCCGAGGCGAGAGCGGCGATTTGTCGGAAGATCAGGCGCTCTATCGCGAGATCGCCCTTTTTATAACCGGATGTCCGGCGAACAATGCCCCTTATCTACTCAATAGCGTGTGCATCAAGAATTGGGTCCCCACATCTCGGCGTCCAGGTGCGGGGGTTCTTAAATTGACTTTAGGCCTCAAGTGTCGTGGTAAAACTTCCCGCTGTAATAGTCGTCAGAGCGTTACT
This sequence comes from Acidobacteriota bacterium, assembly GCA_030859785.1. Classification (GTDB taxonomy): domain Bacteria; phylum Acidobacteriota; class Blastocatellia; order Pyrinomonadales; family Pyrinomonadaceae; genus JACDEG01. The sequence continues at coordinate 7,983 of JALZJL010000058.1, forward strand.
TCATTACAAAACTACGGGAAGGCAATATCAAAAAACACAAAGCGCACAAAGAAGACGGCGACCCCACGAACGAGGCACCATTTCCACTTTGAATTTGTATGCAATCCTGATCTCATCAAAGCCCTTAAAACCACTTGCTAAGGACCCGCCCAAATGCAAACGCCACCACGCCTGGTTAGGAATGCCACCAAGTAATTCGAACATTGGGTTCTCTTATTGGTCGTAATGACTATTTTGTCCCGTTCACATTTAAGCATGTTAGGCTGTTCCGGTGCGCCCGACGAGACTCGCCACGACTGCCACCAGTTCGACCGGCTCAATCGGCTTTGGCAAATGAACCTGAAAGCCTGCCACAAGCGCGCATACGCGGTCTTCTGTTCTTGCGTAAGCTGTCAGCGCGATAGCCGGAACTTTACCGCCGCGCGCCGCAGAGAGCGCACGCACCTTCCTAATCAGGGCGTAGCCGTCCTCCTCCGGCATCCCGATGTCTGAGATCAACACTTCGGGCTTCGATTTTTCAAGCGCCTCCAAAGCCTCCATTGCTGACCCGGCTGTAACTAACGTGAGTTCGGGATAAAAATGCGAGGAGAGAGCCGGATTTCGTAAGATGGAGTTCGCCAAAACCATCATCTATACGAAAGAGGCTCTCCCAATGGACATTCTACCCGTGTTCTGCGATATAGACGACTTCTGCCTGCTCTTTGAACCACGCTGGCATCAGCAGATGCTCACCGCAGGCGAGCGCCTGCGCCGACGCCCGGTCACGCTTTCACTATCAGAAGTAATGACGATCATAGTCTTATTTCACTCTTCGGGCTACCGCGACTTCAAGACCTACTACACGCAGCAGGTGCAGCGTCGGCTCTCGTCGGCATTCCCTAAGTTGGTCAGCTACAACCGTTTCTCGAACTCCAGCGCGGCGCGCTCATTCCGTTGTGCGCCTATCTCCAGACGCGCACGGGCCAGTGCCGTGGCGTCGCTTTTGTTGACTCGACGAGTTTGCGGGTCTGCCACAACCGGCGTATCCATTCTCACCGCGTCTTTCGCGGCGTGGCGGCGCGCGGCAAAACCTCGGTCGGATGGTGCTTCGGCTTCAAACTGCACCTCGTCATCAACGAGTGCGGCGAACTCCTGGGCGTGCGCCTGACACCGGGCAACACGGATGACCGGCGACCGGTTCCGGCATTGGTCAAAACACTGTCGGGCAAGCTCATTGGCGACAGGGGTTACATCTCCGGCGCGTTAACCGCTCTGTTGTGCGAGCAAGGCTTGCAACTCGTCACCAAGATTAAGAGCAACTTGCGGCAGAAGTTCTTGCCCGTGTTCGACCGGCTGTTGTTGCGTAAGCGCGCGATCATCGAAACCGTGATCGAGCAGCTCAAGAACATCTCGCAAGTTGAACATTCGCACCACCGCTCGGTGATGAACTTCATCGTCAACGTCGTCGCCGGCTTGATCGCCTACACGTTCCGCGGAAAGAAGCCGATGCTCAACATCGAAGTCAAAGAACTGGCACTACTCACGGCATAAGCCCCGCGCGCACTTACGTCGAACTCACGTTAAAATAATATTGTTCCTCGCGGGGCCAACATCCCATATAATCCGCGCACGATGATTCGATTTCTCTCCACCGTAATTCTTTTTCTGATCCTGGGTTGGTGTTGCGGCGACGCGCAGGAGCGCAAAGTGATCGTCCCAGCAAACGCCGCCAAACCGGTCGGGCCTTATAGTCCCGGAATTAGTGTTGGCAATTATCTGTATGTCTCCGGTCAGGGAGTGCGTGACGCGAACGGTGCGATGCCGAACGGTATCGAGGCGCAGACACGGCAGTGTCTCGATAATGTCAAAGCGATTGTCGAGGCCGCCGGGCTGACGATGGCGCACGTCGTCCACATGCAGCTTTACCTTGAGAAGATGAGCGACTTCGAGGCAGTGGATCGGGTGTATGCGACCTATTTCCCACGGTCTCCACCGTCGAGAATCGTCGTCGGCGTCGCGAAGATGCCGACCGACACCACGGTTGAGTTGACGGCGGTCGCGGTGCGTAACCCGCAATCGAAAAAAGTCCTTTCACTAATACACCTGAAGCCAATGGGTCACGCCAGCTCTGCCGTCGTTGTCGGTGATCGAGTGTATCTGTCCGGCGTCTATGGGAGGACGGTAGAAGCTACTCAACGGAATTTGCAGAGGGCGCTCAATGAAGCGAAGCTCGGCGTCGGTCAAGTGGTCTTCCGCAATGAATACTCCACGAAGACGCCCTCGATGATTTCGGTCAATGAACTTCCCGAAGGCGCGCGAGCAGCCGTCTCCGTCGTCGCCGTTCGTGGGGCGACTGGGAAGAGTGGCGTCAGGAAATCATCTGACGTCTGCGCGGCGGCGGACGCCGGCACAATCTTTTGCTCGGTGCAGATGAGCACGGCCTCTGACGAGAGAGGTGTGGGAGGACAGGTTCGGGCGGTGATGAACAGTTTGCAGGCCGGCCTCGAAAAGCACGGCGCGAATTTGTCACACGTGACGGCGAGCAACGTGTACCTCGATGAAATCAAAGAGTTCAAACTGATGAATGAAACTTACGCTTCTTTCTTCTCAAACTCTCCGCCGACACGCACCACCGTGCAGCCGTTCACGCCCGTGGCTGATCGCAGCCGAGATTATCAGGCGCTGGTACGTATCTCCGTGGTGGCCGTGAAGTAGTAAATTCTGAGCTCAGCTTTATCCATTTACGCTGCATAGCAGAGCTTCTCTGTGATGCGCTTTACTAATGAGCAATAAAGTCCAGCTTAGGCTGTTGGCTTAAAGAATTACCGCGTACGGCACAGAATCTAAAATTTCCTGTCACCTCTGCGTAAATTGATTTGTCCAAAGTCTAGAATACCTGTCTGAATCACAGACAAACCAGAGTTACCTCTCTTCACACTCAACCCTTTATCACTCTGAATCTGACTGGCACAGTCGTTGTAGTTGCCTTAAGAGGATGACTCTATCGAGTTGCGTGCGTGTCAGGTCTGAAGCTCCTGGCGAAGAAGTATATTTCGCTAGGGGCTTGACCATATTTTGTGTAGACGAAAGGATTCCCCAGTGAGGAAAATCTTGTGCCGTCTGAGCGTTTTGGTGTTAGCCGCTCACATCATCGTTTCAACACCGGTTGTGAGCTTGGGAGCACAGGACCCTGTGGACGAACCGGAGGCCATCACTCACCTACGCAACAGCGATATCCTGGCGATGGTCAAACAAAAAATCCCCGCTCGAATTATTATCGCGAAGATCAGATCATCCAGTTGCAGTTTCGACACATTCCCCCCGGTGATGCGAGAGTTGAGGCATAAAGGCGTGCCTGATGCTGTGCTGAGGGTGATGGTTGCGACGCCGTATGGCCCACCGACTGGGCCACCCATCGACGAAGCATACGAGCAGCCGATTTACCATTTCGCGGAAGACCTCAGACAAATGGGCGTCCTGGCGAGTAATTCAGGCAAGGTTCGCACTCAAGCCTTCCGCCCCGACCGCTCGCGGGCGCGCATCACGCTCCGGCGACGTGGCCTGTAATTAGCCGTCAGCACAATCACCCGTCTCAATTCTAGACTCGAAGTCTGGATTTTAGATAAACCCCTCTCACGTGTTCACTGAAGAACTGAAACCCCAAGCAGGCGCGCCCTTTCGTCGAGGTTTAAGTTGAATATTGTTCTGGCCCGATGCTTGCAGAAACGGATGCTTAATCATGAGTTATCAACTTAATGCAATGAGGCTACCCGTGCATAAATTGCTGGTTGTCGACGACGAGGAATCGATCTGCTTTTCCATGAGCGAGTACTTCTCGATGCATGGCTACAAAGTCGATTGTGCGCAGACGAGAGAGGAAGCGGAGTC
>JALZJL010000060.1 GCA_030859785.1 Acidobacteriota bacterium
AGCAGGTGTCCGAAGCGCGCTTGCCGCAGTTCTGTGAGCATCTGCTCTTGTTCATCGGCTGGAATCTCTTGTATGGTTTTCCCTGGCACAGACGGTTCACCCCAGTACATCAGTTTGGTCGTACTTACCGATGTATCAGAAAGAACCTCTCTGTGCCAATCTCATATGCTTCGATTTAGAGGCTTCGCCGGACGCCGACGACGCAGCCCAAGAGACTCCACACGGCGCAACGAGCGAGAATGAGCAAAGCGACAACTCTACGCCCGCCGATGCGCCCGCGCTCATCAACGCGTACACACGCGAAGAGTTAATCTCGCACCTGCTCACGGCGATGGGGCGCAAGTGGTGGGCGCGCGAAGACGCTATTCGCGCCGCCGCGCGTCGCCTCGGCTACGCACGCACCGGCAGCCGCATCCGTGACACCTTCAAATTCGCCGTCAACGGGGCGATCCGGCGCGGGCTTCTTGAATACGACGGGCAACTTATCCGAAAGACTAAACAAAGCCACTAATCAACCGGAAGAACTCAGCCCTTTTTAAAAAGTCTTCAAGAATCACTGGCTAATGTCCGCTGCGCCTCCGGCGCAAAGAAACATTTTCTTGAATGCTATAACATTGATCGAACGGGAAGAGGCGACAACCGTCGCGGTTTGAAGATTGCCCGCGCCAAAAGGAGTAAGTGAGATGAGTTTACGAAAGATCAAACCTTATCTGAGCGTCGCGGACTATTTGGCAGGTGAGCGTGAATCAGACGTGCGTCACGAATACGTTGACGGTCAGGTTTACGCGATGGCGGGCGCGAGCGACCGTCACAACCGCATTGCCCTGAACATCGCATCACGTTTGAATGACCGTTTGGTTGACGACGAATGTGAAGCGTTCATCTCCGATATGAAAGTCATGGTCAGCCCGGTGTTGTACTACTATCCGGATGTCGTCGTGACGTGCGATGCACCGGGCGGCGACCGTTACACGCGCCGCGAACCGCGCTTAATAGTCGAAGTGCTTTCGGCTTCCACCGAACGCATTGACCGCACCGAAAAGCTGCACGCATACAAAAGCGTCGAGAGTTTGCTGGAATATGTTCTGGTGTCACAAGACGCTTTGCACATCGAGGTTCATCGGCGCGGGGCGAAAGGCGAATGGACACGCGCAATTTTAACTGAACCGGACGATCGACTCGCGCTCGCGTCCGTTAATCTGACGCTTGATTTAAGTGACGTTTACCGCAACGTAAGGTTTGACGAAGGGCAAGAGGATTAACCGCGCGTATGTTAAGGAAAGATTGCTGCTGAGTAGCCGAGTAATCTTGAAGATGCGGGGCGGCAGTAGTAGTATGCGTTTCGTATTCCGTTTTTTCAGTTCGCGCGGTCGAAGGTCTGTTTCTCGTCAACGAACAATCAAAGATACAGATTCCGCCGGACGCTCGTTACGCAACCCAACATTCATACGGAGGTCGGAGATGTCGGATCGAATCAAACGTAGGCACTTTATCGCCCAGGCCGGGGGCATCGGGATCGGGCTTCTGGCGGCCCCGTCCGTCAGCGCGCAGTCGATGAGCCGCGTGCTCGGCGCCAACGACCGCATCAGATTAGGCATTGTCGGCGCGGGTGGGCGCGGACGCAGTCTGATGGGCAGCTTCAAGAAATTTCCGCAGGCCGAGTTCGTCGCCGTGTGCGACGTTTACGAACCGTACCAGGGACTCGCGCTTAAGTTGTCCGCCGCCGGGGCGAAGGCGACTTACGATTACCGCGAATTGCTGAACGACAAAAACATCGACGCCATTGTCAACGCGACGCCCGACCATTGGCACTCGCAAGTTCTGATTGACGCGGTGCAGGCGGGCAAAGATGTGTACACCGAAAAGCCTTTCTCGCTGAACATCGAGCAGGGCGAGAAGATGGTCAAGGCCGTGCGCGCGACCAAGCAGATCGTGCAGGTCGGGATGCAGCGTCGTAGTTCCGAAGCCGTGCGCGGCGCAAAGAAACTGGTCGACGACGGCGTGCTCGGCGAAGTGGTGATGGCCCGCGCACAGTGGTTCTGGAACCGCAAGCCGATGCCGCGCACCGCCACGCTCCAGGGCAACCTCGACTGGGATCGTTTTCAAGGCCCGGCGAAACAGCGACGCGCGCTCGACGCGGTGCGCTTTCTGAACTGGCGGAATTTCTGGGACTACTCCGGCGGCCACATGACCGATCAAGGCACGCACTTGATGGATGTCATTCAGTGGTTCTGCAACGACGGCAATCCACCGGAGGCTGCACTGTCGCACGGCGAGATTTACGTCCACATCGGCGCTGAAACCCCTGATACATTCAGCGCCATCTTCGAGTACCCGCGCTTTCTCTCGACGTGGACGCTGTGCTACGGCAACTCTTACGAAGACAGTTGGAAGATTTTCCTTCAGGGCAAGCAAGCAACGATGGTCATTGACGATGACGGCTATCGCGTTTTTCCGGAGCCGTGGAAGCGTCCCGACATTCCGCCGAAGGCGATGCACGAATATAAGGGTGGGATTCCCACCGAACCACACGTGCTCAATTTCCTGGAGTGTCTGCGCTCACGGCAGGAACCGAATGCGCCGGTCGAGGTCGGGCACAAGGCCGTCAGCGCCCCGCACCTCGCAAACCTCGCCTTTCACCAAAAGCGTCGCGTGGCCCTTAGCACCGACGGGGCGCTCACCAAAGCGTAACCGAAGCCTCAGCGTCGTCGAGTCGCGAAGACCAAGAGCAAACAGTTTTCAGTTTTCGGTTTTCAGGTCAAAACTGGAAACTGAAAACTGTTGCGATGGCCGCAACTCACACGCACCTCAATGCCTGCCATGATGACACGCCGACGAATACTATCGCTGCTCAGCTTGCTGTTCATCAATGCACATGCGGCCTTCGGTCAACCGGCCAAAGTTCCGCACATCGTCTTCGTCACCGGCGATCACGAGTACAGTTCCGAAGAGACGATGCCGGCGATTGCCGCCGAGATGCAGAAGAACTACCGCGTGCGCGCGACTGTGCTGCGCGCTTCGCCCGACGAGAATTCAGAACAAAACATCCCTGGACTCGAAGTGCTGGAAACAGCCGACGTGGCGGTTCTCTTTTTGCGCTGGCGACAACTTCCGAAAGAGCAGTTAGCGCACATCGAAAAGTATCTTCAGTCAGGCCGTCCGGTGGTCGCGTTTCGCACCACGACGCACGCCTTCAACTATCCTGCCGGGCACGAGTCGGAGAAGTGGAACGCGTTCGCGGCGGACTTTCTCGGTGCGCCGCCCGGCTGGGGCAAGGGTCATTTCCACTACGGGCACAAATCGAGCACGGATGTTTCAATTGCCCCCGAAGCGGTCAAGCATCCGATTCTGAAGGGCGTCGACCGCAAGTTTCACGTCCGCTCGTGGCTCTATCACGTGCGACCGAAGTACCCGCCGCCTGACGCCACGGTGTTGCTGATGGGGAGCGCGGTCGAACCCGATAAAAAAGAGGCGGTCGTTAATCCGGTCGCATGGACATGGAAGAACGTGACCGGCGGCCGAGTCTTGATGACGACGCTCGGCCACCCGGACGACTTCAAGGTCGAAGCATTTCAGCGACTGGTCATCAACGGGATTTTGTGGGCGGCGAGCAAGCCCGTTCCGGCAAAGTGGGCAGGCAGGATTGATGTCCAAGCGACATATCACGGAATCAGAAAGAGCGTTGATAAGAAGTAGTTTCGAGAAGCGGTTGCCCAACTTACTCCGACCAGGGCTTCAGCCGGTGAACTTATAACCGACGCGATGTACCGTGATGATGTGGCGCGGGTCGCCCGGCGTCTCCTCGATCTTCTGCCGCAGTTTGGCGATGTGCATGTCGACGGTGCGCGTTAGCGGCAAACCTTCATAACCCCACACAGTGTCGAGCAGTTGCTCGCGCGTCACGACTTCGCCGCGATGTTCGACGAAGTATTTAATCAACTTGAATTCACGCGGCGACAGTTCGAGCGGACGCCCGCCTTTCGTCGCCTCAAAGTTCCGGAAGCTGATGTCGATGTCGCCGAACTGCACGCGCTCGATGGCCTCGACGGTTTTCGTCGCGCGGCGCAGTACCGCTTCGACCCGCGCCATCAGTTCCAGAAAGCTGAACGGCTTGGTGATGTAATCGTCCGCGCCCGTCTTTAAGCCGCGCACCTTGTCAATCTCCTGCCCGCGCGCCGTCAGCATAATGACCGGCGTGTTGTTGCCGCCGCCCCGCAGTTGCCGGCACACATCAAGGCCGCTCAGCCGCGGCAACATCACATCGAGAATGACGAGGTCCGGATTCTTCTCGGCGGCGAGGCGCAACCCCGCCGCGCCGTCCCTCGCCACGTCGACTGCGAATCCCTCGAACGTGAACCCGTCGCGCAGCGCCACCGCCATCGCCTGATCGTCTTCGACTATGAGTACTTTACGCATAACTTTTCGATGAGCATCGCACCTTTGCACAGAATCTAAACACCCGATCTTAACGCTTCAAACCGAACCCGAAGGTTGAGTCGCCATTGAGAATCGGTGCCGATTGCGGCGTTTCGGCGTGACCGCCGAGACCCTCCGCCGCCGGCAAGTGAATCGTGAAGGTACTGCCGCGCCCGGCCCCTTCGCTCTCGACCGTGACGCGCCCGCGATGCGCTTTGACGATGTGCTCGACGAGCGCGAGGCCGAGACCGCTACCTTTCACGTCGTGGACAAGGCCGGTGCCGACGCGATAGAACTTTTCAAAGATTTTCCCTTGCTCTTCGCGGGCGATGCCAATACCGCGATCAGTCACCGCGATGGCAATGAAGCCGGCGCGGTGGCCGAGGCGGACGGTAATCTCCTTCGACTCTCCGGAGTATTTGACGGCGTTATCCAACAGATTCATCAGCGCCTGCGCAATTGATTCCGAATCGATGACGGCCAACGGCAGACGCACCGGCGGGAGTTGCAAATCAACCCCGAACCCATGCTGCTTCAACTGCACGTCGAATGTCTTCAACGTCGCGCCGACCACTTCAGCGACATCCGCGCGTTCAAACTGGTAAGTCTTGCGGTCGGACTCGATCCTTGAGAAGTCGAGGATGTTGTCGATCAACTGCGTCAGGCGACGGCTCTCGGTCTCGACGTACTCGCCGTATTCGCGGACCTTCTCCGGCCCGGCGACGCGGCCAAGTTTGAGGAACTCGCCGAAGACCCGAATCGACGACAGCGGCGTGCGTAATTCGTGCGAAACATTCGAGACGAAATCGGTCTTCATCTGCGACAGCCTCAGTTCATGCGAGACGGTTCTGAGCGCCAGCGCGATGCCACCGAGCAGCACCACCGTCAACGCGACTGAGAGCGCGAGGTTGAAGTTGAAGTTCCAGTGCGCCCATTGCTCCGGCGTCATGTCGCGACTGCGAATCGCAATCCGCCAGTCCTGAAAGTACGGCACCGGCATCCACGTCTCGTTATCCTGACCCTTGACCGGCTGCGTCGCCAGCACCAACTGCCCCGTGCCGTCATGCACAGTGACGATCACATTGTCCTGCGCGTCATCGGGAAAGAACTTCGGCAGCGAGTTCTGAATCGCGCGTGGTAGATAGTGCTCTCGGAAATACCTGTTATCGATAATCATCCCGGCGACGCCGACGACATGCGATGAATCGTCGGTGATCGGTTTCATGATGATGCGGTTTTCCGAGTCGCGCTCGTCGATGGTAACCGTCGTCGTCTGCACCGGTGTGCGCTCCTCGCTCAGCATCTTCAACGGAGCGGCGGCGACATTCACGGCGCGCAGTTCGGTAAGCGGCGGCTCGATGATTTTCCCGCGGCCCGAAGGTTTGTAAAAGAAGATTTCCGACTCGCCGGGCGATGCGAACGAAACGATGAACAGACTCTTCGCGCCCTCGGCCTCGCACTTGCCGAAGAGTTGGCGGGAGTTGCGCAGCCGTTCGCTGGTAAGTGCCGTTGCCGGAACGTTCAAGACCTGTTCGGCGGTGGTGCGGTAGTAATACTTGACCTCTTTCGTGACGTCGCCGAGGTAGTTCTTCATCCAGACCTTTTCAGCGACGGTCGAAGTCTTTTCCAATTTCGACAACGAGCGATACTGCAGCGCGAGGATGCTGGCAAGCGGGATCGCGACCGCGAAGAACACGACCCACAGCACGTGTCGCCGGAAAAATGTGCGGAGCCTCTTCATCACTTTAACCTTCAAACGCGCACAAGCGGGTTGTCACCTTACACCGAACCGCGCCCGCGAGTCTGTAGCAATGGGCGCGGTTTTTACAGCGAGTTTACATCTTTTACCAGTATTTACTTGGTATCTTTATAGCCATTTGCAATCAAGTGTGATCCTAACTAAATCAACGTCCGTTTAGAGGAGGGCTCCGCCCGCCGTCTCACGTTGAACCGGCGGGCGGAGCCCTCCTCTAAACGAGCGTTGAAGAGTGGCATCCAATAGCAAATCGCTATAGTACCTCGATGATGATTTGTTTCGGCGATTATCGCGCAGAGAGTCGGCAGCGCAACGCTTCATGGTAAGAGGACGATTTTACCGTGCGCGCCCGGCTCCATGATGGCAATGTGGGCGCGTGGCGCGTCGGCGAGTGACATCTCGCGGCCAACCACCGGGCGCAGCGTCCCGTTTTCCAAACCGGCGACGAGCGCGGCGTGGATGCTTTGCAACTCCTGCGGCGACCCGTTCATCATTGCCATGCCGAGGATGCTCGCGTCGCGCCCCATCGCCGCGCGCGGGTCAATCTCAACCGTGCCCCGGCTGCCGATGACCACCACGCGCCCGCCGCGCGCCAGCACGTTCAGGTCTCTACCGAGATTGACGTTGGCGAGCATCTCAAGAATGACATCGACTCCGCGTCCTCCGGTCAGACTCATCAGTTGATCGAGGTACTCAGGCGCGTGATGGTCGAGCACGTGATGCGCGCCTTCATCGCTCGCGAGCTTTCTTCCTTGTTCTGTGCCACCCGTGCCTATCACAGTCAACCCGGCGGCACAGGCGATTTGCACGGCGGCAATGCCGACACCGCCCGACGCACCATGCACCAGCACGGTCTCGCCCGGCATGGCCCGCGCTCGATGGAAGAGCGCGCGGTACGCCGTCACATACGGGACGAAGACGCCCGCGCCCTGCGTGAACGAAACGCGCGCGGCCAGCGGATGCACCTGGAACTCTTCGCACAACACGCGCTCGGCGTACGCGCCGCTGAGCGTGCCGGCGACGTATACGCGGTCACCCGCGGCAACGCGCTTGACGCCCTCGCCGATTGCTTCGACGACGCCCGCCGCGTCCATGCCGGGCGTGTACGGTAACGGGGGTTGGGTCGCGTAAGTCCCTGCCCGCACGTATGAGTCGACCGGGTTGACTCCGACCGCATGCACACGCACCACAACCTGCCCCGCCCCGGCGTGCGGGTCCGGCACGTCTTCGAGCCGCATCACTTCCGGCCCGCCGAATTCATGAACACGAATCGCTTTCATCGACCACCTCCGTTGAAGAACCAGTTTTCAGTTTTGAGCTGAAAACTCAAAACTGAAAACTGAAAACGTCTGCCTTAATCCTCATCGAAATAGAAAAGCCCCGGCGTGGCTGCCGGAGCTTTCATTGCTCGCCATGAGAATTCATTCATCTGACTTGAGTTGGCCGCGACGCTTGAAGCACTCTGCCCGTACCGATTGACCAGCTCACCCGTACAGCGGCTCGCCGTCGTAGGCCACGTCCCAGCCGTTTTTGCGACTCGACACCAGACTGCGCTTGAACCACAGCGCGGCGGCGTCAGAGTCTTCGTAACTGCGCGCCGAGGGAATCGCCTGGCGTGGATCGATGCGGACGATCTGCCCACCCGCCGGCGATGTCTTCAAAGAGAGCAGCGCAATCATGCCGTCCTTCGACATCAACACGGTTCTCACTTCCGAGAACTCATCTTCATCCTCGTCTTCTTCATCTTCAAACATCAACTCGTCATCATCTTGCTCAGACTCGTCGTCAATAAACTCGTCAAAGTAGTCGTTCTGTTCGTCCATCTTTTCACCGTTCCCTAAAAGTTTTTATCCTTTCGTCAAATTCACCACGGCGCGCGTCTGATTCCGGACGCGCGTCACCCGGCATATACTACTCGCCCGAAGTGAGTTTGCAAAATGAAGGAACGGAGATCAACGTTGAATGCTTCGTCCTCTGCTTCGAACATGCAACAGCGGGCAGGACAACACTCATTTTCGATTGCGCCGGGCGCGCCAGGCGGCACCGCTTTGCGGAGTTTAGACAACTTCTATTGAGCGCCCGAAACACGTCACGCTATGGCAGACGCGCGTTGCCGCCAGGCGGAATAGGTAGCCATCACGGCCACAATCATGTTGGCGACGATGATAGGCGTCGCGCCGAGCATAATGCCGTAGGTCATCCACATCAGGGCGGCGACAGCCTGCACACGGCTGACTGAGCCGGGTCGTTTGCAGAGATACGAAACAGCGAAGAGTGCCGTCGCCACCCAGCCGATCCAATCAAGCATGGGCCACCTCTATCAGCGTCCCAATTTTGGAGTCGACGCCCGGCGCGGTCTCGCGGATCGTCAGCCAATCGGTGCGAACCTTGTCCCACTCTTGAATCGACAGACCGCGCGACTCGAACAGTGCGCGAATCTCCGTCGCATCCCATCCGACGATGTCTTCGAGAACCGGCACGACCACGCTTAAAGCATCATCACTCAGGACGGTGCGCTTCGCGATCTGAACGACGTACCTCGCTTCGGAGACGGCAATCGTCAACCCGTCGCGTCGATTCACGTGCAGCATCACGTGAACATCGGAACTGCCGTCGCCGACGTACACGATGCGGTCATAGCTGATTTGCAGTTTCTCTTGTAGTCCGTCGAGCGCCGCGACCTTTCCGTAGCCGGCGCGCACACGGTTGATCGATTGAATCTCGCCCGTCGAGTAGTCGTAGTTGAACCGCGTTCCGTAGATGCGTTCGGGCGGAACGATGCCTTCGAGCGCCGATTGAATCACCTCTTCGGGCGCCGCCGAGATGACGTAGAACGAAAACCGGTATCCGTCAATCCCGTCTTCGAGAAATCGGGTCAGCAAATTGATATTCTGCTTGAGGCGAATTCGCTTGCCCGTCTCGATCAAATGCTCGCGGCGCACGCACCGGAACTCCGGGTCGTGAAGCAACAGGTAAGCCAGTTCGCCGCCCTGCTGAACCAAATTCGCTTCGGATAATCCGGCAACTTTCTGGTGGAACCTCTTCACGCCGAGCAACTCGCTCAACACAATCCCGGAGTCGTTAAAGCTCAGGGTCTGGTCAAAGTCACTCGCTAATAGGTAATGCTTTTTGATGTTTATTTTGTTCTTCATTTCCGTCTCACTTTCTTAAATCAAAACCGACGGTCTGGGGGGTTTAGAAATCGCAGGTTCAATAATTGTCGGGCGTACGCGAGGTGTGTATTGAAGGGCGCGGGTATTTAAGGTGGGAGGGGCCGCGGGCGTTCACGCGCAAAGCAGCTTCGTTCGGCGAACCGCTCTGGCAAACCAAGCCCGCACCGAGATGTTACTTCAGGCCGCGAGTTGTATTTCGTTCTCGATGTAATCAATGGTGGCGACGCGCAGGCCGACATCGCGTCCCAATTTTTCGCTCATCAACCACTTGTGTTCAATGACGCGCGGCCACACGACGCGCGCTTCCGTCGGCGTTAAGTCGACGCCCGCCACCGACTTCAGCACACGCTGTTCCCGGTTGAACGGCGCACCCAGCGTCTTGTCAATCACGTAATCCAGTCTGAACGGTATCGGCATTTTTAGATCCCCTTTTCTAAACCCCTTCGATCATCAAACTCGCCGCCTCTCTGTTCCTCAATACTCGCGGCATATATTCTGATGGGGATGATAGACACACGGCTGCCCCAGCGTCCAACTCATTGTTTTAATCCGTTCGATTAATTATATTCATCTCTGGCACACAAGTCGGAGGAATCGTCGATATGGAAATGACGCAATTGCGCACGTTTCGCGTGGTTGCCGAGACGCTCAGCTTCACACGGGCGTCAGAGCGGCTTCACCTGACGCAGTCGGCGGTCAGCCATCAAATCAAGGCGCTGGAGACGGAACTCGGTGAGCCGCTGTTCATTCGCGCCAAGCGCGGAGTGAAATTGTCGCAAGCCGGGACGGTCGCGCTCGAATACGCCGAGCGCATTTTGGAAGACGCGGACGCATTGCGCGAACGTCTGACGGGCCGTGCCGGCGTTCCGGTGGGTCGCGTGCGCGCCGCGGCGGCGACGCAGGCCTTCGTCCATCTCTTCGCCGAACTCTTCGAATCGTTTATGCGCACGCACGACGGCGTCGAGCTTTCATTCCGCACGACGGTCAGTACCGAGCAGACGGTCGCCGACATCCTGAACGGCGCGGCGGACGTCGGCTTCGCGTCGCTACCGGTCTATTCCCCGGCACTGCAAGTAACCGAGTTGTTCGAGGATGAATTGGTGCTGGTCGTCGGTCACCGCCACCGCCTCTCGCGGAAAAGGGAGGCGACCGTCGAAGAGATACAGCGCGAGCGGCTGATTCTATTCGAGCGCGGCGCATCAATTCGCCGCGCGACCGACGACTTCTTCAAGCGCGTTCAGTTAAGCCCCGACCTCGCGCTCGAATCAAATGATACTTACTTCATCAAGCTGATGGTCGAGCATGGCCTCGGACTCTCGCTGCTGCCGGCGTGGGCGGTGCGCGACGAGGTCGGGGCCGGGAAGTTAGCGCAACTTCACATCAAAGGGCACCGCCTCAAGCGCTCGGTCGCGATGGTCTCGCTCGGACGCTTTCAACCGTCGCCGACTCGCGCCTTCCTCACATACATTCTTCACCACAAGGCCAAGCTGCAAGCAATGGCGCTGGCGAAGTGAGATGATAGCGACAGGCCGTCATGGCGGGCTGACAGAGACTGTGAACTGCTGACGATTCAATTGGCGACGCGACCACACAACACACGAAAGAGATGACCGACATGAACAATGACCACAAAGATTCGCGACTGATTCCCGCAACGATGAAGGCTCTCGAATTGCGCGCATCTGACGGACGGCCTGAGAGTTTGGTGCTGGTCGAAAGACCGATCCCGCAACCAGGTCGGAATCAAGTGCTGGTGCGCATCGCTGCATCGCCGGTGAATCCTTCGGACTTGATGTTTCTGCGCGGCTTGTATGGTCAGGAGAAGAAGCTGCCAATCGTGCCCGGCTTCGAAGGCAGTGGCGAAGTAATCGCGGCGGGCGCGGGTTGGCAGGCGCGTCTGTCGGTTGGGCGGAGGGTCGCGTGCGCCGCGCCGTTTGATGGCGACGGAACGTGGGCCGAATATATGGTCACCCACGCGAGCCTCTGCATCCCGCTCCGCAGACAAACGAGCATCGAGCAGGGAGCGACGTTGATCGTCAACCCGATGACGGCTTGGGCGCTGCTTGGCATCGCGCGCCGAGGCCGCCACCGCGCGGTCGTCCAAACCGCCGCCGCATCCGCGCTCGGACAGATGATCGTCCGGCTCGCGGCGCGGCGCAACTTACCGCTCATTAACATCGTGCGCCGCCGCGAGCAGGTCGAACTCTTGCAGCAACAGGGCGCGCAGCATGTGCTCGACAGCAGCGAACCGGATTTCGCAAAGCGTCTGCGCGAGTTGTACCGCGAACTCAACGTAACCATCGCGTTCGACGCGGTCGCCGGCGAGATGAGTGGGCAATTGATGCAGGCGATGCCGAAAGGCGGGCGCGTCATAGTCTACGGCGCGCTCTCTGAACAGGCATGTACGGTTCACCCCGGTTCACTCATCTTCGAAGGCAAAACGCTCGAAGGCTTCTGGCTCTCCGAATGGCTGAAGTCACGCAACGTCGTCAGCAAACTCCTGACGGCGACCAGCGTCCAGAAACTTCTCGCCACCGATCTACACACCGAAGTCCGCGCACGGCTCCCGCTCGAAGCCGCCGTCTCCGGGCTTGAACAGTACAAAAACCAAATGACCGGCGGCAAGATACTCATCGTCCCTGGCGGTGCTTGAGACGTTATCATTTATCTTCGGCTGCCGCGCTTGCCGATTTCTCCAAATCTTCGGCTATCGGCGGATACATCCAGGAATGTTTCAAGCCCGGATGTCTATCACCGTAGGTTGCGGGAATATCGCGGGTGGCATCGCTCGGAATAACCAACGGGACTAGGCAGCAAACCGCCAGCGCAATCCGCCGCCAGCCAAGCCCGGCGCGGTTGTCATCCGCTTCCGGCGGTAATGTCGCCGCCTGACGTGAACGCGCACGATAAATATTAACGCTGAATAAGGTTATGCCGATGAATACCATAATCAGGTTGAGAGTTTGTCCGGTCGGCAAACCCCACATCGAAATCGGATATTCGCGCAGCAGGTCAATCGGAATTCTCAACAGCGCGTAAAAAAGCACGAACATCGCGGTAATTCTGCCCGCCGGAACGCCGCGACTTCTCACCCACAAAAGAAACGGCACGAGCAGGAAATTCTTGAGTCCGTCATACAAAACGACCGGATGACGAAATCCTTCGACGTTCGGAAACTTCACGCCCCAGGCAACGTCGGTCAGACTGCCGAAGATTTGTCCGTCAATAAAGTTTCCGATTCTGCCGAAACCCAGGATGATGGCGGCGGAAATCGCCAGTAAATCTAATATCCGGCGCGTCGGAGCGCGGTAGATAAGAGAAAAAATAATTACTCCCGCCGCGCCGCCGAAAATGAGTCCGTGCGTGGCAAAGCCGCCGACCCAAATGCTCGGAATCAGAAGAAGATGTTCGCGGTAGAAATCCCATTCATTATTGATGACAACCAGCGAGCGTCCGCCGACTAATATTCCGATTGCTAAAAAGAGTGTCAAATCATAAACGGCTGGAAGGGAAAGTCCGACGCTTTCCCGGTTACGGCGCAGAAAAAGATGTGCATTGAGAAAGCCTAGTGTAAAGCTCAGTCCATACCACCAAAAATGAATGTCGGAAATCGAAACAATGATCGGGTCAATATTGTGGACAAATGCACCGAACATCGCGGTTATATTTCTCTGCAAGGCAATTTATTGATTTCTTCTTCTTGGGCTTCTACAAAAACCAAATAACCGGCGGCAAGATACTCCTCGTCCCCGGCGGTGCTTGAGATAGCGGGTCGTTGAGCCGCGCCTCGCAAACAGCACAAGCCCGTGTGCTACCTCACTACCTAGAGTTAGTACGACTTATGAGCATCCGTTCAGTCGATGTTGGCGGACGTGCGCTTGTTCACAGACGTGAGATAATGAATTACGAGATAGGGTGGAGCAGGAAGATTTAAGAAGGATGATTGATGATGCAATGAGGCGCATTAATTACTTCAGTGAAATCGCTCTTAGCTTATATGTTTGGATAGTGCTTAATTAGAGAGTTCGAATCTATATGAATTTTCTGCGCGACCCGATATGGCAGTTCATCGGTGCGACTATAGCCTTAGCTGCCTTATTGATTTCGATTCTACCTTTTGTCATCGCACGGAAGCGCAAAGCAATTGCGTACTACTTCTTTTCTAGCACGCCTCTATCAGCCGAAGATGACGACAAACTGCGCATTGTGTACGACGGCAAGCCAGTTGAAAATGTAGGCACCGTCTTTGTAAGGCTATACAACTCAGGGAATCTGCCTATACAGCCCGACGAGTTTTATAGTCCAGTAACCATTAGATTTGGTGGGGAATCGCAAATTCTAAGAGTTAGATACGCCGCTTACCCTAGCCCCTTTGACATGGCTATAGAGGTGCAATCGAACACTTTATCACTAGCGCCAGTAATGTTGAATAAGAGAGATGGAATAAACATTCATGCATTAGTTGCTGGTTTTGATGGCAAAGTTGATGTATCCGCAAGAGTAACCGGAGTTCCACGAATCAAAGGCTTTGACATGACGGATAAATTCCGGGATGAAGAGAGCCGCCAATTTCGTCAGTACCCTGTAATCGCAGAAACTATAATGGCTATGATTGGCAGCATAACTATGTATCAAGGCGGCGTCTTTCGAGTTTTTGGCGCTTACCTTACAGGTCTCTACTTCGCAAACGAAGCACGAAAGATATTTGGTAAACGAATCAGTACACGCTTCTACATCCTGTTAGAAATTCTTTTACCATTCTTGGTTTTCGGTTTAGCTGTTGCCATAGCACACATAATTTAATTTATGCATTGAAGTTTGGGTAGTTCGCACTTTATTTTGAGGTCGAGAGTTGCGGGTCAGCAGATCACGCTGAGACACAGAGATGAAGACACAGAGGATACAGAGGGTTGACTGGTTTCCTCTGTGCCGTCAGTGTGACCTCTGTGCCGTCTATGTTAGAACCTACTTGTCGCCATGCTTGGCTTTCGTTGTCCATCACGATGTGACTATGCTGTGACCAATTTTCAAACGAGGTAAACCGATGCGACTGACTGAGATGGTTTCGTGCGCGGGTTGAGCGGCTAAACTCGCGCCGAGCGAACTCGCCCAGGTGCTGGGCGGGCTGCATATCCCACATCATCCGAACGTGATTGTCGGCATTGAAACCGCCGACGATGCGGGAGTGTATCGTCTGAGCGATGACCTCGCGCTGGTGCAGACGGTGGACTTCTTCACGCCCATCGTTGACGATCCGTTCGACTACGGACGCATCGCGGCGCTCAACTCGATCAATGATGTGTGGGCGATGGGTGGGACGCCAATCACCGCGCTGGCCGTCACTTGCTTTCCGAAACGCGGCCTCGACTTCTCTATCCTCGGCGAGATTATGCGCGGCGGACTGTCGGTTTTGACCGAGCACGGTGTCGCGCTCATCGGCGGGCACAGCGTCGACGACCCGCAGATCATGTTCGGCTACGCCGTGACCGGCACGATCAACCCGCGCCAAGTTGTCACCAATCGCGGCGCGCGCGTCGGCGACGAACTAATTCTGACCAAGCCGATTGGCACCGGCGTCATCTCGACCGGCATCAAGTTCGACAAAGCCACGCCCGAAGTGGTCGAAGCCTCGCGCGCGACGATGCTGCTCGCCGGGCGCGACGCTGCCCTCGCAATGTGTGAGGCGGGTGCGAACGCGGCGACCGACGTGACCGGCTTCGCGCTGCTCGGCCATGCGTGGGAGATGGCGCGCGCCAGCAACGTCACACTGGAAATTGAAGCGTCGCGCGTGCCGCTGATTTCCGGCGCGATGGAACTGGCGGCGTCGGGAATGCTGACGAGTGGAGATAAAACCAACCGCATCTACGTCGGCGACGATGTGACGATCAGCGACCACGTGAGCCGCGAAGTGGTGAGCCTGATGTTTGATCCGCAGACGGCGGGTGGATTGTTAATCTCGATTGACCCGCTGCGCGCCGCAAGCCTGCTCGGACGGTTGCGCGGAACCTATCGGGACGCCGCGATCATCGGTCGTGTCACCGAACGCGGCGCGCATCTTCTCTCGGTCAAATGATTCGACGCCCGCGATCATCGGGCGCAATCGCCGCACGCATATCCAGCAAACAATCCATCCCACTACAAATGGCAGACGGTTCCTTTCGCACCATCGAAGCGCGTTAGGATTATGAATTAAGAACATCCACGTCACCACGGAGTCCGCGAGGGAACGCGGAGAAATCAAAGACTGCATCATCAAATCAGTTGCATATTCGGGTATTCCTCCGCGTGCTCAGCGGTGAATGTATTTTGTCTTCAATGATAGTCTTCGAGTGCGACGGGCGTTAAACTTTTGTGCCGGGTTTGGCACGCCATCCGCTCATCCGCAACTTAATATTGAATCTTCTCAACAGCGTTTCGGTGCTTGCATGCGGCAACGGTGTCGGCGTCGGCGTTCATCAAAGCTGCCGATAAAAAGGAGACAACTTGTGAGGCTTCATCTACTTTCATTTCCGGCACTACGGCGCGCTGCGTTACCGCTCGCGCTGATGTTAACGACCACGCTACTGTCCGGTTGCGCGCTGATTATGCCGATGGCGACGACGCAGCAGACGAAACGCGCACCCGCCGCACCGCTTGAGTCGAAGCCAACGCCGAGTCCCGCCGAACAGGGCGAAGCGATTACGCGAAAGACGAGCGAGCCGTACACTGGCGACCTCTCGATCTTTGAAAATGCGGAGCGTGAAAAGAATCTACAGATTTACCGTGTGATGGACATCCTCGGCATCAGGGAAGGGGCGAGCGTGGCGGACATTGGCGCCGGTTCCGGCTGGTTCACAGTGCGCGCGGCGCAACGCGTCGGCACGGCAGGCACAGTCTATGCGGTGGAAATCAATTCCGATTTTGTGAAGCACATCGAACAGCGCGCCGCGAAAGAAAAGTTTAACAACATCCGCGCGGTGCTCGGCAGAGAGGATGATCCGGTGCTGCCCGCGCAGAGTGTTGATGCGGTTTTGATTCTGAAGACCTATCACGAAATCACGCAGCCGATTCGGGTTTTGACGAAACTCAAACAAGCGATGCGGCCCGGCGCTCGGCTCGGCATCATTGACCGCAACGGCGCGGGCGACGACCACGGCCTTAACCGCGAGACGGTGATTAAAGAAGCCGAGCGCGCCGGATTTTCACCCCTTGAAGAACATGACTTTGTGAAGCCGGACGGGATGGATTACTTCCTTGTCTTTCGCGCGAAATAATTGTCTTTCGCGCGAAACAATTCGGTAAGCTGACCGACGCCCGCATGACTTTGATTGCCAAACGCGCGCACCGCGCGTCACGCTCAGTGGTTGACGATGACCGTCGGGTAGCCGTGCTTTCCACTCATGTTCGGGGCGTTTCCTCGGTTGGTGTTGTTGTGCTGTGACGACAGCACGCCTTGCGCCACCATCAGACGGGCCAGCGTCCGCACTTCGGTTCTCTCGAACCGCTCCGCGCCGGATCGAGCACGCGCAAAATCGCGTGGTGCGAGCGCGCTCAATATCTGGCCGCAGCGCCGTACCAGTTCACTCCAGTGATATCCGCCCTGATGCTTAAGCTCGCCCTGTCGGAATGCCTCCTGGCCGAAGCCATCAATGACCGCCGCCGCGCTCAGCAACTCATTAAGCCGTCCGATGGCGCCTTCCACAAGTTCAAAGCTGCGCGCCGGGTCGGTGGCAGCAAAAATTTGCGCGACCTGAAGCTGCGCGGAGAATTGCTGCTGATTTTCGGCGCGTCCGGCAACCAGGCTGTACGCTTCTTCGGTGAACTGGCGGGCCATCTCTTTGTTATTCTTGTTCGTCGCGACTGAAGCGAGTCGGAGCAACAGATTGACGCGCTCTTCGACCGTCGTGAGGCGCGACAACAACTGCCGCGCCTGCTCGAAATCTCCACGGTCGGCGGCGCGCCACGGCATCTGTCGTTCGATGTCTCTGAGCATCCGCGCGCGCAACTGCGGGTTTGAGATGTTGCCGATGATCTGCCGCGCTCGTTCGACATCATTCTCGCCCGCCGCCTTCCACGCCGCCTGCGAGTAGAATTGCTCGCGCATCTCCGACGGAGCCTTGGCCGCCGCTTCGAGCATCGCATCAACCGAGCCGTTCTGCATCAACGCCTGTTGGTCCTGACCCGCTCGCGCTGAAGGAGGCAGGGTTTTCTCGAACTCGCTTATTCTACGGCGCACCGCCGGCGCGCGCGCAGGTATATACTTCTCAAGCTCCGGCATCATTCCTTTGAGCGTCATGAATAAATGTTGTGCGTTGCCGGTGCGGTGCGCAGGCATCCCGGTCACCGCTGCGGCGAGCTTCTCGGCCAACTCGCGTCGCGTCTGTTCAGAGGCAGCACTCGATGAAGCACCGGGCCGGCTTGAGTCGCCGACCATCTGAACCGGCGCTCCGTCCGATGTCGGGGCCGAAGTCGGAACCTGAGTCGGTGGGCGATTCATCTGCCAGAGATTGATTGCGACGTTGGTCATCTCGTGGTCGATGCCAAACTCTTCGGGCCGGAGTCGATTGATAATCTGGTCCGTCACCTTCGCCGCCGCCGCCGGGTCGCGACGTCGTAACTGCGAAAGCACATTCATCATCCCTGAAGTGACGCCCTTACTTAAACCCTCTTCGATCAACCGCACCGCCTCGCCGGGATCGCGCGCCGCGACCTGCGCCGCCAGTGTCATCTCAAGCATCAGTTCCTGATCCGGCGCGCGGTAGTCCGGGCCGTGGTAGTTGAGCTGCGGCTGGCGCGTGGCGCGTAAAAACTCAAGCGCCAACTTCGCGTCTCGTTTCGACATTACATTCAACAACTCGTGCCGGAACTGCATCACCATCTGCGCCGAGTTTTGGACGTTCGGGTCAGACATGTCAGACGCGCCCGTCATCATCTCTGCGAGATCGGCCGTCAACTGTTTGAAGAGCGCGCGTGCTCGCTCTTCGTCGCGAGGCCACAGCAGATCGATGATCATCATCTGAAGGCGGACGCGATTCTCCACCAGCTTCAGCGTCTGCGCCTCGGTGGCGACTTCATCGAGCAGCGCGACGGCCTGCTTTTCAAGTTCCTTCCGCGCTTCGGCAGTCTCGGTGGCCGAACTGCTTGAGGCTGTCGGGTCAGGAGGTGGCAACTGCTGTGCAACGGCGGTCGGGAGGATGGTGGACAGGATTATGAGCGCGAGTGTCAGCGCGGACGTTAAGAGCAATTTCCTGGTCAGCATGGCGTGGCGGCCTCTCGTGAAGTGTGGCAACAGAGCGTCTTGCGAAAGAGCGCGTGAAAGAGTATCGGGTGCATGGAAAAATAACGTGAGCGTTCAGCGGTCAGCAATCAGCGGTCAGCCAGTCACCTGTGGTGAGTCTCGCCCGAGCTTCGCGCCGCGGGTCTCTAGGCGCGCCTCAGCGAGTTATCTTGTGTTAGCTGAAAGCTAACGGCTGAACGCTTACAAAACAACAGAGCGCGTCGGTGCTGACGTGCGATGCGCGGTCAGACAAAAGGGATGCGCGCCCGGCGAAACATCCGGCGTGACAGTAGATGCCGGCAGACACCGACGTCCTTTTTCGTCTTCGTGCGGCATGTTGACGTGCGACGTTCGTGTAGTCAATCCCGGTCATTAAAATGTAGCCGCATCGGTCACGAAAGCGCACCGGGCGGAGTTACTTTTCGCACCATCCGAGCATCAAAACCCGCGTGCTGCTCGATGGCTGACGCACGGCTGATGCGGTTTGACACTCCGCACCTGGTACGGTAATTTGATTCGACCGTTATCCAAGACAGAGCATGTCCCGTTCGTCTAGCGGCCTAGGACACCGCCCTTTCACGGCGGTAACACGGGTTCGATTCCCGTACGGGACGCCAATTTCCCTCGAAATATTGTGACTGGCTCTGACGGAGAATTTTAAATGATGACGCGAGGCCGCCGGCGCTGTGAAGAGTTTTCAACGCACCGGCGGCCTCGCCGCTTTACTACTTGGACGTGATCGAAATGATAATAACGATAAGACGAAATTTAACCGCGCTGGTCGTGACACTGCTGGTGCTCTCCGGCACGACCCGTGTGACGGACGCGGCCCCCCAATCCATTGGCACGAACGATGTCGTGATCGTGCTGCCGTTCGAGAATCTTTCCAATCAGCGAGAGTTCAACTGGGTTGGCGAGAGTTTTGCCGACTCGCTTGCCGCACTGCTCAGCACGCCGGGAGTGGCGGTTGTTTCAAGCGATGAGCGCGAGATGGTCTATCAGAGACTACGCCTGCCGTTGACAATGCTGCCATCGCGCGCGACCGCCATCAAAATCGCGCGCGAGGCGCGGGCGACGATGGTTGTCGTCGGGACATACGAAGTCACCGCCGCGGCGAAGGGCGAAAAGACGTTGGCGGCGCTCCGCGGCACAGCGCGCGTAATCCGTGTCAATGAGGGGCGCTTGATGGGCGGGCCGCTTGATGACGGACGCTGGGCATGGCGGCCTTATGACTTCGGTGGCCCGTTGACCAACCTTCAGAAAATGCAGGGGCGATTGGCATACGACGTTCTGTACGAGCGCGACAAAGCGCTGCCGGTATCGCTCAACAAGATTTTGGAGCAGGCCACGAAAGTCCCGCCGGTTGCCTTCGAGAGTTACGTCAAAGGCGTGCTGACCGACGACCGGGAAAAGCGCTCCGCTTACCTGCGCAACGCGATGCGCGATTACGCGCGCGCCAACGCCGGCGAGACATACGCGCAGGCGGCTTTCGGACTCGGACATCTTCACCTTGACCAACAGGACTGGAAGGGCGCAGCGGAGTACTTCTCGATGCTCCAGAAAAAGGACGCGCACTACACTGAGGCAGCGTTTTACGCTGGGTACAGTTATTGGCGGATGGGCGATTTGGTGCGTGCGCTTGGCGCTCTGACTGCGCCTGCGTCCGAGACGCCACTGACCAGCATCTACAACAACGCGGGCGCTATCTCAACCCAGGCTGCACGCGGTGAAAAGAAGGCCGCCGAGCGTGACCGCTTGTTGAAGCAGGCGCTGACGCTTTTGGGACGCGCCGCTGAGTCCGCGCCCGATGACCCGATGGTGCGCTTCAATTACGCATACGCGCTGCTGCTCTCTGGCAAATATCCGGAGGCGGCGGATCAACTGCGCCCGGTGATCAACGCCAACCCGCGCGACGGTGAGGCGCTGTTCCTGTTCGCCAAATCACTGGATCGCGCCGGACAGTCCGAGGCGGCCAATGCCAATGATAACGAAGCGCGCCGCTTCCTTCCCTCATACGCCAAGTTGCAGACCGAATGGCAGCGCGCGCAGACAACATCTGAGATACCGG
Organism: Acidobacteriota bacterium; assembly: GCA_030859785.1. GTDB lineage: Bacteria > Acidobacteriota > Blastocatellia > Pyrinomonadales > Pyrinomonadaceae > JACDEG01. The sequence goes on from JALZJL010000060.1 coordinate 20,670, forward strand.
TGCGCCTGCGCCAGGTCTTCAACCGTTCAGACCTGATGCGCCCACCCGTCGACGGGCCGACCCCAACCAAGACCGCCGACCTGTTGGCTAAGGCACGCGAGTTTTACGCCGCCGGGCAGGACGACGAGGCGCTGCCTGAGTTGCGCCGCGTGGTGATGGTCGAGCCGATGAACGCCGAAGCGTACTTGTTGATTGGCCGCATCAACCTCCGTCGCGGCGACCTCGAACCGGCGATCAATATGTTGAAGACATCGCTCTTCTGGGATGCGAAGTTGATCGACGCGCATATCCTGCTGGGACGTATCTTCAACGAGCGCGGCGACCGGGCAATGGCAATGGCGCATGCGAAGAGCGCGATGCAGATCGACCCGAATAATCAAGAGGCAATTGCGCTGCAACGCCAGGTCGAAAAGAACTCGCGCTGAGAGTGTCTCGAACCGGCGGGCCGAACACTGCTTTGCTTCCCTTGCCCATCTCTTCGTGTATCTGATTCTCATGTTGATGTTCCACGCTTGGAAGATGGAATCTCTTCAATTCATCGTTGCCGCCAGCGCGGTCTTCCTGGGCGCAACGCTGGCGCTGCTCATTACCGTCGCCATCATTTCAAGACACCGTAAGTCCTCACCTGAAATCATTCGACTGATCGGCGCCCTCGCCTCCGTCGAAAAAGAATTGACGCCCGAAGGCGCGGTGTTGGTGCGTGGCGAGTTGTGGCGGGCGCGAGCGAGTGGCGATTTCATCGTCGGGCGCGGACGCGACAATGTGCGCGTCGTCGGATTGAGCAATCACTTGTTGATCGTCGAGCCGCGCGAGCACGTTACGATGTTCGCGACGGGCGAGCACGAAGGGCGTCGGGGCAGTCAGTATCGACAACCCCGGTGACGAATGCGAACGGATTTCCGGGAGTATGTATTTTGTGGCACAGCAAGTGCTTAGTAGAGCAATGGCAAGCACGGAAGAAGTTGAACCGTGACCCCGCCGCCAGCACTTCTCTGAGCGTGGCCTGCCGCTACGCCAGCCGCCCGCCGAGCATTCCTACAATATTCCAATCTTAACCAGAACCCGGTTCCTAACCGGGTTTTCCTGCGTTTTAAGTCACGACTAATTTCAAAGGGTTCTGACCTGTTGCTTGATGAATCGTTGCGGTTCTTGCGGCTGCTCCACGCAAGTAATCGTCTCGGTCGAAGCCTGAGTCTCCCGTCCGCGAGATGTCAGGTCGACAAAATTTGTCACTGAGACGGTGACGTTTTCTGTTGATTTCGGTTACCGGACTGACGATTTCATACATCGCCAACATAGTCTTGATTTTTTTTTAAAGCGCGATGACGGAGGCGCGACGCCTCTGATAAACTTTCGCTTGTGCAGGAAGCTTTACCACTCGATGTGTCGGCCCGCGGGTCACGCAGTAAGTTGCTGATGCTCATTCGTGCGAGCGCACCTTCGCGAGCCGGATGCGGCTTGGCTGCTCTATCAATCGTACTCCTGATTCTCTCGTTCCCCGATTTCAATCTATGGCCGCTGGCATGGGTCGGACTCGTCCCGCTGATGATTGCGCTCCTGCGCGGCGCACGCATCAAGCAGGCGTTCGTGCTCAGTTGGGCGGCGGCCACATTTTTCTTTTACGGCACATGCTATTGGTTGACGCATGCGATGGTTCACTACGGCGGAATTCCGTGGTGGGTCGCCTATCCGTTGCTGTTCCCCGGCGCGATGATCGTCGGATTGTTTCCCGCGTTGTGGGGTGCAACGCTAGCGCGCGTCGGTTCGCGCCAGGGTGTGGGCCGCGCGCTCGCCCTCGCGCCGTTCGCTTGGGCCGCGTTGGAATGGGCACGGCTCGGCGTGACCGGCCAACTGTGGAACGCCATCGGCTATTCGCAGGCTTACGTTCCCGCGTTGATTCAACCCGCGCGTTGGGGCGGCGTCTACGTCGTCGGCTTTTTGATGGTCAGCGTGAACGCCGCGCTGGCGTTCGCGTTGCTGAAGAGGGATGTCCGCGCGTATATGACCGGCAGTGTGGTGGTCTGTGCCGTCGCACTCCTGTTTGGCTTGAGCGCCCCGCGCGTTACTTCCGGCGGCCAAGCTTCGACGCCGGAGTCGATAGCAGCAGTTGTCATCGGCGTGCAACCGAACGTGTCGGTGAATTTTGGCAGACCAGCCTCGGAGACCGAAGAGTTATTTAACCGTCACTTGTCGATGAGCGAAGCGGCGCTCAACGTGTGGGATCAGACGCGACCGCGCCGTTCTTTGAGCGACGCGGACGACACTCGCGCAAGTTCATTTTCAGAGACGGCTTCGCAGATGAACCGGGACTCCGTGGCGCGCATCGTGGTCTGGCCGGAGTCGCCGATGAATTTCACCTACGCGGGCGACACGCGGTTCCGCGAACGGGTCGCGCGTTTCGCCCGCGACAATCACACGTCGGTCATCTTCAACTCACTCGAACCGGCTCCGCTGAACGGCTTGTATAACGCGGCGGTGCTGGTTGATGACGAAGGTCGGCTCGTCGCGCAGTATGATAAGATTCGCCTGTTGCCGTTCGGCGAGTATGTGCCGCTACCGCGATGGCTGCCGGCGACGTGGCTTTTGACGGGACTCGTCGGCGAGTTCACACCGGGCGACAAATATCCGCTGATGCCACTCGGAGAATCGTCGGGCGGTGGGCGCGCCGGAGTCTTTATCTGTTTCGAGTCGGCGTTCCCGTCAATCTCGCGCACCTTCGCGGACGCGGGCGCAGACGTGTTGATTAACATTTCGAACGACGGCTATCTTGGGCGCACGCCGGTAATGCGACAGCACTTAGCGAACACCGTTTTCCGCGCGGTCGAAAACAACCGGCCCGTCCTGCGGGTCACTAACACCGGCATCAGTGCGATGATTACCCCACGCGGCGAGGTGCGGGACGCGACCGACGGCTTTGTCCCCGCGGTGCGCACGTGGACGGTCACACGCGCCGCCGGTGCGAAGACGTTTTACACCAGACACGGCGACATCTTCGCCGCCTGCTGTGCGTTCATCAGCGTGATCGCGCTGGCGGCAACGCTTAAGAGTCGCTCCATAAAAACACTAACCAAATTATCAGGAAGAGGTAGCAGATGACTGAGACACCAGCCATCCAAGAGTTGCATGCGGCATACGAAGATTTAAGCGCCCGCGTCGAGCAGCTCGGGAGGTTTCTTTGATGTTGCGGCGAAGCGCGAAGAACTGACGCGGATTGAGGCGCAAGCCTCCGCGCCGGATTTTTGGAATGACCAGGAGGCGGCGCAGAATTTGTTGCAGCAACGCAGCCGTCTGGAACGTGTCCTCACTCGCCACGGGCAGTTCGCGTCGGCGGTTGAAGACGCGGTGGTGCTCTTTGAATTTGCCGCGGACGATGAAGAGAGCTTGCGCGAACTCAACGGTCTGCTCGAACGTCTTGGGAAAGATGTCACCGTGGCCGAGACGGAGGTGATGCTCTCCGGCGAGAACGACGCGCTCAACGCGATCTGCACGATTCATCCCGGCGCCGGCGGCACCGAGTCGCAGGACTGGGCCGAGATGTTGCTACGGATGTATCTGAAGTGGGCGGAGCGGAGCGGCTTCAAGGCCGAAACCATTGACTACCAGCCCGGCGACGAAGCCGGCATTAAGAATGTCACCTTCCGCATCGAAGGCGAGTATGCATACGGCCTACTCGCGGCGGAAGCGGGTGTTCACCGGCTGGTCAGGATTTCGCCCTTCGATCAGGCGGCGCGCCGCCATACATCTTTCGCTTCCCTGTTCGTCTACCCGGAGATTGACGACACCTTCGAGGTCGAGATCAACGACAAAGATTTGCGCGTCGACACATACCGCGCGACCGGCGCGGGCGGTCAGCACATCAACACCACCGATTCAGCGGTGCGCATCACGCACTTGCCGACCAACATCGTCGTCCAGTGCCAGAACCAGCGCTCGCAGCACCAGAACCGCGCCGTCGCGATGCAGGTGCTGCGCGCGCGACTCTATGAACGGGAAATGGAGAAGCGCAAAGCGGAGACCGCTGTACTTGAAGCCAGCAAGCAGGACATTGCGTTTGGCTCGCAGATTAGAAACTACGTGCTGGCCCCGTATCGTCTGGTCAAAGACGCGCGCACTAAGCTCGAACGCGGTGATGTGGACGCGGTGCTGAACGGCGACATTGATGATTTCATTCAAGCGTTCCTCCTGTCGCGTCGCGTGGCATAAAGTCAGATGTTGGATGTTAGGTATTGGTGAAAGCGGCAATCGCTGTCATGACTAATCAACTTGATCTGCGACAGGGATGCGGAGTATGACAAGCAACTTCGGTCACTCGTTAGTGGTAAGCCGCGGGCTATCCAGACACAGAATATTGATTCGAGAATCGCATTTTATCATCCGGTACTAACATCCAACCTCTAACCTCTGTTTTCTTCGGAGCGTTCATGGCATCAATATCAACGGAAGCGCGCGGGCGGACAGCGACGAGCGCGGCGCGCAACACGCGGCGCAATGAGATTGTCGCTATCGGACTGTTGGCGCTCAGTGCGCTGTTGACGCTGTGTCTACTGTCGTATCACCCGAATGACCCATCGTGGAACGCGGTCGGTGAGACAGATGCGCGCAACATGGTCGGATCAATCGGCGCGAACGTCGCGGCGGCGTTGCTGCAAGCGGTCGGACTCGCTGCCGCGCTGCTGCCGTTGCTGTTGATCGCGACGGCGTGGCGTCGCTTTCGCACACGGCGCATTCATGCCCCACTGTCGCGCATCATCGGACTCGTCGTGCTGCTGTTGGCGGCTGCGTCGTTGCTCGCGTTGTCGCCGATTAAGCCACTCGCGGATGCCAGCTTTCAACCGGGCGGGATGGTCGGCGCGGTCATCTCTGGTGTGTTAGTGCACGGGATGAACACCATCGGCGCGAGCGTCCTGCTGGTCGCGCTCGCGGCGACCGGCGTCCTTTTCGCCACTAACTTTTCTTTTGCTCTCGCCTACGAACGAATCATCGCCAGACTCGGCGACCCGTCCGCGCTTGTCCCGGCGCTGGTCAGGCGTTTCCACGAATGGCGCGCCAAGCGTCGCCAACACGCCGTGCTCCGCGCCGAACACGAACAGGAATTGCTCAAAGCGAATCAATCCAATGCAGTCGACGAACTCCACCCTGACGGACTCCGCAGCCGCGACATGCTATCAAGGCGCGAGTCCGCGCAAGCGAAAGAGGGCGCGGCTAGTGTTACGGCGATCAAGCGCGCCGCTGTCACCGGTTCGCATCCGTCGCCGGAGGCGGAGGTTCGCGCCAAGCTGGCACAGGCCGAAGCGGAGTTGGCTTCGATTGTCGCGCGGCCATCCGCCGACTCAATTGCGGAACCACCGCCCGCCGCGTTAACGCTCGTCGAACGCGCACGCACGCCGTTACCGAAACGCACGTTGAGCGCCGTGCCGACACCCGCAACCATGCCCCCCGCCGCGAGCGTTGCGGGTCGCCCCTTGTCCGACGCGAAGGACAAAAACACACAGGGCAAAACGGACGCTGAGATTGAAGAGATGATGCGCACAGCGGCGGTGGTGCGCACCGATATCGATGAAGATGAAGCGTCAATCGAACCGGTCGCGCGTCCGGCTGAGATTGCTGCCGCGCGCCGCGCCGAGAAACTCGCGGCTGCGATGAGCAACTACAAGTTCCCGAACGTCGAATTCCTGCGCCCCGCTCCACCACGCCACGAGCAGGCCGACGAAGAACTACTCGGACTCGCGATGCACCTGGCTGAAAAGTGCAAAGAGTTCAATGTCACCGGCCAGATCAAGCACATCTGTCCCGGCCCCGTCGTCACCACTTACGAATTCAAACCCGATCCGGGCGTTAAGTATTCGCGCGTCACCGGACTGGTCGACGACCTTTGTCTCGCGCTCAAGGCCGAGTCGATTCGCATCGACCGCGTTCCGGGTAAGCCGCATGTCGGCATCGAAGTCCCGAACCCGCATCGCGAAACGATTCACCTGCGTGAAGTCATCGAGTCGACAAAATTCATCGAGCCGACCTCGAAGCTGACCATCGCGCTTGGCAAAACCATCGACGGCTTAAACTACGTCGCCGATTTGGCGAAGATGCCCCATCTGTTAATCGCCGGCGCGACCGGCGCGGGCAAGTCGGTCGGAGTCAACACGCTGATCGTTTCCATTCTGTACAAGGCGCGGCCTGACGAAGTGAAGTTCATCATGGTCGACCCGAAGCGGCTCGAACTCGGACTTTACGCCGACATTCCGCACCTCGCGACGCCGATCATCACCGACCCGAAACGCGCCACGCAGAGCCTGAAGTGGGCGGTCGGCGAAATGGAAAAACGCTACAAGGATTTAGCCGGGTGGGGCGTGCGCAACATCGACGGCTACAACACCGAAATCACGCGCCGCAATGCGGTCGAGGACTTCGACGAAGAAGGCCGTCCGTGGAAGCCTCTGCCGTACATCGTCATTATCATCGACGAACTCGCCGACCTGATGATGGTCTCCGGCCACGAAGTCGAAGAGTCGATCACGCGCCTCGCACAGATGGCACGTGCGGTCGGCATTCACCTCGTGCTGGCGACGCAGCGCCCGTCGGTCGATGTCATCACCGGACTGATTAAAGCGAACTTCCCGTCGCGCGTCGCTTACCGCGTTTCGTCCAAGGTTGATTCACGCACGATCATCGACTCAAACGGCGCGGAGCAACTCCTCGGTCGTGGCGACATGCTGTTCCTGCCGCCCGGCACGTCGCGGCTGGTACGTGTTCACGGCGCTTACGTCGACGAAGAGGAGATCGGCAAAATCGTCAAGCACGTCAAAGAACAGGGCGAACCGACGTATGACGAATCGATCACGCAATCCGAGGAAGAGGCGTCGGGCACGAATGGAACGGGCGGCGAACGCGACGAGCTTTTCGAACAGGCGCTGCGCATCTGCGTCGAGATGAAGCGCGCTTCGACCTCGGTCTTACAGCGCCGCCTGAGAGTCGGCTACGGACGCGCCGCCGCCATCCTCGACGCGATGGAACGCGATGGGTTCATCGGCCAGGCCGACGGCGCCCGCCCACGTGCAGTGCTCGGACGCGCTTATGAAACCATCGACCATTGGGACAGCTTACAAAACGACGCGGGCGCATGAACAATGCTTGTCAACCGAACTTGAAGCAGTCACCGAAAAGCATTGCGGCGCTTTGCCATTGGGTTGTGACCCAACTACATGTTCAATTGCTTGTGGGTAGTTTCAGCTTGAAGGGAGACAGCTTGAAAAACTTTGGCTCATCCGTTCTGATTATGCTTTCGGCAAGCATTTCCCTGTTTGCTCAAAATGCAGATAAAAGGTTTGAGCTTCCCGAATTGCACACGATAAAGACCGTCACGCTTTCGCCATCTTATAGTTGCCGCTCATCCGTTGAGTCTCAGCAAGGGTACCAGAACACCGCGCTGTTCTTATCGGCATATTCAAAGCAGCGAAACAGTCCAGATTTGCTCTTTAACGGCGCGTGTCGATCAGAAGATTATTTTCTGGCTTCGACGGCTGGCGATGATATGTCGCTAATTGCTGATTTAGGCACAGATGTTCCTTTGGAAGAAGTTTCTGCGTCACGAGCCTTCAATCTCAAGCGAGTCCATTCCTATTCAGAGTTTTCAAAGTTTGTGAAAGCTGTGAAGGTTGAGCTAAATCATACTTACGCCGTCCTGCTGAACGAGAGTGACATACGCGGCTTGTTTGTTTTCAGAGTTGTCGGTTACGTCCCTAACGAGAAAGCGGAGTTGAGATACGCGGTGCAGTCGTACCAGATTATGCCAAATGGTCAAATCAGGTCAGAAGGTTTCGATTGGGAGAAGGCAAACAAGTAAGCGAAGACGCCGCTGACACCCAGGAGTTATGTAGAGGATTCGCTTCGGCCCGCTGATTACAAAAGTACAAAGCCAAAGAATATTCGCTAACAGATTGTATCTCGTTCAGTGTGATGAAGAACATCGGCATTAATACGGCTTTTGCCTTCGACAAGCATTTCGCTCAAGCAGGCTTTAAGAAGGTGCCGTAGCTTGCACATGGCCCAGGATTGAATCGCACGTTTTCTCTTTCGCCGGTTTGATAAAAACTTTCACAGGTTTTGGGAATTTCTGCTTCGTTAAAGCTTTGACAACTTTTCCACAGAAGCTGTGGAAAAGCCTGTGGAAAAGGCCGATTTAAACGTTACAAGTTCCTGACAATTTTAGACTTCTAGCATTTTGCACACGATGGCGGCAGAAGTTGCAAACTCTTTGCAAAGAGTAGTTTGCATTTATGAAACGTAATCCTCTCAACAATCTTCAGGCAATGTGTATCCTTTTTTCCTCAATGGTAATAGTAACCACGTCATCGTGTGTCAAAACGGTTGTCGAGCCGCGCTCAATCGAACGGCGGCCAACTATTTTCAGTGACCATCCGGTTGCTGTGCCAGGTCGGCTGACTAATCTCAACACAGCGACTCGCGAAGAACTCGCCGGTTTACCGGGCATCGGCCAGACGATGGCGGCGCGCATCATCGCGCATCGTGAACGTTACGGGCCGTTCCGCCGCGCTGAGCACTTGATGATGGTGCGCGGAATCAGCGACCGGCGCTTTCGCCAACTGCGCGCGCTCGTCAGTGTGGAGTAAATGCTTTTGACCGCAGTTCCCGACCTTCGACGTGACGCGCACGCGATTTTCGACGAAGCCCTTTCGCGCGTCGATGCCGGTGCAGCCGTGCGCCGGTCTGTGCGCGTCGACGCATTAAGCCGTCTGCACATCGTCGACGCTCAGTTCAATCTCTCCGCATCGCCGACCCCGATTTACTCAATCGCCGTCGGCAAAGCGGCGTCCGCGATGGCCTCCGCGCTTGAAACGATTCTCGATTCACACTTCACCGCCGGCGTCATCTCAGCCCCGACAGCAGCAACCCCAACATTGGACGTGAAGTTGTCCGAACGCTGGCGTGTTTTCGCGGGCGGGCATCCGGTGCCAAACGACGCGAGCCTCGCTGCGGCCCGCGCCGCCTTTGAACTGTTGCGCGTGGCTGACGACGCTTCGGCGCTGATTATCTTTCTCGTCTCCGGCGGCGGCTCGGCGATGATGGAGTGGCCGCGTGATTCAAATATCACGCTCGGAGAGTTGCGCGAAGCGAACCGCGTGTTGGTCACGTGCGGAGCCGACATCGCCGAGGTCAATACGGTGCGTCGCGCCATCTCCGCTGTCAAAGGCGGCGGGCTGGCGGCGGGCGCGCCGCGCGCGGCTCAAATCACACTCATCATCTCTGACACGAATCGCGGCGACGAAGCCAATGTTGCCTCCGGGCCGACGTTCCCGCCGGAGACATGGCCCGCTGCCGGCTCTGAAGCAGCGACCGTCATCGAACGCTACGGCCTCACCGCGCGTCTGCCCGCCTCCGTTGTGCGCGCAGTTGCGATGAACGCCCGACGCCCAACGCCGACCGCATCATCCTCGAGCCAGACACTGCACCGCCGACACGTGCTGCTCGACAATGATGACGCGGTTGAGTTCGCCGCAGAGGCCGCGCGTCAGAGAGGTTTCTTCGTCGAAGTCGCGCACGATCTTGTCGGTCAGTCAGTTGATGAAGGCGCGCGTGAGATGGTGTTACGTGTAATCGAGTTACGCCGCCGCGAGGCAGCAACTGGTCGCGCGGTGTGTCTGATTTCTGGCGGCGAGTTTGCGTGCCCGGTGCGTGGGACGGGCACGGGAGGGCGTAACGCGGAAACGGCGTTGCGGTGCGCGCTGGAATTGGGCGCGCACGTCAGGGACGACATTGAAGTCAATCATCCGCGTGTCGTCGCGTTGTGCGCGGGCACCGATGGCGGTGATGGAAACAGCCCGGCGAACGGCGCGCTCGCCGACGACCTGACGCTCGCACGCGCGCGGGGGCAGGGACTTGACGCACGCGCGTTTCTCGCCGCAAGCGACGCTTATACATTCTTCAATCAGTTGGGAGACGCACTCGTCACCGGGCCGACCGGCACCAACGTCCGCGACCTGCGCATCATGCTGGCAGAGTAAAAGCCAGTGAACAGTTTTGAGTTTGAGTTGAAAACCGAAACCTGAAGACCGTCCATCTTTGTCTTCTTACATACGAAGCTACACTCTGTCGCCTGCGCGTCCGAAGTCGTCGTCGAGGCGCACGATGTCGTCCTCGCCGAGGTAGCTGCCGCGTTGGACTTCGATGAAGATGAGTTTATCGCCGCCGGAGTTCTCGACACGGTGTGCGGCACCGAGCGGGATGTCGATGGCTTCACCGAGCGGGACGATGATCTCCTGACCGTCGAGCGTTACCTTCGCCGCGCCCTGCACAACCACCCAATGCTCAACGCGGTGCGCGTGTTTCTGGTAGCTCAGACGTTTACCGGGCAAGACTTCGATACGTTTAACTTTGAAGTTGTCCCCTTCGTCGAGCACCGTAAATGTTCCCCACGGGCGGCGGTCGAACAGCGGCGAAGTATCAACGGTTTCGGTTTCATTCATACAATGTACGTCTCCAATTCGAAAGGGTTTGATGTCAGGCTTGAGGCAGCCCGTTCCCAAGTGTGGGCCGGGGCACTATATCTAAGTAACAAGGCAAAAGTAAAAAGGTAGAAGGCACAAGTGAAAGCCACCGGGGAACAGATGTGAGATGCTGGATGTTAGTCAAGACCAACGGGTCGGGATAGTACGCCCAAAAGAGTGTTATGCGGAAGTAGAGTGGATACTGCCTAGTTATGCCGCCGAATTATATTGTGTGGCCGGAATAGGTGAAAATGGAAGAAGATAAAAGCATAGAATATGAAAAACTTGTACAAGATATCTATCAAGCCCTGCACAAAGTTGAAGGGCTTGATACTATGAATGTTTTCCATAATGTAAAAATCGAAGGCAGGTCGGGCTGTAAACATCAAATTGACGTTTACTGGGAGGTTGAGATCGTTGGCGAATTATACAGAGTTGCTATTGAATGTAAGAACTATAAAGATAAAGTTGAAGTTGGGAGAGTACGAGACTTTTTCGGCGTGTTGCATGATATTAGAAACATAAAAGGGATTCTCGTTACGAAGATTGGATATGAAAGCGGGGCGCTCAAATTTGCAGACTATTATGGCATTAGCCTCAAAGAAGTTAGATTTCCTAATTTAGAAGATTGGAGTGGCCGACTGAAAGATGTAGTAATAGATGTTAATGCCTACAAGGCTGATATTCTTAAACGCAGTATTATTCCAGATGGACGGTGGTTGGTAGAGGCCGGGAAAATAAGACCCGAAGATGAATATATTTCTTTTTCTCTGCCCGGAAATTTCGAGGATAAAACAATCGTTTACAATGAAGCAGGAGAGAAGATCACAGATTTCCTTCAGATGAGGTGCGAACTACCTTGTAGATGGACTGAAGAGCAAGGGTTGAGCCACAAATATAGTTTTGAGAACGGATACATTGACACAGTAGAATTTGGAAGAATGAAGATAAGTAATATTAAATTCACCTATGATGTAGTTGCTGCGTCGGTGAAGGGAGTCGTTGAGGGAGAGGAAATAGCCAAAGCAGTTATAAGAGATATGAAAACAGGTGAAATTAAACTAATTGATACAGATGGAAACGTCCGAGAATAATCAACCTTTTGATTCTCAGAAAAGATGTCTACTTGGAAGCGGGATGGCATAACAACGCATCCAACCTGACGCCTCTATAACGTTTTCTCATGATGCTTCCTCGTGTTGTAGATTGTCGTGGCGCTCAGCGCGGATTAATTCGGGCGTTGGGCGTTTCCTCTTGAAACTGATACGGCTAGATAAATCAACGATAGAACGGTATTCTATTTTCATTATGGACAGTATTAAAGCTTACGAAGAAGTTGTTGATTTTATCGCCGCCGGAACTACTCCGCAAAACGTTATCGCTTTTCGTCCGTCCGAAGCGGCACAAGAGCGTGTTGAGGATTTGTTGTCGCGTGAAAAAGAAGGTGAATTGTCGCCCGCTGAAAAATCTGAGCTTGACCATTATTTGCAGCTAGAGCATCTAATGCGGCTGGCGAAAGCCCGCGCCCGCGATTTTCTGCCGAATGAGTAGCCACGTCAGTCCTGAAACGCGGCGGATTGTTGCCAGTCGCGCTAATTACGTTTGTGAGTATTGTCTGATAGCCGAAGAAGACGCTTATTTCAGATTTCAAGTTGAACACATCACCAGCCGCAAACACGGCGGTTCTTCCGAGTTAGAAAATTTGGCTTTAGCGTGTGTTTTCTGTAACCGCTACAAAGGCAGTGATGTTGCTTCGCTGATACCTGAGACCAGCCTGTTAGTTCGTTTCTATAATCCCCGCACTGACCGTTGGCGCGAACATTTTCGCCTTAACGGAGTTGCCATCGAATCGCTGACGGACATCGGTGAAGCAACTGTTCGCATCTTGCAGATTAATCACGACGATCAAATCATAGAGCGGCAAGTTTTGAGTAAACGCGGGCGTTACCCAAGCGAAGCGGCATTATTGCTAACAACAGAACATTAGCGACGACACGCCGAACAAATCATTACGATCCTCCTCCTAATCGAAGGGAGTGTCGCTGAAGAGAATATTGATCTTATCTGGGAGTGTCAGCCCAAACGCCGAGCGGTATTTGCCAGAGCTTGACGTAATCATACAACCGCCGAAAGCGTAGTTGAGTTCGTCGACAAATTCTGCCGTCTTTTGTCGAATCACTCCTGAACATATGTCTCGACGTAGATCGCGTCGCCGTCGATGATGATGGAGATGGTGCCGTAGTCGCCGGTCGTCAGCACGCGCGCGCCGCCTGCCCGCCAGCGTTCAACAACTTCGGCGTGCGGATGTCCGTACGGTGAGTCGCGTCCGACGGAGATGACGGCCAGCGCCGGGGGCGCGGCGTTGGCGAACGCCTGGGTCGAAGATGTCAGGCTGCCGTGGTGCGCCACCTTCAACACGTCTCTGCGCAAATCTTCGCCCGCCGCGAGGAGCGCGCCCTCCGCCCGCTTCTCGATGTCACCAGTCAACAGCAGGGTTCGATTCCCGAAGCGCAGGCGCAGCACTACCGAATCGTCGTTGCGCGAAGAAGATGACGCCGGATCATTCCCTATCATCCCAGGCGGCCACAACACTTCGCCGACCACCGCGCCAAAGCGCAGCACGTCGCCCCGGTTGATGACATGCACAGGTACGCTGCGTCGCCGCAAAGTTTGGACGAAGCGTTCGTACTCCGCATCGTTGGCCGGGACACGTCCGACCAGCGCCACGCGCACATTAAAGTTGCTGAGCACGTCGTTTAAGCCATCGATGTGATCGGCGTCGGCGTGCGTCGCGAGCACGTAGTCGACGCGGTCGAGTCCGCGCCACCACAGATATTCCGAAACGACCGCTTCGCCGATGCCGCGCGCGTCACGCTCGAACGGCTCCGTCGAGTGTTCCACGTCGTCCGCATTCACGCTCGCATTCGCGCCATCATTCTCAACGCTATGTTCGTTGCCGTCGCTTGAGTCCGCAGCGTTTTCCGCAGTGGTGCGGCGTCGCTCCGTAAAGCGCGGGCGGCCACCGCCATCAACCAGCAGCGTCGTACCGTCGGGCATCGTCACCAACGCGGCGTCGCCCTGCCCGACATCCAGGAAGTCGACACGCAGTTTCCCGTCAGGCCGCGCCGCGCTCCACGGATGCGCCACGACGACAGCGAGCAACAACAAGTACAGAACGGCTGCGACCGGATAAATCCTTGCGCCATCAATCTTCGCGCGACGAATGTTTGTGCCATTCGCATCACTGCCCTTGCCTTCCGTGACGGCAAACAACCCGCGGCGCACCGGATGCCAGCGCGCGAGCGCTACCGCCAACACGACGAGCGGGACGAAGTACAGCATGTAGATGACAGCGGCCCGACCGCTGTACTCCGGCACACGCCACTGCGCCCAATCCGCGTCCGCGAACGGATCGACGCTATGCACCATCAACCAATTTATTTTCTCAGTCAGCCACAATAACGGCGCGACGACCACACCCTCAAACGAGGTCAGCGACAACGCCAGCAACGCACAGAAAGAGAGCGCGGCGATCAGTGCGCCGACGAACACGTTGAGGAAAACGGAGGCGAGTGAGAGGCGGTGAAAGTAGATGATGAGGAGCGGCAGCAGTCCGAGTTGGACGCATAGCGAGACGAGCATCGCGGCGAACGCATAGCGCGCGATGATCTGTAATCCGGTCACACGCGCCCACGCGGCCAGCGGCGATTTGAAGAGTCGGTAACTGTACGCGCCGCGCGCCATCTCGCGTCTCCATTGCCGCTCATTCCAGAACAGCGACTCGCCGAGCACGCGCCACCAACGCGGGCACTCCGGTGGATACGGCGTCGCATGCGTCGGACGCCACTCGCCGACTTCTCTGAGCCTCGTCAGCAACGGCCACGCCAGCGCCACAATGGCGAGCACCGACAGGAACGTCAACTGAAAGGATGGATCGAAAAGTTCGCGCGGTCGCCCCACGAGCAGCACCAGCGCCGCGCCGCCGAGCGCGTTGAGCGTGCCGCCTTGCCGGTGGAGCACCGGCGCGAGCGCGACAAGCGTGAACATGAACGCGGCGCGCACCACCGACGGTTCCGCGCCGACCGCCGTGGCATAAGCCCACACGACGACCGTCGAAAGCAGCCACTGCCACGCGCGCCGCTTCGTGACGCGCCGCGCCAGCGCCCACACCACGCCGCCGATGAATGTGATGTGCAGTCCGCTGATGACCAACACGTGGAATGTACCGCCGAGTCGAAAGCGTTCTGCGGTGGCGCGCGACAGGCCGTAGCGGTTGCCGAGCATCGACGCATTGAGCACGCCCGCCGTGTCGACGGAGAACAACTGATTAATCCGCGCGAGCAGTTGGCCGCGCCACTTGTCGAGCCACGCGAGCGGCGGGAAGACCGCTTCATCGCTCAGGTGTTCGACGAGTAGCGGGCTTTTGATGATGCCCGTGGCATCGACGCCGCGACGGTCGAGGTATTCGGTCAGCGAAGACCCGCCCGGGTTGCGGAACTTTTCTTCACGCGACAGCGCCGTCATCACACGCACGCGCGCCCCGCGTTTGAGCGTCAGCGCATCGTACTCGACACCCGTCTCGCGTTCACGCACCGGCGCGAATAATTCAATTGTGCCGCGCGCGACATGCTCTCGGCTTTTGAAGCGGAGGTGTTCCACCATCAATGTGAAGTAGATGCCGTCCGGTGCCAACTCCGGCGCACCGGCGAGGATGCCCGTCGCTTCGACTGGTTCGCCCGCCGCGATCTGCCCGCTTTCGTAGAAGCGGCGCACACTGTTTTCATTGATCAAGTTTTGATCGATCAGAGCGAGTGTCGCGCCCGCGCCAGCGAACGCGGCGACTATCAGCCACGAAGTTTGTCGGTAATCAAACCGCCTGAAGGCGGCGCAGGCGGCGAGTATCGCCACGATGGCGGCGCACGCCGCACACGTCCGAAATTCCAAGTGGAGTTGGACAGCAACGAGCACCCCGGAGGCGAACGCAGCAGCGAGTAACGCCAGCGGGTATGGATTGAAAGACGTTTCGGCAGTGGCGATGCGCACGGGTTATCGGTTGAGGTCGCGCTAGTTGGGTCGAGTGAGTGATGACGCATCCGGGCGATGGCGATGATAGCAGGACTTTTGTAAATCCGCCTTAACCTTCTGGGTTCACCGTTGTGCGCGTCAAATGAACGACGGTTTCGACGTGGTGCGTCTGCGGGAACATATCGAAGGCGGCGATGGAGGCGATTTCATAACCGCCGGCCAACAGTTTTCTGAGGTCGCGCGCCAGCGTCGCCGGGTCGCACGAGATGTAGGCGATGTGCGTCGGACGAAGGGCGATGATTCCTTTGACGGTCTCGTTTTCAGCCCCGGCGCGCGGCGGGTCGAGCAGCACGAAATCAACCGGCGACAAGTCCGACGCGTACCGGGTCAGCCACGCGCCGACGGTTGATGTCTCGATCTTCGCGTTGGTGAGTTTGGCGTCCGCGAGGTTGCGCCGCGCGTAGTCGCAGGCCGTCGCGTTGCCTTCGACGCCGAAGACCTTTGCGAATCGTCGCGCCAGCGGCAGCGTGAACAGCCCGACGCCGCAATAAAGGTCGACCGCGCGTTGTCTACGCATGCCGGCGGGCGCATCAACTGTCGTGTCGCCCATCGCGGCGTCGACCAGTGGCGCGAGCAGTCCGTGGTTGATTTGAAAAAAGCAATCGGCGTTGAACCGATAACGCTCGCCGCCGACGGTGCGCGCCGATTCCTCGCTAACTCTGCCCGTCAGCACAGACGGCGCGAGTGCCACACCCGCATCGCCTGCGACCGCTTGGATGTCCGACGCGCCTTCCGGCAACGCCTCTCGACTGACTCTCTCGCGCAGGGTCGTCAATACCGCTTGCAGTTCGGGGACGATGACCGGACATTCGACCACGTCGCAGACCGTGCGCGAGCCGCGTTCGTAGTAACCCAGACTTCCAATGCTGCGGTCGTATTGCCACAGCGAGCGCGCGCGGTATCGCCAGGCATCGGGCGACGGTGTGATCGGAATGTCCGCCGGCGGCTCGACGCGCGCGACGCGCCGCAGCGAGTCACGGATGATTTCCACTTTAGCGGCAAGCTGCGCCTCATAGGTTAATTGCTGAAAGTCACAGCCGCCGCACCGTCCGAAGTATGGGCACGGCGGCGTGACGCGCACCGACGACGGCGTTAAGACTTCTTCGATGGACGCAAACGCGATGCCGCCGCGCATGCCGCGCACCTGGATGCGCGCGCGGTCGCCGGGTGCGGCGAGGGCCACGAGCAGAGTCTGCCCGCGCGCGTGCGCCAGTCCCATTCCGCCCGGCAGAATGCGCTCGATAACGACCTCAACCTCCGCGCCGATTTCTAAACTCTCCACCGCATCTGCCGGCGAAGCTCTCTGCTCTCTGGTCATAATATCTTTTAAGATTAGTACCGATTCAGCCCTGGCGTTTGGTAAGTGCTCGCGGGGTCCCACTGCGGCTGTGGTGGCGGCGGCGCGAGGTATCCCTGCTCGGCGCTTTCAAGTTCCATCTCCATCCCGCCGACGAATCCGGCGGCGATATTATAGATCACCGCGTAGATCGCGCCGAAGATGAAACCGAAGGCACCATAGAAAGCCGGAATCAAAATTATCATTGCCAGTCCGCCGACAATCCCGACACCGGCGCCCATCGCTCCTTCGTTCTGCGTCATCATCGCCGCACCGACGGTCATCAGGATGAGCCCGTAGATGAGTCCGAAGATGAGTCCGATGCCGGCTCCGGTGATGCCGGATATTTTGGCAGCGGATAAGATTCCGATGCGCTTGACGACCATCTTTGCCATGTGAGTTCTCCTTCGGCCCTTCGCGGGACTTTTCAAATTAGAGGTAGAAGAGACTGAGTCGCGGCACACCGCACTCTTCACGCAGCCGCTTCGCCAGCAAATTTTCATGCGTCTGCTCGTAGGTCGCGCGCTCCATGCGTGTGCGATACGCGCGCAGTTGTTCGGCGGTTTCGGCGCGCTTTGTGGCGAGATGCTCGGCGGGAAGCACGGCGACAATCGCGCGGTCGAGAAGTTGTTCGAGGTCGGTCAGAGAGTTTTCCAACTGCTCCGCGTTCGGGCGCGCCGTTCGCGCAAAGTCAGCGGCCAATTCGTCGAGCCGCGATGCAGTACGCACGAGCGCTTCCACGAGTTCGTCGACGCCGCCGAGTGTGGCGCGGTGTTCGCGCGTTCGTTCCAGAGCCGCGCGACACTGCGCGAGGTGCGCGCTGATGACCTCGCGCGGGAACGGCAGTCCGTCGTTAGCGCCCGCCTTCGTCGGCGCATGGCCGTTCGCCCCGGTCGTTCCGTCCTCGTCTTTATGTAATGCGTCCGTCCCCTCCGCGCCGGGCGTTGTTGTTGCCGCCCCGCGTTGCCCGTCAAACCATTCGGCAAACAGCGCCTCGACCTCTTCCTGGCAGTACATCAAAGTCTTGACGCTGCGGCGGCGCGGCTTCGCGTCGTGCGAGTTAAACGAGTGCTCGATGCCTTGCAGCGCGACGTGCAGCGGCACGCCCATCGCCTTCCAGCTTTCAATCAACGCCCAGTCCATCGGGCTGAGCAGCAAGTGCTTCCCCCGCCGCCGGATGAATGCGTCCTCAATCTCAGTATAGTAATTGAAGTAGTTCATACATCATCGCTCAGTGTTGATGCTTGTCTCTCGTAAATCAGCCGCAGTCCTTCGAGTGTCAACGTCTCGTCAACCGTGTCGATCAATTCTGAGCCGGTGGCGATGAGTGGTGCCAGACCGCCGGTGGCGATGACGTGCGCTGTGCCGCCCAGCTCGTCAATCATGCGTCGCAACAGTCCGTCCACTAACCCAACATAGCCATAGTACAGGCCAGACTGCATCGAGCCGACCGTCGAGTGGCCGATGACCGTCGCGGGGCGTTTAATTTCGACGCGCGGCAGGCGTGCGGCGCGGGCGAAGAGCGCGTCTGCCGAGATCGTGATGCCCGGCGTGATGACGCCACCAAGGTACTGCCTCGCAACATTAATCGCATCGAACGTCGTCGCCGTGCCGAAGTCAACGACGATACATGGCGCGCCGTACTTATGCACCGCCGCGACCGCGTCGACGATGCGATCCGCGCCGACATCTGAGGGCGGGTGATAGAGAATCTCCAACCCCGTGTCCGTCGTGTGGTCGATGAACACCGGTGTTAACTCAAAGTAGTTTTCCGCCATCCGCTTCAGAGTGAAGTTGAGCGGCGGCACGACCGACGCGAGGGCGACCGCCGTAATCGATTTGAAGTCGAGTCCGGCGAGCGCGAACAGATTGCGCGCGTGCATCCCGTACTCATCCACCGTGCGCTCGCGTGCCGTCGTCAGACGCCAGTGCGTCACCAACCGCGCGCCGTCGTACACGCCGAGCGAGGTGTTCGTGTTGCCGACATCAATGACCAGAAGCATAAAGAATAAACCGAAGAAGTGGGGAGAGGGTGAGTGACGAAAATGTGTAGAGTGTTAATGCGTGGCTTCCGCTTGCTTCCACTCAATCTGTGCTTTCATCCTTGCTCGAACAAGGCGCGCAGGTCTTCGGGCAGCGACGAGGGCCGCCCGGTTGTGATGTCAATGTGGACGTTGGTTTGTCTGGCGTCGGCAACTGTCTCTCCGCTCAGATTGACGAACGAAGCGTCGAGCGTCAGAGATGTGCGCCCGATTTCGACGACGCGCACACGCCCGATGCAGTGGTCGTAGAACCGAAGCGACTTGCGATAGTTGATTTCCGTGCGCGCCACGACGGTCATCAACTCGCGGCCACCACTCACCTTCGGCGCAAGCCGCGTGCTGAACAGTTCCATGCGCAGGTCTTCAAGCCAGCGTACATAGACGATGTTGCTGACGATGCCCGCAACATCCACGTCATATGGACGAATCGGCAGATTCATTTCCGTTTCGATCAATTCTCGTTTATCCCTTCGACGGGCCTGAGCGCGGTCACATCCCCGGCACGCACGACCCTGATTTTTCCGTCGTTGGTTTCTACCCGAAGAGCGCCGTCGTCCGCAAGCCCGCGCGTCATCCCCTCGAAGAATTCCTCGCCTAGCGCAACTCTCACACGCTTTCCTTCCGCATACGACGAGCGGCGCGACCATTCACGCCGAGACTCTTCGCCGCCGCCCACCGACTGCCATCGCGTGTAGCGATGCTCAATCGCACGAAGCAACGCGCCGAGCAACACTTCGACATCGGGCCGGCTTCCGGTGAGCTTCTCGATTGAGGTCGCGACTTCACTCAACTCCGGCGGAAACGCGCGCGCCGTCAGGTTGATGCCGATGCCGATGATGCACGCGCGGCCTTGTTGTGGTGGGGTCTCGACGGTTTCAGCGAGGATGCCGCACAGTTTGCGCCCGCCCGCGTGAATGTCGTTCGGCCACTTGATGTCCACTTCAAGGTCGCACGCTTCGCGCAGCGCGTCTGCGACCGCGATAGCCGCCACCAGCGTTAGCAGCGGCCATTCTTTTATCTCCAACCGCGGGCGCAGCACGATACTGAAATACAGCCCGGCGTCCGCCGGTGACACCCACACACGTAGCTTTCGACCGCGCCCCGCCGTCTGCTCGCGCGCCACAACGCACAAGCCTTCCGGCGCACCACCCGCCGCCTGTCGCGCCGCCTCACTATTAGTCGAAGCCAGCGAATCGAACCGCAAAACCGTCACACGAAGCGGCATAGTATTTTAATTACACAGAACAGATTTCAGTTTTGAGATGAGAACCGAAAACTGTTTACTTTTGCCTTCCACATTATGGCTGATCATCTGCAAACCACTTCCCTTCCTCGCTTGCTTCATCCTTCATCCTTCATCCCTTAAGAGTCCTTCCTGCCGCTCGACTTTGAACAGTTGCCAGTCGCCCGCGATGCCGTCGAGCGTGTGCAGGCCGTGATTGATGAAGCGGATGCCTGAGCCGGCG
>JALZJL010000061.1 GCA_030859785.1 Acidobacteriota bacterium
GGTGGCCGAGGAGGAGCGTCGTGTCTGAGCTTCGCTGGAATCCACTCTTAGGCGAATGGGTCGCGACCGCGACGCATCGGCAGCAGCGGACGTTTTTACCGCCCGCTGACTTTTGCCCGCTGTGCCCGACGAAGCCCGGCGGCTTTCCGACCGAAGTCCCGGAAAGCAGTTACGACATCGTCGTCTTCGAGAACCGCTTTCCGTCCCTGCGCCCGAACCCCGAGCCGCCGGCCATCGAAGGCACCGAGTTGTACCCGGTGCGTCCTTCGGCAGGCGTGTGCGAAGTGGTGCTCTATTCGCCAAACCATTCTTCGACGCTGGCTACCGAACCGGTCGAGCAGATTCACAAACTCGTTCAGGTGTGGACGGATCGCTTCCGCGAATTATCTGAACTCGAGTTTGTTGATTACGTCTTCATCTTCGAGAACAAGGGTGAGGCCATCGGTGTGACGCTGCACCACCCGCACGGCCAGATTTACGCCTACCCGTTCACGCCGCCGCGCGTCGCTCGTCAAGTCGAACAGTCGCGCGCGCATCATGAAAAGACGAATCGCTATCTGCTCTCCGACATCATCAACGAAGAGCGGCGCGACGGTCGGCGGATCGTCGCGCAGAACAGTTCCTTTGTCGCATACATCCCGTTCTTCGCGCGCTGGCCGTACGAGTTGCACATCGCGCCGCTGCGTCACGTGCCGGCGCTCACTGATCTGAAGGACGCGGAGCGGAAAGATATGGCTTCGATTTTGAAGGCGGTGCTGGTCGCGTTCGACGGTCTCTTCAATATCTCTTTCCCGTACATGATGGTTTTATATCAGCGACCGAGTGACGGAAAAGATTATGACTTCTACGGATTTCATATCGAGTTCTTTCCGCCGCTCCGGGCGGCGAACCGTCTGAAATATCTGGCTGGCAGCGAAACCGGCGCAGGCATGTTCATCAACGACACGCTCGCCGAAGAGAAGGCCGCCGAGTTGCGCGCGCTCGTCAAGCCGGTGATATGGAACACAGAGGGGGCAGGACGTTGATTGATCGAGGCACACTCGCAAGCACTTTCCATCAACGCTACGGACGCGAGCCGCGTCTGTTCCGTGCACCGGGTCGGGTCAATCTAATCGGCGAACACACAGACTATAACGACGGCTTTGTGCTGCCGATGGCAATTGACCGCGAAACCGTCATCGCCGGCGCGGCACGCGACGACCGACGGGTGCGCGTCTATTCATTGAACGTGGATGAAGCGGTGGAATTCGATCTTGACCATCCCGGCGAAAAGCGGCGCGGCATCTGGCTCGATTACGTCGAGGGCGTCGCGCAGAGCTTGCTGGGGCGCGGCGTCCGTGTCAAGGGCGCTGACCTCGCGGTGCTGTCAGACGTGCCGGTCGGCGCGGGACTGTCGTCTTCGGCGGCGCTCGAAGTCTCGGCGGGATTGGCGTTCGTGTCGTTGTCGGATCAGCAACTGGATCGCGTCACGCTGGCGCTCGTCGGACAGCAGGCCGAGCATGTTTACGTCGGGACGATGTGCGGCATCATGGATCAATTCATTGCCGCGCTCGGGCGTCGGGGACACGCGCTGTTGATCGACTGCCGTTCGCTTGAGGCGACGCTGGTCCCGCTCGACACATCGGAGACGGCCATCGTCATCTGCGACACCAATGTGAAGCACGAGCTTTCATCCTCCGAGTACAACGCGCGGCGGGCCGAGTGTGAACGCGGCGTCGAGATACTGCGCGAAATGATGCCGGGTATACGCGCGCTACGCGACGTGAGTGTCGCCGAGTTGACACAACACGAAGAGCGTCTGCCCGAACCCATCCGGCGTCGTTGCCGTCACGTCGTGACAGAAAACGAGCGCACGCTCTCTGCCGCCCGCGCGTTGCAGGACGGCGACTTGGAAGAGATGGGACGCTTGATGTACGCCTCGCATCGTTCGTTGCGCGACGACTATGAAGTGAGTTGCCGCGAGCTTGACGCGCTGGTTGAAATTGCCGAGGGTCTCGGCGGCGTGATCGGCGCGCGAATGACCGGCGGCGGCTTCGGCGGCTGCACCGTCAACCTCGTGCGGCGTGAGGCACTCGGAGAGTTCGAGGGGGTGGTATCGAGAGAGTACACACGGGCAACCCATCTCAACCCGACCATCTACGTTTCCGAAGCAGGCGGAGGAGCAGAGGAGGTTAAGGGAGGAGGGATGACGGATGAAGGATGAATAAAACTGCTTTGATTTCATCCTTCATCCTTCATCCCTCATCCTTCATGAGGATGCGAATCAAGGATGTGGCGCGGGAGGCGGGGGTTTCGACGGCGACCGTTTCACACGTCATTAACAAAACGAGGTTTGTCAGCGACGAGATACGCGAGCGTGTGCTGCGCGCCGTCGAGCGCTGCAACTATTACCCGAACGCGCACGCGCGGAGCCTCGCGTCGGGGCGCAGCCAAATTCTTGGTTTGTTAATCTCTGACATCTCGAATCCATTCTTCCCGGAACTGGTGAAGAGTATTGAAACGGCGGCTTCCGAGAGCGGCTACGAAGTCTTACTCTGCAACACGAACTACGACGTTGACCGCACGTCGAGCTTTGTGCGGCGCATGATCGAGCGCAAGGTGGCGGGCGTCGCGCTGATGACATCGGAATTAAACGTGGCGCTGATTGATGAACTCGCACGCCGCCACGTGTCGGTCGTCTTTCTCGACCTCGGCGCGCCGGGCGTGCGGATGAGCAACATCGCGGTCAACTACGAAGTCGGGATTGAAGAAGCGATGCGCCATTTGGTCGCGCTCGGCCATCAGAAAATCGCATACATCGGCGGGCCAGAAAATTTACGTTCGGCGGCGAAGCGGCGCGAAGCATTCGGCAACTATGTTTCGAAGCATCTGCGCGACGCGCCTCCGCCGTCGGTTTACGTCGGGGATTTCAAACTCGAAGGTGGGCGACGGGCGGCGTGGGAAATGCTCGGAGCTAACGAGATGCCGACCGCTATCGTTGCCGCGAACGACATGATGTCGCTCGGCGCGATGCGCGAGTTGCGCGCCGCTGGGGTCAATATCCCGCGCGACGTGTCCATTATCGGCTTCGATGACATCGCGTTCGCGGCGCTGGCCGAGCCGCCGTTGACGACCATCTGTCTGCCGCGCGTCGAACTCGGACGCCGCGTCGTCGAAGCGTTGCTCGCGACCATCGAGCACCCGGAACAGGAAGGCGTCGAGATCAGGCTCCCGACATATCTTGTGATTCGCAACTCGACGGGGCCGGCGCGAACGGCTCCAACAAAAAAAGCTGTGCGTCACAAAGTAAAAATGGAAGTTAAAGAAAGCGCGAGGCAGTCGCCGTCTTCAAGAACGAAGAAGCTAACTTGAACCGCACCACAATTGAATGTCGAGCAGTGGATGGCTTGTGTGCCAATCCTGATTGAGAACAATTGTCACTGAAACAATTCGCATGAAAATCATCTCTATGTTATTTCGGGCATCCGCCGCCGCGGTGTTACTCACGGTCGGGACTGTGTGTGCTTCGGCGCAACAGAGACCTGCGTACACCAATCCGGCGGCGGCGGGCGATTACCCGGACCCGTCGGTGATTCGCGTCGGACGGGACTATTGGGCGACGGCGACTTCATCGGAGTGGGCGCCGGAATTTCCGATCCTGCACTCGCGCGATTTGGTTAATTGGAGAATTGTCGGCGCGGTCTTTCAAAAACGCCCGGCGTGGTCGGTGGGAAATTATTGGGCGCCGGAGATTGCGCAGGATCGCGGGCGGTACTTCGTCTACTACACCGCGCGCAGAAAGGATGGGCCGCTGTGCGTCGCGGTCGCCATAGCCAGTAAACCATCGGGGCCGTACACGGATCGCGGCCCGCTCGTGTGCCAGGAGGTCGGCTCGATAGATGCTTTCCCGATCAGAGATGAAACAGGACGACCATTCCTGGTGTGGAAGGAAGACGGCAACAGCGTGAAGAAGCCGACGCCGCTGTGGGCGCAGAGACTCTCGCCGGACGGCACCAAGTTAATCGGTGAGCGGCAAGAGATTTTGCGCAACGACGCGCCGTGGGAAGCGCAGTTGATTGAAGGGCCGTACATCATGCGGCGCGACGGCTGGTTCTACATGTTCTATTCGGGCAACGCCTGCTGTGGTCGCGAATGCAACTATGCGCTTGGCGTCGCGCGTGCGCGAAAACTTTTGGGGCCGTGGGAAAAGAATCCGGCGAATCCTATTTTGAAAGGTAACGACGAATGGAAATGTCCCGGTCACGGCAGCATCGTGCGGGACACGCGCGGGCGCGACTTTCTGATGTACCACGCTTATCACCCGAAAGACTTTGTGTACGTCGGGCGTCAGGCGGTGCTCGATCAAGTCGCGTGGAGTGCGGACGGGTGGCCGACGGTTAACGACGGCAAGGGGCCGAGCGGTCGGGCACTCGCACCGCTCGGAGTCGCGGATCGTAACGCGGAGTATCGTTTCTTTGACGACTTTAACTCGCCGCGATTAGCGCCCGGCTGGCAGTGGCCGCAGTCGAATGAACCGGTGTGGCGTGTCGAGACGGCTGGGCAAGGATGGCTCACGCTCACGCCGTCGAAGGGGCAGGGCGTCAATGTGGTTGGCGCCGTCGCCGCACAATTCACGACCGTGGGCGATTATGTCGCGACGACAATTGTCGAGACGCGCGCTTTGAAACCGGGGGCGCTCGCCGGGCTGTCGGCATTCGGTGACAATGACAACGCGCTCGGCGTGGGCGTCGGGGGCGATGGCAAAGCCGTGGTGTGGCGACGCGAAAAGAACGAGCACCGCACAATGGCGACGGTAGATGCGCCGAACACATCTTCGATCCATCTGCGGATGACGGCGCGTGACGGTTACCGCTTTCGATTCGCGTTGAGCGGTGACGGCAAGACGTGGACGGATGTGGGCGACGAATTGCGGGGCGAGTATCTGCCGCCGTGGGACAGGGGCATCCGCGTTGCACTGACGACGGGCGGCACCGAGGGCGCGACGGGCCGGTTCGCGTCGCTGCGCATCGAACCTGCCAACGCTAACTAATAATCGTAAGCGTTCAGCGATCAGCAGTCAGCAGTCAGCCAGCCTTGTCCGAGCACTGCGCTTTTATCTTTGTGCCGTGTCAACTGAGGTGCGCCTCGATGAGAATTGACTCTGGTTTTTGCTGATCGCTGAAGGCTGACTGCTTACAAATAATCTTGATGTTGAACCAATGGAGAAACAGGAATGATGAAATCATCGAATCATATTCGCCGACGCTCGACCATCGTTGGCATCATATTCGCGCTGGCGTCGCTGTCGATGACGAATTGTGTTAAGCAGGAAGGTGGCGGCGTCAGTGGAGTCGGTGGCACGGGTGCGTCCGAAGGCGCGGGAATCAGGAAGGAAGGAAAACTGGTGATCGGTTTTGCGCAGATGGAGAACAATAATCCGTGGCGCATCGCCGAAACCAACAGCTTTAAGGAAGAAGCGGCGAAGCGCGGACATGAGATCGTTGTCTCTGACGCGCAGGGTGACGCGGCCCGCCAAGTCAATAACGTCGAGGATTTGGTGACGCGCCGGGTCGACGTCATTATGTTGCCGCCGCGTGAGTTCGAAGGTTTGTCGCCGGCTCTGAAGGCCGCGCGCGAAGCGAAGATTCCCGTCTTCCTGATTGACCGCGAGGCCGCCGGGACGCCCGGTCAGGATTACGTCGCATTCATCGGCTCGAACTTTGTGCAGCAGGGTCAGCGTGCTGGCGAGTGGCTGATTAAACAGGCCGGCGGCAAGGCAAACATCGTCGAGTTGCAAGGCACCTCCGGCGCTTCGGTGACGCG
Source organism: Acidobacteriota bacterium (assembly GCA_030859785.1). Classification (GTDB taxonomy): domain Bacteria; phylum Acidobacteriota; class Blastocatellia; order Pyrinomonadales; family Pyrinomonadaceae; genus JACDEG01. The sequence continues at coordinate 5,803 of JALZJL010000061.1, forward strand.
CGACCGCAAGCAGGGTTTCGCAGACGCGATCAGCAAAAGCCCTGGCATGAAGATCATCGCTTCGCAGACCGCGAACTTCTCGCGCGCCGAAGGCCAGAAGGTGATGGAGACGATCATACAGGCGCGCGGCAGAGAGATCACCGCCGTCTACGCGCACAACGACGAGATGGCGATTGGCGCGATTCAGGCGTTAAAGGCCGCCGGGATGAAGCCGGGTACGGACGTGTTGGTGGTTTCGGTGGACGGCGAGAAGGATGCACTGAAGGCGATTACCGCCGGTGAGATGAACGTGACCGTCGAGTCGAATCCGCGTCTCGGCCCGCTCGCCTTCGACACGCTGGAACGCTTTCGTCGCGGCGAAAAGATCGAACCCCGAATCATCATTCAGGATCGTTTGTTTGATTCAAGCAACGCCGCGCAGTTCGTAGACGAAGCGTACTAAGAGGGGCTGGGGGTCGGGGGCCGGTTAAAGCTGATCGTTTGGCATCGGCTCCTGAACACCCGATCCTTGGCCCCTGATCCCTTATTTTATGATGACAAACGTTCCGCTGCTCCGCATGGAGGGCATCACGAAAATCTTCGGCGGGTATAAAGCGCTCGACGGCGTCGCCCTGACGCTTGAGCGTGGCGAAGTGCATGCGCTGGTTGGCGAGAACGGCGCGGGCAAGTCGACGCTGATTAAGATTATGACGGGCGCGTACGGGCGTGACGGCGGGCAGATGTGGCTGGATGGTCAGTCCATCAATTTCCGCACGCCGGAGGACGCGCAGGACGCAGGCGTGGTCGCCGTCTATCAGGAGGTGAATCTGCTCGCGTACCGCACGGTGGCCGAGAACATTTATCTCGGTCGCGAGCCGCGGCGCTTCGGCTTCGTCAATTGGAAAAAGATGAACGCCGACGCGCGCGAGATTCTCGAAAGACTCGGTTTGAAGATTGATGCGCGCGCGACTCTCGGCAGTTTGAATATCGCGCTCAGGCAGATGGTCGCGATTGCGCGCGGCGTTTCGTTCAATGCGAAAATCGTGGTGCTCGACGAGCCGACCAGTTCGCTGACGGAGCATGAAGTCTCTATTCTGTATGACGTGGTGCGAAGGTTGAAGGCGGAGGGCGTCGGTGTCGTCTACATCAGCCACCGCTTCGATGAGTTGTACACGGTCTGTGACCGCGTGACGGTATTGCGCGACGGACGGTTCGTCGCGACGCGCTCGCTCGCGGGGCTGGAGAAGATCGACCTGGTGTGCATGATGCTCGGCAAGCGTCGCGAAGAGTTGCGGCAGGGCACGACTGCTTTCAGACACATCGAGCGGCGGGGTGATGAAGCGCCGTTGCTGCGCGCCGAAAATCTGACGCGCGGGCGCAAACTGAATGACGTGACCATCGAGGCCGCGCGCGGCGAGATCGTCGGGATGGCGGGCTTGCTCGGTTCCGGACGGACGGAGACGGCGCGCGCGATTTTCGGCGCTGACCGCATTGAGCGGGGTGAGGTTTATCTCGAAGGCAAGCGTTTGAATCTGCGCACGCCCGGCGATGCGATTGACGCCGGACTCGCCTTTCTTTCCGAAGACCGCAAGGCCGAGGGCATCATTCCGGAACTATCGGTGCGCGAGAATCTGACGCTCGCCGCGCTGCCCGCGCTCAGCAAAATGGGGATTGTTAACAATGCACGTCAACGCGAGATCGTGGAAAAGTTTATGAAGCGGCTTGGCATCAAGGCGACGAGCGCTGAGCAGAAGATTCGCGAGCTATCCGGCGGTAATCAACAGAAGGTGCTGCTCGCGCGATGGTTGTGTAAGAATCCGAAGTTTTTAATTCTCGACGAGCCAACGCGCGGCATCGACATCGGCGCGAAGGGTGAGATTCAGGCGCTCGTCGGCGAACTCGCCGAAGCCGGCCTCGGCGTGTTGATGATTTCGTCTGAGTTAGAGGAGCTGGTCGAAGGCACTTCGCGCGTGCTGGTGATGCGTGACGGCGAGTGCGTCGCGGAGTTGCGCGGCAATCAGATTTCGCAGGACTCAATCATCCACGCAATGGCCGAGGGCAGCGCCGTACAAGCTGACCAAAACGTGGCGGACGATGTAAGTAAGCAGTTTTGAGTTTTCGGTTTCCAGCTCAAAACTCAAAACTGAAAACTGCTGGGTGGGGCGGGATTAGCGATGCAGCAGGCCACAGGAATCAACAGTACAGCGACGGCGAGTGGCGGCGTGATGTCGGGCCTCGCGGCTTACGGACCAACGTATGGCGCGCTGGCCGCGCTGGTGCTGCTGATTGTCTTTAACGCGATCTTCACGCGGAACTTCGCGACGCCCGACAATTTGTGGAATACGCTTTTGCAGATGACGCCGACGGTGCTGGTTGCCACCGGGATGACGCTGGTCATTGCGACCGGCGGCATCGATCTATCGGTCGGTTCGGTAATGGCGATTGCTTCGGCGCTCGCGGCCACGTTAATCGCGGGCGGGACGGGTGTCGGCGTCGCCGTGCTGCTTGCACTCGCCGTGGCGTGCGGCTTCGGGGCGCTGAATGGCGCGCTCATCTCCGGCTTCCGCATTCAGCCGATCATTGTCACGCTCGCGCTGTTAATCGCGGGGCGCGGCGCGGCGCAGGTTATCAGTCAGGGCGGGCAATTAATTCCGCTCAACAATCCGACGTTCGGCTATCTGGGTCGGGGCTACGTCGGACCGGTGCCGGCACAAGTGCTGATTATGATAGGGGTGGCGGTCGTCGCTGTGTTCGTGATGCGGCGGTCGAGTTTCGGGCGGTACGTCGTCGCGGTCGGCGGCAATGAAGCGGCGGCGCGTCTCGCCGGAATCAAGACCCACCGCACGAAGATTACGGTCTATGCCATCAGTGGGTTACTCGCCGGCATCGCCGGCTTGATCGAGACGGCGCGACTCGGTGCCAGCGACGCGGCGAAGGTCGGGCTGAACATCGAGCTTGACGCTATCGCGGCGGTCGTCGTTGGCGGCACTCCGTTGACAGGCGGGCGAGCGACCGTCGTCGGGACGATCATCGGCGCGCTCATCATGCAGATTATTTCGATGACATTCATCATGAACGACATCAGATTCTCGTGGTCGCTCGTGCTCAAGGCGGTGATCATTCTCATCGCGGTTTATGTCCAGCGTCCGAAGGTCGCTTGACGCTCAGACCACGCCCACATTACATGCGGTCGGGTCACAGTCGGTTTCTTATTCGATCATGGGTCGATTACTTCGCATAAGCTGTTTCGTTGTTCTGCTGAGTCTCAGTCTGTGTGCGTCCGGCGTCGCACAGACCACAGCGACATTCTCTAACCCAGTCATTCCCGGCGACTACCCGGACCCATCGGTGATTCGCGTCGGACGAGACTATTGGGCGACGGCGACTTCAGGCGACTGGGCACCGCATTTCCCGATTCTGCATTCGCGCGATTTGGTTAACTGGCGAATAATCGGCGCGGTCTTTACAAAGTCGCCCGCGTGGGCCGCACGAAATTTCTGGGCACCCGAAATCATCAAAGACAGAGGACGGTTTTTTGTTTACTACACGGCGCGTAAAAAAGGCGGGCCGCTGTGCGTCGCGGTCGCCACCGCCGGTAAACCAACGGGGCCGTACACGGATCACGGCCCGCTCGTATGTCAGGCGGCTGGCTCGATAGACGCCTTCATGGTGAGGGACGAACATGGCCGCCCGTATTTAATCTGGAAAGAGGATGGCAACAGCCGCAACCAGCCGACACCGCTCTGGGCACAACGCCTCTCAGAGAGTGGGACGAAATTGATCGGCGAACCAACGGTGATTCTGCGTAACGACGCGCCGTGGGAGAGACATGTCGTCGAAGGCTCGTTCATCATCAGACGTGGCGGCTGGTTCTATCACTTCTATTCGGGCAACGCCTGTTGTGGACGCGGGTGCCGGTATGCGTCGGGTGTGGCGCGCGCGCGAAAACTTTTGGGGCCGTGGGAAAAGAATCCGGCGAACCCGATTCTCGCCGCCAACGAGCAGTGGCAGTGTCCGGGGCACGGCAGCATCGTCACCGACCAACACGGGCGAGACTTCCTGCTGTATCACTCATACCGTCAACGCCGCGATACCTTCAATGTCGGACGCGAAGCGCTGCTCGACGAAATTAAGTGGAACGCGGACGGCTGGCCGAGCATCAACGGTGGTCAGGGGCCGAGCCGAATCGCAGACGCGCCTGCATCACCGCCTGGTGAGCGTCACCACAACGCGCAGATTTTTGACGACTTCGATGGACTTCAACTGGATTTATCCTGGCAGTGGCCGCTTGCCAACAGACAGTCCGCGCGCGTCGTGTCGGCGCAGCGGGAGAATCGGCTGTGGCTCGCGTCCGTCGTCGACGTGGCAGATGACGACTTTACGGACGCGGTTCTCGGACGGCGGACGACTTCCGGCGATTACACTGCGACGACGTTAATTGACACACGCGGAATGAAACCGGGGACGCGCGCCGGTCTGTGTGCTTACAGTTGGCGCGACAGCGCGGTCGGGGCGGCTATCGGTGGCGAAAAGATTTACGTATGGCGACGGATGAACGGAAAGGAAGAGAGACTCGCGACGGTGGATGCGCCTGATGTCAGACACGTCCATTTGCGGATGACGGCGAGCGATGGCAAGTCATTCCGCTTCGCTTTCAGCACCGATGGGCGCGAGTGGAAAGAGTTAAGCGAACCGGTTGCGGGCGGCCACGTCGAAGGCGCCCGCATCGCTTTGACGGCGGGCGGAACGGCGGGCGCAGCGGCAAACTTTGAATGGGTCCGAATCACGCCGACGATGTTCTCCGCGTCCTCTGCGGTGAAATGATTTTTCGGGAGATTAAAGTATGAGTCAGGTCGGGGCGACGACGATTGAGCATGGTTCGACGCGCGGCACCGTCGCGCGCGCGAAGCTCGCTTCATTCATACAACGGCAGGGCGCGCTGATCGCATTGCTGTTGGTGTGCGTCGTCGCCGCGTTGCGCTACGAAAGATTTCTGACGGACGCGAATTTGACGAACGTCCTGCGGCAGAACAGTTGGCCGGGACTCGTCGCGCTCGGCATGACGTTCGTGATCTTAACGGGCGGCATTGATTTGTCGGTCGGGTCGCTGCTCGCGGTCGCGGGCGTCGTCGCCGCGTATCTTTCGGGGCAGGGCTTAATCGTCGGGTTGCTCGCGGGCGTCGGGGTGGCGACCGTGCTCGGTCTCATCAATGGCGTGGTGATCGCGAAGGCACGCATCCAGCCGTTCATCGTCACACTGGCGATGATGATTGCGGCGCGCGGATTGGCGCTCGTCGTCACGGGCGAAGATTCGGTGCCGGTCAGCCGTCAGGCCACAGACTTCGCGTGGCTCGGACAAGGCAGTCTCGCGACCCTGTACATCCCCGGCATCAACTTCGACTTCCCGCTGTACATCCCGGTGTTAATCTTAATCGCGGCCTTCGTGGTTGGGTGGGTCGTGCTGAATCACACGCGCTTCGGGCGGCACGTCTTCGCGCTCGGCGACAATGAAGAGGCAGCGCGGTTGATGGGGCTGAACGTCAATCGCACGACCATCGGTGTCTATACATTGAGCGGGGCAATGGCGGGTTTGGCAGGCGTGATTCTCGCTTCAAGACAGGGGACAGGGCAGCCGACGGCTGGGGTCGGCGCGGAACTCGACGCGATTGCGGCGGTGGTCGTCGGCGGCACGCTGTTGACCGGCGGGCAGGGTGGCGTCGGCTCGACATTGGTCGGCGTGCTGCTGCTCGGCGTGATTTATAATCTGTTCAATCTCGAAGGCACGATCAGTTCGTGGTGGCAGTGGGTCTTGCGCGGCGTGTTTCTACTCGCCGTGGTAATCGTGCAGAACCGTCTGAGCGCGCGCAAGTGAATTCGTTGACGAGTGCTTCGGCAATCAGTCGTCACATCTTATGGCGAACTTCTCAGTCTCGATGCACGACAACAAAGAGGAGGACGAGATGTCTGATGGTCGTTACAACAAAACGGAAATCGAAGCATTGACGCGAGAGGTTTTAGAGGATGGCTTCTGCGTCCTGCGCGGTCAGTTCTCAATTGAGAAGTTGATGGCGTGGCGCGTGGCGTTCGGGCCGCTCTTCGAGCAGCACGTCGCGCGCGAAGGTCATTTGCAAAACCGTGGGGCGGGGCGCTACTACGTCACGCTGCCATTCGCGGAGCCGTTTGCTGACCCGCACTTCTACGAGGACGAGGACATCCTGGCCGTCGTCGCCAGACTCGTCGGCGACGACGCGACGCTCGTCCAACTGGCGACTGACACGCCGGTGCTCGGCTCGGACTATCAGGACATTCATCGCGACGCACCGCCGCTGTTTCCTGACGCGGGAATCGAAACGCCGCCGTTTCAACTTGCCGTTAATTTCCCACTCGTCGATGTTGAGACAGAGAACGGCCCATTCGAAGTCGCGCGTGGCACGCACATGATGTCAAAGGCCGAAGGTCTGAAGCTGATTGAGTCGGGAGCGATTAAGCTGGAGCCGATCACGATGCGACTCGGCGACGTGATGATCCGCGACGTGCGCGGGTTACACCGCGGCACCCCGAACCGCACGCGCGTGCCGCGCCCGATGGTTGTCATCGGCTATAGCCGGCATTGGTTGCTGCGCCGCGAAGTCTCAATCCGCGTTCCACGCTCTGCGCTCGGCGATTTGTCGGAACGCGCTCGTCAATTGCTGCGCTTCAATCCGATTGTCGAATCGCTTGAACATGAATCGGCGACGGAGGTTTATCAATCGTTCGCTTACTGATACCGAGACGGACGAGAGCGGCGTTATTCGGTTCAAAGTTGGTGATTAAAAACAGACTGGGGGCGCTTCCGAAGAATCGCCCCCAGTCTGTTTTCATAAATCGTGCCGGACTCGGAATCACAAAGTAAACGGCCCGTAGAACGCGCTGTTCTCGTGACCGCGCTCCCATGCTTCGCCAAGGACGCCGCCGGAGTAAGTGACTTTTGAAGTGTAGCCAACCTTACGATCTTTGACGGGTACGAGCGGCGCGTACCAAACCAGATGCGGCATCTTGCAGCACTCTTTGTTCGGCATCGCGTCGACGTTCAGCGAGGCAAAGCCCGCCGCTTCCACCCTATAGGAATCTTTCTCGTGACGGAAAGTAACCCGCGCACGATGCACCGATGTGACTTGTCCAAACGAAGATGCATACTTCTTCTCAAGCACACGGACGAAGGCGGCGGCTTGCGCCTCGCTCGTAGCGGTGTCGATGGTTACCTCCATGCGGCGCAGAGCGTCGGTCGACAACAACGTGTCGTCGGAGGTGACGACCGCGATGGCGCGCACGCCCGCCAAATCAACACCGTTCCATTTACCAGAGGTCACATTCCAGGCCACGACCGCGTCGCGCCCGGTGGTCACCACCTCGCCGTTGAAGTGGCATGCGCCGGCGAACACGCTCGCGGTTCTGGCTTCGACGTAATCACCGCTGATCGCCGTCGTCATCGTCGGCTCAGACGCGAACGCGACGAGTGACGCGCACGCGATAAAGAGCGCCGTAGTTAAAATCTGACATCTTCTCATCGTACTTCTCCTCATTTAAAGCTGTGTGAATAAGTTGAACTCTTAGGCGAATGCCGACTGATAGCACGAGCGTGTGGGCACGCACTGGTCGGGGTGAACCCTGCCGCCGTCCGGCCCGATCACCTGCTGCGTATCATAACACCAACAGTGGTTGCTGCTATCCATGTACTGGTCGGCATCGGTTGCCAGGGCGTCGAACATAAAGAACTTTTTCGACCGCAGTTGATGGCAGAACGGGCTTTCAGGTACGACCGTTTCAGATGCGTCCGCCACGTTCGCTGTTGGCTCTTCAACTTGAGACGTTTCGTTTGTCATAAATCAATTCGACCTCCTCTTCATTAAGCGGTTGCTGCGCCGCCGACTTTAGCCAGCGCGCGCCGCACCAGTGTTTGCGTCAGAGGAACCTTGTATGCGTTCTTCTCAAGCGGCGCCGCCCCTTGCAGCGCGAGTCGGGCGGCTTCGGCCAGCGTGCCGGCGTCGAGTCGTTTGCCGACAAGCGACTTTTCCGCATCCGGCGCGCGCCACGGTACGGGTGCCACTCCGCCGAGCACGATGCGCGCCTGGCGGACGGTGCCGCCCTTGTCCATCTCGACCGCCGCCGCGACCGACGACAGCGCGAAGTCGAGCGACGAGCGCTCTTTGAACTTCAGATATGTGGAACGCGCCGCCAACGCCGATGCGGGCACTTGAATCTCGGTGATGATGTCGTCGTTGTTCAGAACATTCTCGCGTCGGACGTTGCCGTCCTTCGGGAGCGTGAAGAATTTGTCGAGCGCGATGGTGCGCTTACCGCTCGCCCCTTCGACCACGACACTTGCGCCGAGCGCAATCAGCATCGGGGCGAGATCGGATGGGTGGACGATGTAAGACGGGCCGCCGCCGAGAATGGCGTTGTATTTATTCTCGGCGGCAGCAGCGTAACATTCGGTGCCGCCCTTCTTGAGACAAACAACCTGCTCAAGCCGGAAGTACCAGCAGCGCGGTCGCTGGCAGAGGTTGCCGCCGACGGTGCCGAGATTGCGAATTTGCGGTGTCGCGATTGACTGAGCCGCCTCCGCCAGTCCGGGAAAGCCGCGCCGTATTTCGGAATGCTCTTCTAACTGCGTGAGCGTGACGAGCGCGCCGATTCGCAGCCCGCGCCTGGCGTTGCCCTCAATCTTGTCGAGGCCTCGAATGCCCTTCAAATTAACGAGTCGAGCCGGGCGCGTGATGCGGTCCTTCATCGTCGTCAAGATGTCCTGACCGCCGCCCAATGGTCGGGGCACGCCGTCCTGATCGCTCGCCGCCGCACTTTGCTCAACGCGCAAAAGTTTGACCGCTTCGGCCACACTGGTCGGATTAGTCCACTCGAAAGTGTTCATGATTTTTGACGCTCCTCCGTCATCATTCCCATCAGGATTTTGTCGGGCGTGATTGGCAATTCCCGCACGCGAATGCCGCTGGCGTTAAAGACCGCGTTGGCGACTGCGCCGACCGCGGGAATCAACGAGGGCTCGCCGACGCCGATCACCGCTTCGCGCTTGTCTTCGTCGTCAATGATGGAAACGAGTTGGGGCATCTCCAGCGTGCCCGGCAGTTTGTAATCATTGAATGAAGGGTTGAGCATGATGCCAAGCTGTGCGTCCATCACGCGCCCTTCGTAAAGTGCCATGCCGAGCGACTGAATCATCCCGCCGTTGATCTGGCTGGCGACCGCGAGACGGTTAAGCGGCAGGCCGATGTCCTGCACATGCACCATCTTGATGGGACGCACGAAGCCGGTTTCAATGTCCACCTCGACTTCGGCGAAGCACACGCCGTGGACGCCGCGCGCCTGCAACGGTTCCTTCCACACACCGCGCGCCGAGATGCCCGAAGCAGGCAGAGCCGCGCACGCCTGTTTCCAAGCTAGCGACTTGCCGCCGCCGCTCAGCTTGCCGTCAGCGAAGATCACTTCTTCGGGCTTGACGTTGAGCAGCAGAGCGACTTTTCCAGCCACCGCCATGCGGGCGTTAACGGCGGCGTCTTTTAACGCCGGGGCGAGCGACGGCACAGTGGTCGAGCCGCCTGAAGCATTGGCGTTGCCGAGTTTCGAGTTGCCGATTTTTTCCAGGACATCGGAAATCGACAGCCCCAACTCTTCGGCGATAATCGCCCGTGTGTAGGTGCGTGTGCCGGTGCCCAAATCCTGCGAGCCGACGGCGACCACCACCGCGCCGTCGCGTGCCACGGTAACATCGACCACACACGACGGGCCGCCGCCCGCACCCCACGTGCCGACCGCGCAACCCATCCCACGCTTCAACGGGCCGGCAGCGCCGCCCGGCGTTTTGTTGCGGCGCTCCCAGCCGATCTCTCTCGCGCCGCGGTCAATCTGACGGTGATAAATCGTATCCGGCAAATTCTTTTTGCGAAACACAAGCGGGTCGATGTTGAGCTTGGCGGCGAGGTCATCAATCAAGCATTCAATCCCGAACGACGCCTGCGGATGGCCGGGCGCGCGCATCGCCCGCGAAGAGTCCTGGTTGGTGTAGACCGAAGAGACTTCACGGTAAGACTGTGTGGGGCGGTAGACGTACGGCTGGTTGGCCTGCGAGCCGTCGCCGAGTCCGCCGAGCCGATACTGCGTGGCATCAAGCGCGACGAACGTTCCATCCGCCATCGCCCCGCCTTTCAATTTCTGCCACGAGCCGGAGCGATTTCCGGCGAACAGAAATTCGTCGGTGCGAGTCAGCATCATCTTCACCGGCGCTTTGGCCTGCTTCGAGAGTTGGCAGGCGAGTTTGCCTTCGACGCCGATTCCGAACTTGGCGCCGAAGCCGCCGCCCATGTGCTCGACAACGGCGGTCACGGCGCTCTCCGGCAGGCCCAGTTCTTTCGCCGTGTCGCCGGGGATGGTGAATGTACCTTGCGTCGAAGCGTATGCGGTCGCGGTGTTGCCGCCTCGGTAATCAACAACCATGCCGTGCGTTTCGAGGCACGCATGATGAACGGTCGGCGTACTGTATTCTCCTTCGATGATCGCGTCGCAACCGGCCATTGCCGCCGCCACCTTCTCGCGGTCGCCGCTCTTGTTGGCAGCTTTAATGTTCCCCGCGGGGACAACCTTGGGCGCATCTGGCTTCATTGCCAAACTCGCTTCGACGGCGTGCGGCAGGGCTTGATACTCGACCACTATCGCGCGGATCGCATCGTCGGCGATTTCAGGCGTGAGGGCCGCGACCGCCGCGACCGGTTCGCCCTCGAATCGCACAATCTTAAGCACGGCGTTGCTGGCCGGTTGCGCTGTCCCGCCGACCTTGGTCGGATTCTTCTTGTCGGCTTCTTCGGTCGCCTTCTGGCTGCCCTCGACCACCGCCGCGGCAGGGACGACCGTCACCGCCCGCACCCCCGGAATGCGCTCGGCTGCCGTCGTATCCAACTTGGTGATGCGTGCGTGGGCGTGCGGCGAACGAAGGATGCGACCGTAGAGCATGCCCGGCAGACGCACGTCGTAGGAATAGATGGCGGCGCCGGTAACTTTGAGCGGCGCGTCGACGCGGATGATGTCTTTATTCAGCAGACGATGCGCGTTGTTGGGGCCCCATTTCGGCGAATCGCCGGTGTCTTCGACTTCGATCTCGACCATCGTCTCTTTGCCGTCGACGACGCGCGGGACCATCACTTTCTTCATCTTCTTAACGGGTTGCTGCATCAACTTTGCACCTCACTTTCCGTACTCAACGCGAGCGGGTTGTTCATCGCGATGGTCTTCGCCGCCGCCAGCGCGGCCTCGAAGACGTGCGGATAAGTGCCGCACCGGCAGAAGTTTCCCTTGCACGCTTCTTTCACTTGATCGAGCGACGGATTCGGGTTCTTCTTGAGATAGGCGGAGATCGTCGTGACGAAGCCGGGCGTGCAGAAGCCGCACATCAGCGCGTCTTTCTCGACGAATGCGGCTTGGACTTCGTTCAGCTTGCCGGGTGTGCCGAGGCCCTCGACGGTGGTTATCTTTTTGTTCGTCGCGTCGACCGCGAGCACGAGACAAGAATAAACCGGCTTGTCGTCGAGCAGCACCGTGCAGGCACCGCATGTGCCCTGATCGCAGACCAATTTCGGCCCCGACACTTGCGGCTCAAGATGATTGCGCATTGCGTTCAGCAGCGTGGTGCGCGTCTCGACCCGCGCCGTACGCTTCTGACCGTTAACGTTCAGCGCCACATCAATCGCACCTTGCACGGCACTCGCGCCACCCGTGGCGGCGGGCTTGGCCTGCTCGCTCGCGTGAAGGAGCAACTGGTCGGCCATCGCCGCACCGGCGCCGACCACACCGACGCCTTTCAGGAATTTTCTGCGGCCCGGGTCGGGCGGCGTCTCCGGTTTGTTGGAGTTATCGTCGCGTTCGTCTGCCATGTGAATTGTCCTTTGTCCATTGACCCCGCTCGTCTGGCCGTCGGGAGTCATCTCTAACGAAAAAAGTTGGATAGGGAAGTCTTACAGCCCGCGCGTCTTTGTCAACTATAATGAAAGTGGAAGCGCCAGCATAACACCATCCAGCCTGTCGGCGTACATGGTTTTTTTGTAAAATTCGCGTGACAACTTACGCCTGCGCAGTAAGGCAAAATCGACCCCACGTTCATCAACACTAACGGAGCAAAGTTTTGGAAAGCCACCAACAACAGCGACAGCGAACACATCAGATCATCAAGCTGCTCGGGCGAGAGTACCCCGACGCGCGGTGTGCGCTGGTTCACGCGAACCCGCTTGAGTTACTGATTGCCACCATTCTCTCGGCGCAGTGCACAGACGAGCGCGTGAACATCGTGACGGCTGATCTGTTCAGAAAATACCGCGCGGCAGCGGACTATCTCGAAGTGCCGCAGACGGAGCTTGAGGCGGACATTCATTCGACCGGATTCTTTCGCAATAAGGCGCGCGCCATTCAGGGAGCGTGCCGCATCATCAGCGAGCAACATGACGGGCGCGTGCCTGGAGACCTCGAACAACTGCTGCAACTGCCAGGCGTCGCGCGCAAGACGGCGAACGTGGTGCTCGGCAACGCTTTCGGAATCGCATCGGGCGTGGTCGTCGATACGCACGTCGCGCGACTCGCCGGACGACTGGCACTCAGCGAACAGAAACAGCCTGAGAAAATCGAGCGTGACTTGATGACGCTCGTGCCGAAAACGGGTTGGATCGATTTTTCGCATCTGCTGATCGCGCATGGTCGCAAAGTTTGCAAAGCACGCACTCCACTGTGTGCCGTGTGCGTGCTTGAACTGCTCTGCCCCTCTTCGGTAATGAAGACGGGCGTGATGCCGAGTTGAACACGCTGTAACTTGTTGATGAACTCGATTGAGGAATCGTTAATCGAGCGTTGGCATGCTTGCCGTGCGTCGTCGCCGTTCATCACCCACCGGGTTGCCGGTTAAGTCATGCTCGCGAAGCCGCGCGATTCGGCGGCGAGCGCCGAATCGTCGTTCAACCAGTCGCGTGTCATGTCGCACCACAGGGCGAGGCCGCGCCATGTTTTGAAGCGGGAATAGTAGCGCGCAATTTTGGCGTCCGAGCAGACCCGCCCGCGATGATGCGTGCGTGCGAACTTGGCGCGCACCCACGAATCGAGCGCCAGCCCGTCATAGCGTCCGAGTAACTTCAATAAATTATCCGCCGCATAATCGCCCGCGCCTTTGACCTGCTTGATCTCGCGCTTGAGTTCGGCGGTCGAGAGATTGCTCGTCAGCCACACCTCGACATTGAGCGACCCGGATGCGACGCGCCCGGCCAACTCTTTCAGGTACGGCGCGCGGTAACCGGAACGCACCGTGTCACGATAAAACTTTTCCGGCGCATCGGCCATCGCTTCCGGCGTCGGGAAGGCGCGTTGCCCGTCGTTGGTGGCGCGTCCCAGGTTCGTCACCAGCGCCGTGACCATAATCTTCGTCAACGCCCACGAGCAGTTAGTGGTGCATAGTGTCTTCACCAAATCTTCGTAGACGGTCGGCGAGCGGAGCAGACGGCCCGCGCCCGCCGCGCTGACCCACGCGAAAGAAGAATCTTCTTTCATCATCCGATAAAACTCATTCAGGTCGTCGTCGAGTCGGAACATGTGGCGCACGTCGCGCGACACAGACTCGGCGGCACGCACGCCGAGTCGTCGCGGTGTTTGAATTCTCAGCATGTCCTCAGTCCCGTCGATGGTAACAGTCAGAGCCTTGTCGCCGACGTTCAAGACGCGCCGCAACGTCCAGCTTTGGTCGTCGAACGCGCACGGTGATAACTCGCACCAACCGTGACTGAGCACCGTCCGTCGGTAATTGAATGAAGGCGAAGTGGGAATCAGGATTTCCATCGGCGGCCATCAAAAGCGTGATGTGTTAAAGGTGATGCACTGAACGAAACTCGACCCGCGACGAGATGATTCATTTAAAGATCGACGTTTGCATTTCGCGGTCGAGGCTGTGGGTTTCCGTCAGACGACTTAAAACCTGATCCGGTAACGCGTGGTGATGCTGCGTCCGGGGCCGTCGATGCCCCATCCCGGATTGCGGTGACTTTTGTCCGCGATGTTCTCGAAATCCAAATCGAGTTCGTGGCGTTCGTTGAAACGAAAGCCGCCGCGCACGTTGATTAGTCCATAGCCTGGAATGGCGTTGAAGAGTGGCGCGGAGTTCGCGGAACCGAGCACGCGGGTTTGCACTTGCGATAGTGTTTCGCCCGTCGGAATCAGGATGTCATCGGACGTGTCCCGGCGACCATCAGGACCGTTACCGATCAGTCCGCGCACACGCGCGCCGCGCCGAAAAAAGTTTTGAATGTTAGTGCGCGAGCGCGTCGCGCCGGTGCGCCGATCAGACAGGTCGAGCGTCGAGAGACGGTCTTGCCTGCCGGCCAGTGTCGAATAAGTTTCGACGAAGTAGCGAACGTTGGCAGGTTGATAACGCAGGCGCAGGAATCCGAGCGGCGGCGGGACGCCTGCGCCGCCGAGGTTAGGCGGATCATTCGTCTCTTTGTCTGTGGCGTGAACGTAGCTGAAATTGCCGCCGAAGTTCAGCGACTCGGTCAAGCGCAAATCGAGTGTGTATTCAAGACCACGCAAGCGTGTGGCGTTGAAATTCGCCTGTACCAGCACCGGACTGGTTGAGAGCGGCACGAAGACTGCGCCGTTCGCGTTCTGACGCTCGACGCGCTGGCTGCCGAGCACCAGACCCACCGCGCCGGGCGGCAGAATCAGCGTCTGTCGAACAATGGCGTTGTTGTAGTCAATCAGGTAGCCGGTCAGATCGGTGCGGACGCGACCCTTGCGGAGACGGAAGCTGAGGTCGAAGTTATTGGTAGTCTCCGACGAAAGCGGCGAGACGGGGACGCCGGTCGAGACGGCTGTGTCGTCGGCGGTCGAACCGACAATCGCGCCTAAGTTCGCGAGGTCCGCCGTCGCGACCTGAAAGCCGACACCGACCAGACCGAGCGAGCCGAGGCTGGTGATGTTCGGTGCCCGGAAGCCGCGACTGTAATTGAAGGTGATGTTTATCCCGTTAGCGATGGTTCCGACCGCGCCGATGCGTCCGGAGAAATCGTCAACGCGCAGGCTGTCGTCGGGGAATAGTGGCCGACCGTCGACGAGTGGGCTATCGGCGGCGCGTGCACGATACGAAGCGACGTTGTAGCGCAATGCCCCGCTCAGGCGCAGGCGTTCCGGCACGATGTCGTAAGAGTCTTGCACGAACAAGCCGGCGAGGATGTAGCGCGCCCCGTTTGGCACGCGCGGGCGCACGAGTGTGACCGCGCTTGTCGCCGGATCAATCGAAAAAGATGGCGCGTTCACACTGTCGTGGTAGATATCTCCGCCGATCAGAAGGGTGTTGTCTTTGGTTATTTGCTTGTCGAGGTAGAAGTTGAAGCCGAAGGTGCTGGTTCGTTCACGGTCGTTCGTGATCGAAGCGAGCGGGTTGCCCTGCCCGCCTTGATTGATGCGCTCTTCACGCTGGGTGTTGAAGGAAAATGTTGCCGAGAGGTTATCGAAGAAGCCGACACGCTGCTTCGCGTAGCGCGCGTAGAAGAAGTCGAGCATCAGGTTGCGCAGGTCGGCGACGAGGTTGCCGTCGCCGCCGAGGAGTTGGTCGTAGCGTTTGCCACCATCCTGCTGGCTGCGTTGATAGCGCAAGTTGAGTTGTTGATCGTCACGCGGCGCGTAGGTTAAGTGGAGCGTGCCGCCGTACTGCGTAAACGCCGTGTCGTCCAGGCGGTCTCCAAAGACGTTTGAGGGGAGTCCGAGGAATCGTGTCACCGCCGCATGGCCGTCGACGCCGCCGCCAGGGCGGAGCGTGTTGACGCGGCGGCTGTTGACGTTGACGAGCAGTCCGAAGCGCTTCGTGCCGTAGGTCAAAAGCGTGTTGCCGCCAAAGGAAAGATCGGTACTCGTGAAAAAAGAATTGATTTCGCCGTGCAGTTCCGGCTGGTTGAAGCCAATCTCCGGAGTGCGTGAGATGAGTTGGATCGTGCCGCCGAGTGAGTCAGAGCCGTACTGCGCGCTGTTGGTGCCGCGCACGATTTCGACCGAGCGCAACGAACTTGGTTCGTTAAGATTGAAGAACGTGTTGATGCCGCCGCGCTGCGTCGATTGTGTGGAGCGCACGCCGTCAACGTAAACACCGACCTCCGTCAGCCCACGCACCACGACCGCGCCGATGGTCGGGCTGGTGCGTTGGAGCGCGACGCCCACTTCTTCATCGGCGACTTGAGCGAGCACTGCCGTGGTGCGCGAGATGATCGAGTCTTCTGAGATGACGTTGACTTGTTGAGCGACGCGGTCGGTGCCTTCGGTTTGGCCCGTCTCAGCCGTGACCGTCACTTGTTCGGCCAGCGAGCCGACTTCCAACACGAGGGACACCCTCGCCGCAACGCCGTCCGCCGTCACCAGCGTGGTCGCGCTTTGGTCGTTAAAGCCGGGGTGGGTGACCCTGACTTCGTAAGTGCCCGGAGCTACATTGTCAAAACTGAAGCGGCCGGTCGCGTCCGATTCCGTCCGGCGCAAAACTAATTGTTGCGTGTTGACGAGCGACACTTTGGCCTTCTCGACGCTGGCGCCCGACACATCATGCAGCGTCCCTTCGACCGCGCCGCGTGCACCACCTTGAGCGTTCGCGGGGACGGCAAAAATCAGCAATACCAAAAACGTCATCAGCGCTTTAATCGAAGGTTTCAGTCGCTGCGGAAGCATTGGGTAATTCATTTTGAGAAGTAATGCGGATGGAAGTTTACGTCCGGGTTGGGCGTCGTGAAGAGCTTGGAGAGAGAGTCTCCGGTAGCAGAAGACCATCCTTATTTGAAATGGAGAAATGAGAAGGGGTGGGGCGATAGGAGGGTCTTGAACCCTCGACCTCCGGTGCCACAGACCGGCGCTCTAACCAACTGAGCTACTATCGCCACGATCTTAAGTTCAAATCAACTGAGCGATCACCGTCATTAACATTTTCATCCGTGTACCCGGAAGCGTTTACTGTAGAACGCTGTGAAGAGACGGCGACATCAAACAAGTCGAATCATACCGGACAGGTTGCTCGACTGACAAGCGTTGGAAGATGGCTTAGTGCCCCCGGCTGGACTCGAACCAGCGGCCCTCTGCTTAGAAGGCAGATGCTCTATCCGCTGAGCTACGGGAGCGTGTCTGTAAAGCGACGGGTGATGTTAGCATGCGGTCGCCGGTCGTCGTCAACCGGCCTCATTTGTACCACCGCGAAGACCGCACGGACCGCGAAAATTCCCGGCTCGATTCCTGGCTGGACTCCTGGCTGGACAGTGCGATTCGAGACTGAACGGGTGTGTTAGAGTGAGCGCAACTTTAATCGAGGGGAAGAGATGAGAAAACTCCAGGCACACTGGGTCGCGCTGTTCGCCGCGACCTTGATCGCATTCTATTTATGCTGGCTGATGATCCAGCCGTTTATCGACGTGCTGATGTGGGCCGCGGTGTTGGCGATTGTCTTTTATCCGATTCATCGTCGCCTCGTGCGACGCACCGGCAGGCCCGGCTGGAGTTCATTGCTGTCTTGCCTGTTGGTGATTGTAACGATCCTGCTGCCGCTGACGCTGCTCACGATTGCGGTCGTCAACGAAGTAGGTAAGGTCGCACAGAATCTACAACAGAATGTTGAAAGCCTGCTCGACCCGAATTCGCCAATTACAGGTCGCGTTCTGAATTGGCTCGGCCAGTATATTGATGTCGAGCCCCTGCGCTCTCAACAGTTCTTCGTCGAGCGGCTGCAAAGCATGAGCGGGGCCATCGCCGGACGAACTATCGGCGTGGTCGGTGGGCTGGTCGGCGTCGTGGTGCAAGTATTTTTCATCATCTTCACGATGTTCTATTTCTTTCGTGACGGCGAACTGTTAAGGAATGCGCTCCGTGATGTGCTGCCCTTAGAGCGCGCGCAGGCCAACGAGATTTTCGAGCGCACTCGTGATGTGATCGGCGCGAGCGTCTACGGAGTCTTGGTCATCGCCACGATTCAGGGCATGCTCGGTGCGCTCGCCTTCTGGGTGCTGGGGCTTCCGTCGCCGCTGTTGTGGGGCGTCGTGATGCTGTTTCTGTCGATGATTCCGATGGCCGGTTCATTCATCGTGTGGGTTCCGGCAGCAATCTACCTGGCGGTCACGGGGGCGTGGCTGAAGGCCGTGCTGCTCACCGTCTGGGGCCTGCTGGTGATCGGGACGGTTGATAACTTTCTGAGGCCGAAATTGGTCGGTGAGCGGACACATCTGCATGAATTGCTGATCTTCTTCTCGGTGCTCGGCGGGCTACAGGTTTTCGGGGTTCTTGGTTTGGTGATCGGGCCTGTCGTCGTCGCGATCACGCTCGCGTTGCTCGACGTGTTTCGGCAGGCGGAGCGACCGTCTGAAGTGACCTTTCAGGAGCCGACCGTGATGGAAGAGCAGTCCGCGCTGCGTAATGTCGCAACTGCCAATGAATAAAAAAATCATCGCGGGCGGTATTTTGTGAAGGTCGCTCAACTGACCTTTGAAACAGAGACTCCATCAGACCCGGCGAACATAGCACATGGAAATTGATGAAACGCTGAACCCCTGGCGCACACTCTCTTCGCGTCAGATCTATGACAATCCCTGGATCAGCGTCCGCGAGGATGCAGTGGTGCGACCTGACGGGAAGGACGGAATCTACGGCGTCGTGCATTACAAAAACATCGCCATTGGTGTCCTCGCGTTGGACGGTGATTTTGTCTACTTGGTCGGGCAGTATCGTTACCCGCTCAAACGGTATTCGTGGGAGATTCCCGAAGGCGGCTGTGGCGAGGGTGAAGACCCGCTCGACGCCGCGCGGCGCGAGTTAGAGGAGGAGACCGGACTGCACGCTCGGCAATGGGTTCGCGCCGGCGAAGCCTACCTCTCAAACTCGGTGGGTGACGAGTACGCCATCTGGTTCATCGCCACCGACCTGACGCAGGGCGAGCCGCGCCCCGACGGCACCGAACTGCTGCATGTGCGCCGGTTGCCGTTCACTGAAGCGGTGCGGATGACCCTCGCCGGAGAGATCACCGACGCCCTCAGCGTGCTGGCGATTACGCGCCATCGAATCACAGGAATCCTCGGTTGAGGCGCGCGGTCGAAGCAGTGTCAAATAAAAACAGAGCCGCCGGTTTCAATTTCCGGCAGCCCTGTTATCTAGATAATTATTATTGAGTTCGAGTTGCTGCACTCACTTAGGCGGCAACGTAATGATCATCCTGCGTCTCGGCGTAGACCCGACGACCATTCAACGCATCGTCGATGATTTCGCGCACAGCCGCGACGTCCGGGTTGACGTCCATCCGGTCGCAAGCCCGCAGATGACGTAGAATGCCTTCAGTCGCGATGTCGAGCGTCGTACCGTTTAACTTGGAATAGCGCCGGGCCTGAATGTGATCAATTGATTTAAGCCGCTCATCAAGCGGCAACGTCATGTTGAAATTCACTTTGCTCATCTCCTTAAGAATTGCCCTCTCCGTGAAGTACCCTGAAAATTAGGACCGTGACCAAATTAATGCGTCAGAACTTGAGATGTTTGAAACGCAATCTTGGATGCGTGATCGTGACATCACAGGTCACATCCGCCAAAGCACGATTTAAACATGCTCATCAACCACGGTCGTAAGTTTTGGGGCCTTATAAAACTCAGCATATTAAAATATTATGAGTAAAAATGCTAGAAAAATTTTCATAGCAGCACGGGCTTCAATCGACCCTTGCAAATCTTGTTTAATCCTCTGAAAAGTAAAGTTTTGTTTGATTGACCGGACGGGAAAATGGCCGGACCCGAGAGCGGTCCGGATTAATTCTTTGAGTAGAGAGACAGTGCAAAAGAGGATCACGACCAGTCGTTAATAAAATTGACGCCGCCTGCGCGTCAGAAGCGAGATGTCTCGCTCGTGCTGACGCGCAGGCGGCGTGTAAAAGACTTTCGAAGGGGGATGATAAAAGAGCCGGAGCTACTTTTTGGGCACTACCGTATCTTTCATGCCTTTACTAACGCGGAACTTGAGCGTCGTTTTGGCCGGTATTTGGATCGTATCGCCAGTCTGTGGGTTGCGGCCCTCGCGCGCTTTGCGCTCCGAGAGCACCAATTTACCGAAGCCCGGTAAAGAGAATTCACCGCTCGTTTTCACTTCACCGCCCGCCAGTGTGGCTAATTCATCGAAAATTTCCTTCACCTGCGAACGTTTCATATCAAATTTCTCGGCGAAGTGGTTGAGCACTTCGGACTGCGTCATGCGTTTCTTGGCTGCTTTGGTCGCCATATCGAGATGTTGCTACCTCCTGTGATTCAGCGGAATTGAAAAATACGAACAAAACGACATATATCACACAGAATGGCGTCTCGTCTCTTAAAAAAAGCCAAATCTTCCAGTATCAGGCTAAAAAAGCTGTCTTGCTTGACTTCAGTGCCGGTCAGACGCCAAAGCCCGTTTGCTGGTAGAAAGAAGGAAAAGGGGACGAGTCACCACCTAAGTGCGATAGTCACGGGTCATACGGCGCGGGCCTGACTACTCCGAAGTATGCCGAAATTCGGATGATAATGACAAAAGAGATTTTCGCGGAGGGCAAGTGTAATCGGGGTGGCAGGATTCGAACCTGCGACCTCTCGGTCCCAAACCGAGCGCACTACCAGGCTGTGCTACACCCCGTCGACATCAAGCAAAGTCTTCCGAATCGCCAAATGCCACCAACAGCCTGGGCATTCTATGGCGGGTTTGAGAACTGGTCAAGGCATTTGCGGAAAGCGTGTGCGAATGAATTGATAGGCAGCGCCAAACGCGCGAGCGCGGTGGCTGATCTGTTGTTTAATTGCTTCCGGCAATTCGCCGAATGTCTGTTCGTATCCATCGGGAACAAATACGGCATCGTACCCAAAGCCGTTTGTTCCGCGTGGCACATCAGAAATCTGACCTTCGCAACAGCCATCGAAAATCCATGTCTCGCCGGTCGCGGGATCGCAGATCGCGACGCAGCAGATGAAGCGTGCGCGCCGACACGTTGCGCCGACACTTTCGAGTTCGAATAACAGGCGCGCGATCCTTTGCCCGTCCGTCGCCGCGATCCCGGCATGCCGCGCTGAGAAAACACCGGGCGCGCCGCCGAGTGCATCAACCATCAGTCCCGAGTCGTCAGCGAGTGTCCAGCACTGAGTTGCCGTTGCATAAAAACGGGCCTTCAGAGAAGCGTTCTCCGCGAAGGTCTGACCGGTTTCTTCGACTGAACTTACCTGCGGAAATTCGGCTAAAGTTCGTAAGCGTACCGGCGCATCTTTAAGAAGTGATGCAAGTTCTCGAAGTTTTCCCACATTGTGTGTGGCGATCAGCAAGTCTGCTAACTGTGGCATACCAGAAACGATACGCGGCCGGGTCTCCGCACTCCAACTTTCGATTTGGGAAAATAATTTTGTGACGAACCTTTTGCCGGTAACAGCGATTCGTGTTTACAATCAAATCGCGTGAGGCGTGTTTGTCATGTTTCTCGCGTCCCGGCCGAGAAAGGTACGCCGAGTTGAACATCAGTACAAATTTCAGCGAACAAGTAACATTGAACGAATCACCCGGCGACCGTCAAGCTGTCAGCACGGCAACGGTCGAGGTGGGACCAGATGAGCGGATCGAGACGACTGTCTGCGAGTTGGGATTATGGCTGCGCGGGGTCGAAAGCTTTTTCGACGTGAGCAATTTATTCCTGTCACCAAACGACCGAGCGCAAATAGTCACCCGCGACTTTACTGAAGAAATGATTGTCGCGTATTCGTCTCTCCAGCGGTGCCTGCAACTCTTTTCGACTTTGATTCGTGCGGGGGCACCGGGTCTTCGTCAGAGCCAGGGCCATGCCTCGATCAACGGAGATGAGTCGGCGCGCTTGTCTGATGTGCTGGCGAGCGACGCCGCGCATGTTCAACCGGCGTCCCTCGCCGATCCATTGACGGATGCGGGGGTCGTGTGCCAAACGTTAGTCCGAACGCAGGCCGTTAGTTTTGAGGCTTGGTCGAGCATTGGCCGAATGCTGGTCCGCGAGTTGAGACATTCGGAACATGCCAAACAGATTGTGCGGGCGGCGCGGCGCATCTCTCTATCGAGCGTACGACCGGAATTGTTGACACTGACCGAGCGCGTTCAGCCCGAATCTCTCGGTGCGGACTTGCGCGAAGTGTTCGTCAAACTAAATGACCTGCTCGATCAACTGCGATTCATCGAAGCATCTTTGAAACTCGACCGACCACTTAAACAGATGTTGATCGTGTTCACCTTGATACATCAAGAGACGCGGTCTCTGCTGACGATGATTGAGGCGCGTGCGCTCCGTTCAGAGGATATTGAGCCGAGCATTTTCGACAACCTGGACAGCACCGCGTACGCCATCCGGATAGAACTGCGCAAGGCGCTTGAGTACGAATTGGCTGACCTTTGTGGCTCGCGTCAATTACCTTTGATCTATGCCAAAGTCGAGAACGCCCACGGCATCCTCCGCGATTGTTTCCAGCAGTCGGTTGTTGCCCTGGCGCAGGTTTTTGACAATACTGTTGACGGAAAGCTGTTGTTCCAAAACTTTCAAACGAAGCTTGATCAATCACTCACCCTTCGCCGCGATTTATGGACTCAGTTAAAATTCGTCGAGCGCGCCCAAAGCAATTGCGACCCCCAAGCGGTGGCGGCGCTTGAAGAATCTCTCTCTGCTTTTCGTGAAGGAGGATTGCGCTATCTGATGTATAAAGATTGGGAGTCTTACGAGCTTTTCTTCGAAGAGATCGCTGTGGTACGCAAGCCGGCCGAATTGTCACCCGTGCTGCACCGGTTTGCGGCGTACCTCGAAACGCTGTTCGGCCAGGTCAACAATCGCGCCATACTCTCTGAGCATGCTTTCGACTACCCGAAGATAACAGTTTAGCGCGACGTATATCGGTCGTCGGTGCGCTCAGGTGCAAAGCGACCGACCGCATCGCCGAGTTGTCCGAAGGCTGAGAAGGTCTGCCGCATAAATCCATCCTCTTTTAACTCCGTCAACGTGACCGCGAAACTCTCTCGCTCAAGTCTCTTCCGAAACCCGTTATGATTTGTGACCGCACCATTCCGGCGTGATGCGGCGGCAAGGTACGAAACGAAAGAGTTAATTGACTCGTCTTCGAAGTTAAACGTCAGGACGCCAGCAGGCGACCCAGCGGGTATCAATTTGACAGCTCGCATAAAACCCTCGACAGTGTCGAGCGTCTGGTGACTAGCCGACGCTTCGAGACAGCGGCGCACGCTTTCTTCACTGCCCATAATGAGGTGCTCCGCGACGTAACTGGCGGCGCCGCGCTCCGGTTTATCGGAAACAAACATCTCCGCTTCACCCACCTGAGTCCGGCGCGCAGAGTTGCCGAGCCGCTTACGCACTTGCTCACGGAGTGCTGGCTGATCCTTTACGGCGACAATCAAAACCGTACCGCCCGGTTCCTGGCCGAGCCGCGCCGTCGTGATGGGTGCCTTCGTCGCGCGAAGAAAACTACGCGGCGCCTCGATGCCGTAGGGTTTTAAAGCCTCGTCGAGCATGACGCTCACGAAAGGGGCGCTCAGTGCGTCAAGCTGTGAAGCGATGGCAGCATTAAAGCCGCGCCATGCAGCCTCCGGTTCTTGATAGCGATATTGCGTGACTTGCCGTGAGTCGGCAGGCAAAAGTTTGGCGGCGGGCGTCGGCACGGCGGCGTCCGACGCAACCAGCGCTTCGCGCAGGCGTGGCGCGAGGCCGTTGCGCAATGTGATGAAATACCGATCTTCCATCCGCCCATTGGTGACACGCGCGCTCCAGCCAGCGGCGCCTAAAATTTTGTTTGAGAGTTGCGGCAACAGGCTCGCCGCGCCACTTTGAATCTGCTGGTTGGAAGAGAGCTGGCCGACGTACGGCAGCACCGCGACCTCAAGGAGTTTGGCGGCATTCCCTTCAGACACGAAACCGAAAGCCAGAGCGTCTCCGGCTGAAAGGCGCGCGCGCGCGTCGGCTAGTTGAGGATTGCCGATCAGCGTCGGTCGCTCGCCATGTCGAGCGGCGAGGCATGATTCCACAACCGCTTCATCATTGCCGATGATGGCGACGCTCTCTGAGACGGCGGCGACAATCTTCCGCCGCGGTTCGCCCGGAGCACTCCACGTCACGAAGCTGGTGCCATTCACGTCTTGACGCTCGATTCGTGGTGCGCGGTAGGCGCGATGCGCAAAGTCACCGACAAGTTTTTCGACCGCCGCACGGACGCGCGCCTCGCCGGTGTGAGTCTCAGCGACAAGGGCGGCGCGTGGCACAATTCTGAGGGTCGTGGCGTCGCCTTCATTGGCTTCAAACCCAATCACGGTCACGGCCACCTGAGCACGCGACAGAACGACAGCCTCCGCCGGCCCGATTCCGGTCCACCAGACAAGCTTGCTCAGCCACCCCGCGCGCTTCAGGTTGTTTTCATCTGCGACCAATGGCGCGAGTGAGCGCCAGGCATCCGTCGAGCGAAACCCTTCGACGATGTCAGGTAAACTGTTCGCTTCGATGAACACGATTGAATCGGCTGGAACATAACCCGACATGTCTACCTGCTGCGGGCGATTCCACCACAGCCATCCGCCACCAATGATAATGAGCGTGACAATGAGCGTCGTCGTGACCAGCAGCAACTTCTTGATGATGCCCATACTCTACGCATCCTATCGTCGGTAGCGCTGCACAGGCAAGGAAGCCACGCTCTGATGTTTGGGCATGTGAGAGATGATGACGCCCGCGCCGCAAACTCGGCCCAGAGAGTTATTCGTGACCCATCCATTAAATCCGTCAAAAACCCTGTTAGGACTCCGGAAACTGTTCCAGAGTGCGCATCTCAAAGGGTGTAAATACAGAATCATCATCGTTTAAACAGCAAAAATATTATTTGACACGAATTGCGATGGGCTGTTATAGTTGCCGCGTCGATTGGTACTAACCGATTGTTAGTTTCCAGACGAGGATAGATGCAGACAAGAGGGCAACGACCGGGATTTTCGAGTAGCCGGCAGAACCCGGTGAATCGAAGTCTCGTCATCGCATCTATTGAAACTCAACGATAAAGGCACACCTCGTGTGAGCGGGGGTCGCAAAGCCTAAAGGGGGTCGAAACCGAACGTAAGCTCGGTTTCGACTCAGCCAGGTTGCCGAAGGAGAGACGGTTGCCGCGTGACCGCAAGTGCTGATTCGTACGCGGCGCGCTCCTGCCACCTACTTCTTCCAATCATCCATCACCTAATTTCAAGCGGCGCGTTAATTGAAAGCCATGCCACGCGACCCTCTGCTGAAGCAGTGGACGTGTTGAGCAACCCCCGGTGAGTAAGCACGCACCGACCTCTCCCCAAGCCATATGAAACCCCTAGAACCGAACGAATTAAAGCCTGCCCACGTGCGCCCGGCGCGTTTCAGAGTCCGTCGTGTCCGCGACCGCTTGCGGCGAGAAAACCGTCGGCGAATCGGACGACTCGCAAGGAACAATTAACCTATGTTTGGAAAAAGTAGAAAACAGAATTTGGTCGGTCTGGACATCGGCTCATGCTCGGTGAAAGCCGTCGAACTGCAAGGCGAATTGGGCAACCTCTCACTCGCCCACCTCGGTCTGGAGTTGCTTCAGCCGGACACGGTGGTTGACGGACAGATCATGGAATTCAACGACGTGTCACACGTCATCGCGTCGATTTTCAGCACCAATCAGATCAAAACCGAGCGCGTCGCGGCCGGCGTGAGCGGCGGTTCGGTGATCGTCAAAAACATTACTGTGCCGCAGATGAGCCGGAAGGAGTTGGAAGATTCAATCGACTGGCATGCTGAAGAGCACATCCCTTTTGAGATTTCCGATGTCAGTTTGGATTACCAGGTGCTCGGCTCGGACGGAGACTCGCTACACGTCCTGATGGCGGCCTGCAAGCGCGACTTCGTCGCCAATTTAAAGCAGGCGGTGCAACTCGCCGGGAAGCAACCCGTGATCATCGATGTCGACGCTTTCGCGCTGCAAAACTGCTACGAGATGAATTACCAACCGACTGACGATCAACTGGTCGCGCTGCTTAATATCGGGGCCTCTAAAATGAATATCAATATTTTGCGGGGCACGAAGAGCATCTTCACGCGCGACGTCTCTTCCGGAGGGAATAAATACACCGCGCTCTTGCAGAAGGAACTCGGCTTGACGTACGAGCAGGCGGAGGCGGTAAAACGCGGCGCGCCGGCGCCGGCTGAAGTGGGAGAGCATGATTTCGAGGCATCCTTCGAAACTGTCTCTGACATGCTGGCGCTGGAGATTGAAAAGACTTTTGATTTTTACCGCTCGACCGCGGAAGAGGGCAACACCGCGGTGCAAAAAATCCTGATCTCGGGTGGCTGCTCGAAACTCAAAGTGCTGCCCCAACGCCTGGCAAATCGACTCGAGATTGTGGTCGAGGCCTTCGACCCGTTCCGACGCATTAAAGTCGACCCGAAACGTTTCGACGCTGCCTTCGTGCAGGACATGATGCCGTTGATGGCCGTCGCGGTCGGCCTCGCGCTGAGAGGAGTTGATGCTTAAATGATTAAGATTAATTTACTGGACTCAGTCACCGACAGAGTTTCCCACGGGGCGGTCGAGGCACGGGTCACTAACCCGCGGAATCGCATGTTGATGCTGGCCTTCGCGGTCGGCGCACTGTTGGCGGTCGGCATCGCCTTCGATTGGTTCAGCGCCAACTCCGCGCACGCTGCGGCGTTGGCCGAACTACAGCGGCAGGAGCAGATCAAGGTGCAAATGGAGGCCGTCAATAAAGAGCAGGCCGAACTCGAAAAGAAGATCACAGACATCCTGGCGCGCATTGATGCGATCAAGAAACTGCGCGCTTCGCAGCAAGGTCCGGTCGCCGTGCTGTCGGCGGTTAACGGGCGGTTACCGGCTATCGCCGATTTCCGCCTCGATAATATCGAGCAGAAGAGCGGCGAACTGATCATCGACGGCAACTCGCCGAACGAGGCCGCTGTGACGCAGTTCGGTCGCAGCCTTGAATTTTCTTCGGGGCTTTTTTCGAACGTCAATATCGAGATCGCGCGCAAACCGATGGACGTCAATCCGGCGGATTATGCCAGCGGGGCTGATGCCACTGCGCCGAAGCCGGAGACGGTGACGTTTAAGATTAAGTGCAAGTACACCGAACCGGGCGCGAACCTGCCCGGCACCGCCCCGGCAGCGACTGCTGTTCCGGCGACCCGCGCCCAGCCGCGTGCGGATGCAAGCGCCGCGACCACGCCCGCCAGCCAGGTCGCCCGAAACTAATCACTAAGGGCGGGTAATGACCGACGCCTCAAGGAATCTTTACGATATGCTGAAACTCAACACGTTGCAGGAAAAGCCGTGGCACATCCAACTGGCCGTCTTCGGCGCCCTCGCGTTGGTGCTCTACGCCGGCTTCTGGTATCTGGTGACGAAGGACACACGCGCGCAGACACGGGAGACCGATGAGAAAGTCGCCGGACTGGTACAGGCCAACGCCCGCGCTCAGATCGCTTCGCAGCGTCTTAGCGAGTTTAAGGTCGCGCTCGTCCGCGCCCAGCAGGATTACGACGAGGTCAAGGCGTTGCTGCCGGAGCAGCGCGAGTTGACGATTGTTCTGCAGGGCGTACAGGACCGTGCGCGCGGTCAACTCTCATTGCGGCGATTCACGCCCAGGGAGGACATCCAGCAGGACCACTACTCCGGGAAGCCAATCGAGGTCGAAGTCAGCGGCTCTTACAATAAACTCGGCGTGTTCTTCGCACAGATGGCGGCCTACCAGCGGATCGTCTCAATCTCCGACTTCAAGATCAAACAGTCTCCTGACCAACGCACGGGAAGATCCATCGACAGTCAGTTCATCCTGACGGCTTACTACGCTTCACCGGAAAAATTGGTGAGTGCTGCCAAACTGACGGCGACAACTCCGGCTGCCAAAGCGACTCCGGCGGTCGCCAAGCCGTAACCCCGGCGAGCAGTAGTAGTAGTAGTGCCGCTCCATGTGGCGTCTGGTACGACGTCTTTTTGAAACACTCTTTAATTACAACCCCGGCCCAAAATCCACTAACCACTGATTAATCCGTCGATGGCACGAGGGGTGCACGACGAGGCGCGGGAAAGGACCACGATGAGATACGAAAAATTTGCACGTTCCATGATACTCGGCTGCGTCGCTCTGTGTGCCGTCGGCTTCAGCGGTGCAGGCACGGCAGCGCGGGCGCAAGAGCCGAATACATCCTACCAAGGCACACAGCGTGACCCGTTCATGAAGTACCGGCCACCGGTCAAACGTAAGGCCGTCAAGAAAGCCGTGGTAGTGCCGGTGCAACTTCCGGCTCCGAGCATCCAGGAACGCATCGCACAGTTCAAAGCTCAAAAGGCGGCGGCGATGAACGCCCAACGAATCGCGCCGAAGCCAACGACCGCGTTGCTGTTGGAAGAACTGCAAGTGATCGGTATCTTTCGCACCCCGCGCGGCCCCTCCGCGATGGTCGAAGCGACGCCGATCAAACTCTCTTATGTCGTCCATCCGGGCGAATCTTTCTTCAACGGACTACTCGTCGCGATTGAAGAAAACCGCTTAGTGTTTCGCCGCGAGACGAAGATGAGCAACGGACGCCTCGAAGTCTCAGTTGAGAATAAGCCTCTGCGCC
>JALZJL010000071.1 GCA_030859785.1 Acidobacteriota bacterium
GGGGGAAAACCCGCCCGCTACCGCAGGCGGTACTGTCTCAGTTGACCCGGCTATCTGTCGGCACTTATCCACTACCTCAGCTTTCACGGTAGTTTTCTCGTTACGGTCGTGAGTACACAAACGCCAGAAGCTTGTATCGGGTTATGGGAGTATGTGGGCGGCGCGCGCACGGAGATGGAGCGTGCGCTGATGAGCCATTTGCCGTTGGCCCCGGCGGACGTCGACAGAAGCTTTAACGAAGCACTGTGCTACGCGCTGTTCCCCGGCGGCAAGAGACTACGTCCGGTGATGACGTTGCTTGGCGCGGAGTTGGTTGGCGGCGACGCCGGCGAAGTGTTAAGCGCTGCGACCGCGGTCGAGTATGTGCATACGAGCTCGCTCATCTTCGACGACCTTCCGTGTATGGACAACGCCAGCGAGCGGCGCGGCCTCGAAGCGCTGCACCTGCGTTACAGCGAAAGCCTCGCGGTGCTGGTCGCACTGGCTCTCTTGAACACATCTTATGGTTTGGTGTTTGAACACCGCCACGCGACCCGGCGACAGAGCATTCAAGCCCACGCCGAACTGGTCGCCTGCATCGGCACCAACGGGATGGTCACCGGTCAGACCGTCGACCTTTCCGGTGCGGCGGTGCGTGACGATGGCGATGTTGTCCGGAATCTTAAAACCTCTGCGCTGATGCGTCTGTCGCTACGGCTCGGCGCTATTCTTTCCGGGGCCGATTCGCGTCAACTCGCGGCATTGTCGCGGTTCGCCGAATTACTCGGCCAGGCATATCAAATTAGCGATGACGTGATTGATCTGGCGGAGGATGCATCGTTTGTCGTCGGAGGACGCGCGGCGACGCTGGCGATTGAGTGTGGCCCACGGGGGGCGAAGCTTCACCTCACGCGGATGCTCGACCGGGCGAAGGGCGCGTTGCTCGCCGAGTTCGGACGGACTCGACCGGCGCTCGTGCTCTGCGAGATGGCTGACTACATCGCTGGCCGCGAAGCATAAATAGCAAGGCACAAGGAAACAGTTTTGAGTTTTCGGTTTTCAGCTCAAACCTTAAAACTCATCCCCCGTTGCACTATCGCAGGCGGTACTAACAACTTCTGTTATTGAGCCATTACTCCATCACATGTCTCTTCGCGTAGAAACTTCTGTCATAACTAAATCCGCCCGACATGCCCCTGAGGTCGAGCGCGCTTATGAGTACTGCCGCCGAACGACGCGCATCCACGCCAAAAGCTTTTACTTCTGTGCGCAGTTCCTGCCGCGCGAAAAACGACGTGCCATCTATGCCATCTACGCGCTGTGCCGCCACGTCGACGACGAGGTTGACGAGTTGACGGTGAGCGACGAGCAGGGAGCGCGCGTGGCGGTCGACCGCTGGCGCACCGATCTCGATGAGGTTTACCGGGGAGGATCGGGCGGCACGTCGCCGGTGCTGATCGCATGGCGCGACATGCTGGCGCACTACCGGATCAAACCGGAGTTGCCGCTCGAACTGATGCGCGGCGTGCTGATGGACACGTTGCAAAAGAGGTACGAAACGTGGGACGAACTGCGCGTCTATTGCTATCGCGTCGCGTCGGTGGTCGGATTGATGTCGTCGGAGATTTTCGGCTATCGCGAGTCGGTCACGCTGAAATACGCCGAAGACCTCGGCATCGCCATGCAGTTGACGAACATTCTCCGCGATGTCGGCGAAGACCTGGCGCTCGGACGCATCTACCTGCCGCGCGAAGACCTCGTGCGTTTCGGTGTCACGGAGGATGAATTGGCACGGGGCGAAGTGAATGAACGGTTCCGCGCGTTGATGGCATTTGAAGTCGCGCGGGCGCGCGGTTTTTACAGTGAAGCCGAGAAGGGAATCCCGCTGCTTGAGCGTGACACAAGATTCACCGTCCTCCTCGCGGCGCGTCTCTACGGGCGCATCCTGAACGAGATCGAGCGCGCCGATTACGATGTCTTCACGCGCCGCGCACACCTCTCATTCGGGGCCAAACTCCGCGCCGCCCCGCGCGTCTGGTGCGAAGCACGCCGGCTCTGAATCAAGAGGCCAGACATCGATGAAGCCTTATCCACATCGACGTGGGCGATGATGGCCGACCCACGCGGGCGGCGGTTCGTAATCCCTCGGTGAGAGATGGCGGAGAAAATATCACAGACTAAAGTCTGTGATATGGCGGCATCCACAGACTAAAGTCTGTGCTTCCTCCCACAGTAACTGAAGCGTTACGATAGTTCGGACAAACTGATTGCGGGCGCGCGAAGCCTTCTGGTACGATGCGCCCGCTTTTCCGGAGCGAGACGCATCGCTCAAACAAACTTTCGCCCAATCACTCTAAAGATAAATCGAATGCCCACAGACGAAAGTCGTCGCAGATTCCTCGGCACTACAGCCGCCGCCGGTGTGGGCGCGGTCGCCCTCGGCGCGGGGAGTGTCGT
This sequence comes from Acidobacteriota bacterium, assembly GCA_030859785.1. GTDB lineage: Bacteria > Acidobacteriota > Blastocatellia > Pyrinomonadales > Pyrinomonadaceae > JACDEG01. The sequence goes on from JALZJL010000071.1 coordinate 2,437, forward strand.
AGCCGCCGGCGCCGCAAACAGCGAATTGCATCAACAGAACGAAGCAGCGGCGGGGCAGCGGCGGGCCGTCCCTCCGCTCGCGATTGCCAGCGGCAACGGCGTCGCAGCGGTCACGAAGGCCGTCGAGGTGATGCGCGGCGGCGGCGACACGCTCGACGCGGTAGTGGCCGGCGTGGAGATAGTCGAGCTTGATCCGAAAGATAACTCGGTCGGTTACGGCGGGCTGCCCAACGAGCGCGGCGATGTCGAGTTGGACGCGAGCGTGATGCACGGGCCGACGCGCCGGGCCGGGGCGGTGGCGGCATTACGTGGTGTGCGCACGCCATCGAAAGTTGCGCGCGCGGTGCTTGAGCGAACCGATCATATTTTGATTGTCGGCCAGGGTGCGCGCGATTTCGCCAACGCGCATGGATTTGAAGACGTCAATCTGCTGACCGAAGAATCACGTATCGCGTGGCTGCGTTGGAAAGAGGGTTTGTCGGACACCGACAAGTGGGGACCGAGCCTGAACGCCCCAGCGCCGGCCTCGCCCGCCGGGCAGAAGAAGTTGACCGCCGATCAACGGCGCGCGACCTTCAGACTCGCCGAAGAATACGCTCGCGGAGACGACCGTCGGCGCGACGACATCCTGGCGTGGGCCGCTGAGGTAGCCGCTAAACCACCGACCGGAACCATTAACTGCCTGGCGCTCGATGGTGCTTTCGACATCAGCGGCGTGACGACGACGAGCGGTCTGGCGTGGAAGATTCCGGGACGGGTGGGTGATTCGCCGCTGATCGGTTGCGGGCTGTACGTTGATAACGAGGTCGGGGCGGCGGGGTCGACGGGGCGGGGCGAAGAGGTTATTTATATCAACGGCGCACGCAGCGTCGTCGAGTATATGAAGCGCGGGATGTCGCCCGAACAGGCGTGCCTCGAAGCACTGAAGCTGATCGCCGCCCGCTATGGCAACGACCAGGGGAAATTGAAGAACATCGACGTCAACTTTTACGCTTTGAATAAACGCGGCGAATTTGCCGGAGCGGCCATTTGGAGCCACTCCGTCAACAGTCGGGGCGAGCGCCGCCGTCCCCAGTTCGCGGCAGACGACGGTAAGGGAGGGCGTCTGATTGATTGCGCGTATCTTTTTGAGCGTCGTCCATAGAAGGCGATAAGTGTGCGGTTGAATGCAGTTCGCGCCGCCTTTTTGCCACGAAAAATGCCGCGCAAATCAACGGTTTTAAGTAAATGTTTGTTGACACGGCTCAGCCTTTGGTGTAAAAAGGCGGGGTCTATTGAAGCCCACCGTAGACGCTCATGCCAAAGTTTTTCCGAATGAGATGGTCCGTACGGGGCTATGAATCCTTGAGACGGGTTGGCGAGATAAACAAACAAATCGTCTCCAAAGCAAGTCTTTATTAAAAAGATTTGCGGCGCGCTCTCTCAATTTTGAATGTTTCACTTACGGGAGGAGAAGTAATGATCAGCAGAACTTGGAGCCGAACGCCCATCGCGTTGACCCTCGCGTTTGCCATCTTGAGCACGTACTCGATGGTTTCGCTGGCGGCGCAGGGACAGACAGGGCCTTCGGGCGACCTGTCAGTTGTCGGCGAAGTCTCCGTCAATGGCGCAAAGGCCATTTCCGGTGCCACCGTTTTCTCGGATAGCACCATCACCACAGCGCAGAATTCGAGCGCCGTCGTTAGCCTCGGCAAATTGGGTCGGGTTGAACTTTTGCCGAACTCAAGCCTTAAAATAAATTTTACAGACGCAAGCATTGCGGGTTCACTCGACGCCGGTCGCGTCCGCCTTTCGACGCCTTCCGGTGTGACCGCCAACGTGACCACTAAAGACGGTTCGGCGATTGCCGACAGCAGTCAACCGAATGTGTTCCTTGTTGACGTCGAGTGCGGCAACACGGTCATTAACACACAGACCGGGCGCGTTGAACTGCGCGCGGGCACTACCGCCAAGCAGATTACCGCTGGCAACCAGGACACGGCAGGTCAGGCCGCTCCGGGCACGCGCTGCACACGCTTAGCGACGCCGGGTATGAAGGGCATCGGCGGCGGCGCACTGGCGGCCTTGCTGTTGGCTGCGGGTGGTGCCATCGCGGCGGCCATCATCGCGGCTTCCAGCGATGATGAGTTCCAATTCGGCGGCTCACCAATTGTTATCAGCCCGAGCCGTTAATCCCCGCCACAATTCAAGTGTGGGGCTTGTGTCGGCTGGTCGCACAGGCTGGATTTCATAGTCTATTGAGACTATCATCTTGCGGGTCACGCGACGTTAAAAGCGCGTGACCCGCAAGTTTTTGTCTGCACTCATAATTATTGACGGTGAAAGGTTAGTCTAAGCGAATGCACATTGCTGTTATTGGGACTGGCTACGTCGGTCTGGTCACCGGGGCCTGCTTCGCCGAGTTTGGCGTGAACGTCACATGTGTGGATGTTAATGCTGAGAAAATCGCGCGCCTCAACGAAGGAGTGATGCCGATCTATGAACCCGGCCTCGATCAAATTGTCTTGAAGAACGTTCAGGCCGGGCGACTCCGCTTTACCACTGAATTGCGCGAGGCAGTCGAACAATCGCTCGTCATCTTTCTCGCGGTCGGCACTCCACCGCGCGAGGATGGTTCAGCCGACATGCAGTATGTGGAAGAGGCGGCGCGCACCGTCGCCAAACATATGAACGGCTATAAAGTGCTTGTCACCAAATCGACAGTCCCGGTCGGCACTGGCGAGCGCCTGCGGCGAATCATTCGCGAGCATCAGATTCGACACACCAATTTCGGCATTGTGTCGAACCCGGAATTTTTAAGGGAGGGGGCGGCGATTGACGACTTTATGCGCCCCGACCGTGTCGTGATCGGCAGTTGCGATGAAGAGGCCATCGCCATCATGCGCGATCTGTACCGCCCGCTTTATCTGATCGAGACGCCGTTTGTCGTCACCTCCGTCGAAGCGGCAGAGTTAACTAAATATGCCGCGAACGCTTTCCTCGCCACTAAAATCTCTTTCATTAATGAAATCGCCCAACTATGCGACAAGATCGGCTGTGACGTTCATGACGTGGCGCGGGCTATCGGGATGGATAACCGCATCGGCAGAAAATTCCTTCATCCGGGGCCGGGCTTCGGCGGGTCGTGCTTTCCGAAAGACACGCAGGCGCTCGCCTCCGTCGCCAAGGCTTTCGATGCCGACTCGTTAATCGTCGACGCGGTGATCGAAGTCAACCGGCGTCAGCGCGCGGCGATGGTTCCGAAGATCGAGCGACTCGTCGGCGACTTGTCTGGCAAGGTCGTCGCGATGCTGGGCCTTTCTTTCAAACCGGAGACGGACGACATGAGGGAGGCACCGTCGGTTGACATCATCAAGGAACTGCTTGAGAAAGGGGCGATAGTACGGGCCTATGACCCGGTCGCCATCCCGCAATCGCAGCTTATTCTGCCGAACATTGAGTATGCTAAGGATGAGTACGCCGCTGTCGAAAAGGCCGACGTACTGGTGTTCATGACGGAGTGGAATCAGTTCCGCGCGCTCAACATGGAGCGCATTCGTGGCCTGATGCGCACGCCTAAGATCGCCGACTTGCGAAACATCTACGAACCGGCCGCGATGCGCGAACTCGGCTTCGAATATGTCGGCGTTGGCCGATAAAACTATTTGCGATTTTGATTTTAGATTAGCAACTTCAAGCTCGTTTGAGACGAATCTAAAACCAAAATTGCGCCCGCTTTCAAAATCAAACATCGAAAATTTCTTATGGCTCTTACAGGAACTGTTCTGGTCACCGGCGGCGCGGGTTTTATCGGGTCACACATCGCCGCGACACTTGCCAGGAGTGGCGCGCGTGTCCGCGTCCTAGATGACCTCTCGACCGGCTACGTCGAGAATCTGGAAGAGATTGGCGGCGACGTGGATTTCGTCCGTGGGAGTTTGACAGACGCCGCGGCGCTCAAAAAAGCCGTTGACGGCGTTGAAGTCATCTTTCACGAAGCCGCGATTCCATCCGTCCCGCGCTCCGTCGAAAACCCGCGCGAGACGCATCTGGCGTGCGTCGAAGGAACGTTCGCGCTCCTGCTCGCCGCGCGCGAAGCGAAGGTGCGACGGCTCGTCTACGCGGCTTCAAGCGCCGCTTACGGCGACCAGCCGACGTTGCCGAAGGTGGAAGAGATGCGTCCCGACCCGCTCTCGCCCTACGCCGTCGCCAAACTCGTCGGCGAGTATTACTGCCAGGTCTGGACGCGCTCATACGACTTCGAGACCGTCTGCCTGCGCTACTTCAATGTCTTCGGGCCGCGGCAGGACCCGAGTTCGCAATACTCCGGCGTGATCTCGCGGTTTATTGACGCCCTGATGACCGGGCAGCGCCCCGTTATCTTCGGCGATGGCGAACAGTCGCGAGATTTCACCTACGTTGCCAACGTCGTCGACGCCAACCTGCGCGCCGCCGAAACGACGCGCGGCATCGGACAAGTCTTCAACATCGCCAACGGCCAGCGCGTCACGCTGAACGAATTGTTGGGCACGCTGAAAAAGATTATTGGCAGTGCCGAGGCCGCCGCCGAATACCGCGAGCCGCGCGTCGGCGATGTCAAACACAGTCTCGCCGACATCACACAGGCCCGTGAAATTTTAGGCTACGAGCCGCGCGTCGAGTTGGAGGAAGGATTACGCGCGACGCTCGACTGGTGGAAGAACAGTCGCTTCGCCGGACAGCCGCCGTCGAAGTGAGACGATTTGCCACGCGCCGGAAATATGACAGTCAAGATGGTTGGATCAGAATCGATTGCAGTTCTTGGACCATTGCCCGCCCAACAACATTAACTCCTCGGATCAATTCACCGCAGGTAAGCGGTAAGGCAAAAGTTACAAGGTAAAAGGCAAATGTGAAAGCCAGTCATGACGCTACTTTCAGTTAACCCTAATACCGAAAAACTTTTGGCAATAACATATTTGGCTCACTATGTACGGGAACCCTTATTGACTGATCGAAAAGGTTAGCTTGTGGAACCCGAATTTGTGCCGTTATGGCGCGGGGACGACGCCTAACTGTCGCATCAGCCCTAAGTCGTCCATCAGTATGCGGCTGTCCTTCCATTCGCCATCAACTACGCGGTCAATTACTACTCCCTTCACAGTTACCTGCCTACCGGTAGGCGATATGCCCATGAAATTGCCCCGGTGGGTGCCGCGCCACGTGAAGCGGGTCACGACCTTGTCACCTTCGGCGATCTGTTCCTCAGTGGTCCACTTGTAGTCGGGGAAGGCGGCGAAGATCACCGCGAGAATTTGTTTGAGACCCTCGCGCCCCGGTTGTTGTCCGGGCAGAAGGTCGAGTTCGACGAAGCCACCGGGCACGATCTCGTCCGCAACGGCTAGGTTCTTGTTGTTCAAGACTTCCTCGATGAAGCGGTTGATGAGCGCCTTGTTCTCTTCTGACATAAAGTTCTCCTCGCTAAAGCTTCTCCTAAAACGTGAGGCATTATTGTACAAAAAAGCTCGCCTTCCCCGAACGGGAGGCGGGTGAGCCAAGTATGTTACTGCCAATTTTTTGCCTGAATAGACACGATGTGTAAGGCAAATGAAAAAGCAAATGTATCAGATGGGAACTCTTTCGCCTCGATGCCGAAATGCTTGTGCCCTGATGCTCATTTAATCTTTGGCGTGACGCTTCTGACCAACGTCCGCAGACTGTCAATGTAGGGCGCGCGTGCCACACCCCGGTCGGTGATGATCGCGGCGATGAACTCGTTGGGAGTGACATCGAATGCCGGGTTCTGAACGGCGACGCCTTCGGGCGAGAGTCGCTGGTCGCGGATGTGAGTCACCTCTCGTGCGTCGCGCTCCTCAATGGGAATCTGTTCGCCGGAAGGGATGTCGAGGTCAACCGTCGAGACGGGCGCGGCGACGTAGAACGGGATGTCATGTTGACGGGCGAGTACGGCGACCATATATGTCCCGATCTTGTTCGCGGTGTCGCCGTTGGCGGCGATGCGGTCGGCACCGACGACCACAACATCAACCTGGCCCTGCTTCATCACGTGGCCGGCCATATTGTCGGTGATGACGGTCACCGGGATGTTGTCTTTTTCCAGTTCCCAGGCGGTCAGCCGCGAGCCTTGAAGAAATGGGCGCGTCTCGTCGGCAAGGACGGCCACACGCTTGCCCGCGTCGCGCGCGGCGCGGATGACGCCGAGGGCCGTCCCGTAGTCGCCCGCCGTGGCGAGCGCGCCCGCGTTGCAGTGTGTCAGCACCGTCGCTCCGTCGGGTATCAATTCGCTGCCGAAGTGACCAAGCGCGCGATTGGACGCGATGTCCTCGCGGTGAATCGCCCGCGCCTCTTCGATCAGATGCAGCTTAATTTCTTCCGTATCAGAGGTCGTAGCGCGCGCGCGGCGAAATGCGTCGCGCATCCGCTCAATCGCCCAGAAGAGGTTGACGGCGGTCGGGCGCGTTCGGCTCATTGTCTCGCACATAAAGTTGAAATCATCTTCAAGGTCAACCGCCGACGTACCGACGGCTTGCCGCGTCCCCAGCGCGATACCCATCGCGGCGGCGACGCCAATCGCGGGCGCGCCGCGCACGGCCATCGCCTTAATCGCTTCTGCCACTTCGTCGCACGAGCGCAGCATCAAATACTTTTCTTCGGTTGGCAGCAAACGCTGGTCGATCATGCGCACGCCTTCATCCGTCCACTCGACGGTTTTAATCATGACGGTTCTTTTCTCCTATGACACGCGGAATCGAAGGCCGTCCAAAACAACTCCCTTCTCAAAGCGCGCGGTATGATTGGAATCATTGACGCGCGGTATCTTAAGCGACCGGGGACGCGGCGGGCAACGTCGGCCTGAGCAGAATCAAGTTCGGAATCGAAAAAGGTATATCTATTGAGCGGCCAGAATAGCGGATGGTATACTCGGCGTTCATTACGCGAAGAATAAATAATAAGGAGTCATCAAGTCAGAGGTCAGATGATTGAAGCCAGATAGTCGGAATCGAGCATTTCTGACTAACATTCGCCTGACGCATTTACCTGGCTTTTGAATTCACGAAAGTATGAGAGAAGACTGGGAGGCCGTCATCGGTCTGGAGATTCATGCGCAACTGAGTACGGAGACGAAAATCTTTTGCGGTTGCGCGACGAGTTTCGGCGACGAGCCGAACGCGAACACATGCCCTGTCTGCCTCGGTTTGCCGGGAGCGCTGCCTGTTCTGAATAATCGTGTGGTCGACCTCGGCGCGCGGGCGGCGCTGTCGCTCGCGCTGCACATCAACGAGGAGTCAGTCTTCTCGCGGAAGAACTATTTCTATCCCGACTTGCCGAAGGGGTATCAGATTTCGCAATTCGACCGCCCGTTCTCCGAGCGCGGCGTGCTGGAGGTGATGACCGCGACGCGCGATGAGGCGGGGCACGTCCGTGAGTGGCGTCCGATGACGGTTCGCATCACGCGAATGCACCTCGAAGAAGACGCCGGGAAGAATGTCCACGAAGGTTTGCCCGACACTGACCGCTACTCTTACGTCGACCTCAACCGCGCCGGCACGCCGCTCGCGGAGATCGTCACCGAACCTGACTTCCGCTCGTCGTGGGAAGCTTACGACTACGTCAACCATGTCCGCCGCGCGCTGCAATGGGTCGGCGCGTCGGACGCCGACATGGAAAAAGGCAACCTGCGCTGCGAGGCCAACGTCTCGGTGCGGCGCAAATCGGAAGAACAGTTCGGCACTAAAGTCGAATTGAAAAACCTCAACTCGGTGCGATTTATGCAGCGCGCCATCGAGTATGAGATTGATCGACAAATTAAATTGATCGAGAGCGGTGGCCGCGTCACGCAGGAGACGCGATTGTGGGACGACCGCGCCGGTGAGACGCGCGTGATGCGGTCGAAGGAAGAGGCGCATGACTATCGTTACTTCCCCGAACCGGACTTGCAGCCGCTGGTGGTGACGCCGGAGTTTATCGAAAGAGTGCGAGCCGCGATGCCGGAGTTGCCGGAGGCGCGGCGCAGACGCTTCATGCAGGAGTATGAACTGTCTTACAACGACGCGGCGCAACTGACCTCCGAGATTGCGCTGGCCGACTACTACGAACTGACTGCCAAGGCCGCTGCCAACCCGCGCGGTGCGTCAAACTGGATCAGGTCAGAGTTGTTGCGTGAACTAGAAGCGGCGGGTGTCGCGGTGGCCGATTCGCCGGTCAAGCCGGAAGAACTCGGCGCTTTGGTGCGAATGATCGACGAAGCGCGAATCAGTGGCAAGCAGGGCAAAGAGGTGCTCATCGAGATGTTCGCCACGGGCAAAACCGCGTCGGCAATTGTCGCCGAGCGCGGACTGGCGCAGGTCAGCGACACCGGCGAGATCGAAGGTGTCATCGCGGAAGTGCTCGCGGCCAATCCGCCGCAGGTCGCGCAGTACCGCGCGGGCAAGGAAGGTCTGTTCGGCTTCTTCGTCGGCCAGGTGATGAAGGTGTCGAAGGGCAAAGCCAATCCTAAATTAGTGAATGAGTTGTTGAAGAAAAAACTGAGTGAGTCGTAAGCGTCCGAGCGCTTCGTTGATGTGACGACGGCGCGAAGCCGGACGCACAAAGACATTGCGCAGTGCCGGGTTGCGATTGACGTTAAATTTTCGCTATGACGAGGTGGGTAAAATGAACATGCAGGGAAAGTCAGCAATCGTTACGGGAAGCACCAAGGGGATTGGGCGGGCCATCGCCGAGGCCCTGCTGCGGGAAGGCATGAACGTGTGCATCAGCGCGCGCCACGCAGAGGAAGTCGAGCGCGCGGTGACTGAACTCGGTGACATCGGTGAGGGGATCATTTCCGGCGCGGTCTGTGACGTGCGCGATAGCGATGAGGTGAAGGCGCTGGTCGATCACGCCGTCGCAGAGTTTGGCGGCATCGACGTACTGGTCAACAATGCCGGCGTCGGCATCTTCGGGCGCGTCGACGAGATGACGCCCGAAGATTTCCGCGCGGTGCTGGAGACGAATCTGTTCGGCGTTTTTTATTGTTGCCACGAAACGATCCCGCAGATGAAGAAGCGCGGCGGCGGTTACATCATTAACATTTCGTCGCTCGCGGGGACGAACGCGCACCCGGAGATGGCCGCCTACAACGCCTCGAAGTTTGCGCTCAACGGCTTCAGCGAGGCGTTGATGCAGGAGGTCAGGCAAGACGGCATCAAGGTCAGCTACATCATGCCCGGCTCGGTCAATACCTACTTCGGCGACGACGAACCGAGCGACGATCAAAGCTGGCAACTGCAATCCGAGGACATCGCCCGCGTCGTCCTCGACCTGCTCCGTCACGACGAGCGTTCCCTGCCGAGCCGCGTCGAGATCAGGCCGAGCAAGCCGCCGAAGAAGTAGTTCGCTTACTTGATGCTTCCATTAAGGATCTACCCAAAAACATGATTTGTGAGAATGGAGCTTGAGTGATGTCATTAAACCCTAAAACATTGCTCACCGAAGAAGAGTACCTCGCTATCGAACGCCAAGCTGAATTCAGAAGCGAATTCTATGGAGGCGAGATGTTTGGGATAGCAGGAGCTACTCGCCGTCACAACAGGATCGTGACTAACTTAGTGACCGCGCTTGATAACCAGATGCGAGAGCGACCGTGCAATGTTTATTCGACTGACCTCAGAGTGAAAATACCAATCACCGGCCTGTTCACCTACCCTGACGTAGTGGTGACTTGCGGGGAAGAAATGTTCGTTGATGAGAAGCAGGATGTTCTGCTCAATCCGTTGTTGATCGTCGAGGTTTTATCTGATTCTACCGAAGCATATGATCGCGGTAAGAAGTTCAAGCATTACCAAAGTATCTCTTCCATGAGCGTTTACATATTAGTGGCCCAGAACGCGCCCGGAGTCGAGCAATATGTCAGGCAAGATGATGGCAAAATTTGGACTTACTCCGGAACACACGAAATCGGCGAGATCATCAGAATCGAAGCAATCGACTGTGAGTTAAAGCTGGAAGATGTTTATGCAAAAGCTGATTGATTTTTTACTTCACACGCAACCCAGCAAACTGTCGCAGCAGACTTGCTGAATCGGGGCCGCGGGACAGCAATGGTCTTATCTCCTTCAAGTCAACGCCGAACTGAGCGACCCCACAATCAAACAAAAAGCACTCAACGTTATTCTATCTTCGGAGTGCATGTTGGTTTTGAGACTCAATCGGGATGATGTGTGAAGATGCGAGCCGTGTTGCAGCGCGTGACGCGCGCGAGTGTCAGTGTTGAGGGCGGGGTGGTCGGCGAGATTGGCGGCGGCCTGGTGGTACTTCTGGGAATCGCGCGCGATGACACGGAGCTGGACGCAACATACCTCGCCGAAAAGATCGCCACGTTGCGCGTTTTTGATGATGCTGAGGGGCGGATGAGTTTGTCGGTCGCGGAGACGGGTGGGGCGCTGTTAATCGTGTCGCAGTTCACGCTGTACGGCGACGCGCGCCGTGGACGCCGTCCGTCGTGGAGTGACGCCGCGCCGCCCGACGTGGCCGAGCCGCTCTATGAATATTTTCTGAGCGAGGTACGCCGGAATGTGACGGGCGATGTTGCGACCGGCAGCTTTCGCCGGATGATGGAAGTGGAACTCGTCAACGACGGGCCGGTGACGATCCTGCTGGACAGCCGTAAGCAGTTCTGAAGCGGCGACGGAATATCAATGTCGTGACTAAAAATTCTTATCAAATCAAAATCGAAGCGGAGATTGTGAGAGTGAATAATTATCCCAGAGAGTCGGTAGCTGAAACAGAAACAGAAATCTGGCGAACTGACAGACTGCGCCGCGGACACACGGGCGTGGCATCGCTGCTGGTGTGTCTGATCCTTCTTCTTTCAAGCGTCGGGTGCGGCGGCGATATGACGGAGACCAAAGATTTTGACGACGACGGCGGCGCGTCGAAGGCGAACGTGACGAAGGGCGTCAAACCGGAGGCGGACAGAGAGGCGGCGGTGGTCGAGACCGAGTTCGGCACGATTGTGTTTGAGTTGTACCCGAACCTCGCGCCGAAGATGGTCGAGCGGTTCAAGAAACTGGTGAGGGAGGGCTTCTACAACGGCACTACGTTTCACCGCATCGATCCGCGAACCGGGGTCATCCAGGGCGGCGACCCGAACTCCCGCAACAATGACCCGCTTGACGACGGCATGGGCGGCTCAGACGAACCCGACTTACCCGCCGAGTTCAGTGATATACCTTTCGAGCGCGGCGTGGTCGGCGCGGCCCGCACGCAGGACGTTGACTCGGCAAACTGCCAGTTCTACATCACGCTCCGTCGCGTTCCGATGTGGGATCAACAGTACACGGTCTTTGGTCGCGTCATCAGAGGCATGAACGACGCGGACATCATCAGCAGCGCGCCCGTCAGAGAGGGAACCGAGAACCCC
>JALZJL010000066.1 GCA_030859785.1 Acidobacteriota bacterium
AGGAAGTCGCCTGCGCGGACGACCGGCGCACCACACCGCTGTACGTAGTCGGCCAGCGCGCGGTCGGATGTGACGACCAGCAGAGTGCGCCGCTCGCGCGATGCATCAACCATCGCCTTGATGCGCGTGTCAGCGTCCGAGCCGCGCGCCGCGTAGAAGACCTGCACACCACGATACCGCGCGCCATCGGGAAAGTGATCCTCCGGCGCACCGTCGAACACCACCTTCACACTGACCCGCATCGTCGACGCAAAACGCGCGACATCATCCAACAGACGACGACGCGCGCCCGGCTGGTCACGGTGCCAGCCGACGCGCTGTCCCATCACGTTGTTACCATCGACCAGGTAAGGCATAAGTAAAAATGTCAAAGGCAATTGTTAAGATAGCGAACCGGGCACTTAACTTTGCCTTTGATGTGATTAGTACCATATCAAATCCGCCGCAAGGATTCTTCAAATATCCCGGCAGGTATGACTGTTCTGTTGGATCATGCGGACGGGACAGGACACGGCCTTTAGCGGCTGATGAGGTTCAGGTGGCAATGGTCGAACTTCTTGGCGCGGGCGCGGCGCGCGCGGGATGCCGGGGCATTGCCGCGCGCACCACGTGACAGTGGCAGGCGTGTCGGTATTGTTCGTGAGGCGACACGTGTGTCGGAGACCTCGACGATGGGGTCGTCGTCGGGCCGGGTGTCTCCTTGAAGAAGACGGGGGGCCCCGTGTGCCCCGGCTATCAGAAACGGACGTGCAGGTGGTTGTGGTGTCCGGCTGCGCGCCTCGTTAGGCCCTCCTCGATGGTGAGCGGGTCGTTGAAGAAGATGACTTCGGGGTCAAACTTTTCACGGATCAGGAGAATCAACTCCCTCGTCAGGGCGTGGGAGAAGTTAGTGGTGCCGATGTTGGTCGGCTCGTTGCGTCCGTTGTTGGTGAGCGGGCGGATATCCACGTCACGACCGTCCTTGTGCGAGGCGTGCGGTGGGAACGGCCCGCCGCCCCGACGACTGATGTCACCAATGGCGATGGGCACTGTCAAATGCCTTTCGTTCCATGCTTCGCCCAACTGCTGGATCAATCGGATGGTCGAGGGGCCGCCCACCTGATCGCGCCCGCCAGGCTCGCGGTTGAAGGTGACGTAGCCGATGCCCTGTTCTGGCAAAACCGTCTCGACGCTCAAGCTGTCGAGGAGGTCGGTCTTCGGGATGGCAGCGGGGGCGGCCAGCAGGAGGGCTTGGTAGGTCTGATCCGTCAGGACACCGCTCGGCTCGATGCCGTTGTTGCGCTGGAACGCCTTCAGCGCGGCGTCCGTTTTGGGACCGAAGACCCCCGGCCCGCTCATCATCTCCGCGACTGTCATCGCCCCGACTGCAATGAGACGGTCCTGAAGCCCACGCACGACGCTGCCTCTGCTTGTCAGTTTGATCCCATCGTTCAACTCACGAAAGGCCGCTTGCGTCTCGGCGTCGAAGACACCGTTGGCGTCGAGGTGATTGTCGCGCTGAAAGTTCTTGAGTGCGGCCTGTGTCTGCGGCCCGAATCGACCGGGGCCGGTCAGCAACTGCGCGCGCCTGAGGTAGCCGATGTCGACGAGTTCCTCTTGCAGACGCTGCACCTCCGGTCCTTCTGCGCCAGGGCGGAGCGTCAATCCCGCGCCCGCGTCTGCCGCGCCCAACTTGGCGCGCACTTTGTCGGCCGCCTCGCCGACCGTCACCCGACCGTCCCGATTGATGTCTAACCCACTGTTCTGGCTGTATCGCTTTGACGGCTTGGTGAACAGCACGTGGGCGGCGCCCTTGCCGACGGCGACGGGGAAGAGGACGGCCATGTATGTGTCTTCGATGGTCTTGAGTTTTCCCTTGAACCGCTTGAAGTGTTTCGCAACGAAGTCCAATTGATCCTCGGCGGTCATCTCCGCGAGGGCCTGCTGGGTCGTGCCCAGTCCCTTCGCGGTGTCGCGCATGAACTGAATCAGCCCGACTGCCCCGCTCTGCGGATTCCTAATCGATGGACTGAACGTCTCGCCGGTCTCGAAGCTCATCACCGCCATCAGGAAGTTGGGGTTGGTGCCGAGTTCGGAAGCGATCTTGATGACCCTCTCCTTGAAGCCGTCGGTCACCTTGTCGCTGCCGGGCACGTTGACCAATGTGAACGCACCGTTGCCGTTGTTACCGTTGGGCATAATGTATTTCTCCTTAGTTTGGAAAGTGCTCCCTCAAGAATGCTCGGCGGCGACCACGTTCGACTGCGCCGACATGTCTGCGCGCTCTTGGCGGCGGCTCACAAGTTGGGCCGCGGTAGGTGCGGTTCGCATCTGCTCATTCAACAAACTTATCTTTTCCTTCAGCCTCACCCGCAAACATGGCCGGTTGAGCAGACCGTGCGAGACATTGAATTTCCGTGGGTGGACGCTATATAAATGCTCAAGCAAGACGAGAGCGGGCTTGACGGTAGGCCCCGCCGGCGGGACGCCGTTGACTGCGAACGTGATTCCCGTCTATCTCATAACGCACCAAATCTGACCGAGAACTATCACGCAGGTTTAATCGTTATTTCGCTCACGCCCACCTTCGGGTTCGGGTAACTCTGGTGTGAGAAACACCTCTTCTCTCGTTGAGCGATTGGGCTGGAGAGTTTGCCCCACTTATGACCCCACCCTCAGACATCACCCGGCTGCTTCTGGCTTGGAGTGATGGCGACCAGGCCGCGCTGGAGAAGTTGCTACCCCTCATCGAGCAGGAACTCCATCGCATCGCCCGGCGCTACATGCGCCGCGAGAACCCCGGCCACACCCTCCAGACCACTGCGCTGGTCAACGAAGCTTACTTCCGGCTGATCGATCAGCGCGACGTGCACTGGCAGAACCGCGCGCACTTTTTCGGCATCGCGGCGCAGATCATGCGGCGCATCCTGATGAACTATGCGCGCGACCGCCAACGCGATAAGCGGGGCGGCAAGGCCGTTCAGGTGTCGCTCTCCGAGGTGGCCGTCATCACCGAGGAGAAGTCAGACGAGTTGATCGCCCTGGACGAATCGCTGAAGCGGCTGGCGGTGATTGACGAGCGCAAGTGCCGCGTCGTCGAGTTGCGTTACTTCGGGGGCTTGAGCGTTGAGGAGACGGCAGAGGTGCTGGGCATCTCGACGATCACCGTCGCCCGCGATTGGAAGATGGCGAAGGCGTGGCTGGCGCGGGAGATCAGACATGACGACTAAAGAATGGCAGCGCGTCGAAGAGTTATTCCATACGACCCTGCAACTCGCAGACACGGACCGGGCGGACTACCTGACGCGCCAGTGCGCAGACGACGAGCCGTTACGCCGGGAGGTGGAGTCGTTGGTCGCGGCCTTCGAATCGGAACACAGCTTTATCGAACAGCCGGCACTCAGTCTCGGCATGAAGGTACTCTCCGACGGACTTGCCGGGTCGCTGATGGGTCGCTCAATCGGCCACTACAAGATCGTCAAGCTGCTCGGCAAAGGCGGCATGGGTGAGGTGTATCTGGCAGAGGATAGCGTGCTCGAGCGTGCTGTCGCGCTGAAGTTTATTGCCAATAACTTAATTGGCGACGAGTGGGCGCGTGAGCAGTTAATGAAGGAAGCGAGGGCGGTCGCGCGTCTGGAGCATACGAACATCTGCGCGGTATACGGCGTGGAGGAGACGGACCGCCACAACTTCATCGTCATGCAGTATGTGGATGGCGAGACCCTCGCCTCGCTTCTGAGCCGCGGCCCGCTCGGACTTGAGCGCGCCCTCAACCTGGCCGAGCAGATTATCAGCGCGCTCTCAGCCGCACATGCACGCGGCATTATCCACCGTGACGTGAAGCCGCAGAACATCATCGTGACGGCGGATGACCAAGTCAAAGTTCTGGACTTCGGACTCGCCAAGTTCGTCCGTCAGCAGCCGGACGCGAAGGGTGTGGGCCGCACGTCTGAACAAACTTTAACGTCCGGGTTCGTCGTCGGGACGGTCGCCTACATGTCCCCGGAGCAGACGCGAGGCGAAGAACTGGACTGCCGCAGCGACCTGTTCAGTTTAGGCGTCGTCCTTCATGAAATGCTCGGCGGCCGGAACCCTTTCCTGCGCCAGACCGACGACGAAACCATCTCGGCCATCACAGCCGACGAGACGCCGCCGCCGATCAGTCTTCCGCCCGGTCTGCCCGGCGGGCTGGAACGCATCGTCCGGAAATGTCTCGCACAGGATCGCGAGCTGCGCTACGAAACGGCAGATCAATTACTGCGGGACCTCCGCGGCGTCCGTCTCAGCAGCAGCAGCGAGCAGCGCAAAGCGCGGCAGCGCGTCCACATCAAGCGCTACGCCGCGGCCGCGCTTGTCCTCGTCTGCGTGCTTCTCGCCGCAGCCGGCTTCTTCTACCTGAAGCTGTCTAAGATTCACACGCTGGCCGCACTGCCGATCATCAACCAAAGCGAAGACAGCGCCGTAGAATATTTGAGTGTCGGGCTGACCCAAAACCTCTCCGACAAATTCTCATACCTGCCGAGGCTCAAGCTTAAGCTGCCGAGCGTCATCCCGGCCGGCACGACGCACGATGCGGACGTGCTCGTCAAGGTCGGGCGCGAACTCAAGGCCGATGCCGTGCTCTCCGGCCAGATCGTCAAACAGGGCGGCGCGCTCCGTCTCCACCTCAACCTGTTGGATACGGCGGACGCGTCGCAAATCTGGGACGGGACGTTCAATCTGGACGCGGCCAACCTCCTGGTCCTCCAGGACGACATCACCCGCGAGGTAGCTTCGAGGCTGGGATTGTGGTTGATCGGTGACGAGAAAAAGCTTATCACCAAGCACCAGACCGACAGTCAGGACGCGCTCAACCTGTACATGCGCGGGCGGTATTACTGGGGCCTGAAGAGGGATCGGGAAAACATCCAAACGGCCATCCGCCTCTTTGAGCGTGCGATTGAATTAGACCCGTCCTTCGCCAAGGCTTACACGGGATTGGCTGACTCTTATGTGCTGATCACTAACGTCGCCTACGGCCCGGTGCCAACCAAAGAAGCGATGGATAAGGCGCGCTGGAACGCACGACAGGCGCTCGACCTGGACGACGCGCTCCCTGAGTCACACACCTCGATGGGCGTCATTAAGCTGCACGGATGGAACTGGCAGGAAGCGGAGCAGGAGTTGACGCGGGCGATTGATCTCGACCCGGAGTATGCGCCGGCGCGTTATTGGTACGCGCACCTTCTCGCCATGCAGGGCCGCTTTGACGAGTCCATCATGCAGAGCGTGATCGCGAAAGGCCTCGATCCCTACTCGCCGCATGCCGAGGTCAACTACGGTCGCGCGCTCTACTACTCGCGCCGGTACGACGAAGCCGCCGCGCACTTCCATAAGCTGCTCGAAGGGAATCCGGACTACCCACAGTTCCTGCACATGTTGGGGCTGGTGCTGTTGCAACAGGGAAGATACGAGGAGGCCATCGCAACGCTCGAAAAGCTGTACTCAAGACGACCGCTCCACGCAGCGGCTGCGCTCGGCCATGCTTACGGCAAGGCGGGTAGGCACCACGACGCACTCGGCATTCTTCGTGCGTTGGATGAGTTTTCCAAAACAGAGCCGATCCCGCCGCTGGAGAAAGCGATTGTCTACATCGGCATGGGTCACAGAGACGAAGCCTTCTCGATGTTGGAAAAGGTTTATGAGGAACGGTTCGGCATCCTCGCATTCTTCACAATCGACCCGCTGTACGACGACCTGAGGCCAGACCCGAGATATGCCGACCTCGCCCGCCGCCTCAACCTCACGCCTTGAGGATTACGAATTAAATAACTTGTAAGCGATCAGCAGTCAGCGATCAGCTAAAACAAAGGCGAGCATTGGCCTTTCGAATCCTAACAGCGCTGGGAAGTTTTAGAAGAGAGACTCTTCTCCAACCTCTGTGCGGCGGCCAGCGCGGCGGGGCGTTGGCGCGGGTCAGGGTTGAGCAGATCAGCCACGACTTTGCACGCGCCGCGAGGAACATTCTTCCTCACCTTTTCAAGCAGGAGCGAGTTCGAGTCGTCGGGCGGGCGGCCTGCTATCAAGAGATACATGACTGCGCCGAGCGCATAGAGGTCTTCAGGCAGTCTCGGTTGCCCACGGAACGCATCGGCCACCTCTGGCGCTGTGTAGCAGGGCGTCCCCCAGGGCAGAGGGTCGGGGCTGTCAACCGGGCACGCGCCTTCGAAATCGAGCGGGCGCAGTTCGCCGCCCTTCGTGATGACGATGTTGCCGGGCTTGCAGTCGCGCCACACCCAGCCCGCGGCGTGCATGCGCGCGACGATCCGGGCCAGCTCGATCCCGCGCCTCAACGCGGACGCGATGGAGAGCCTCTGTCGTTTCCGGCCCAGCCAACTGTTAAGATTCTCGCCTTCGATGAATTCGACGGCAAGATAGTAATTCTTCTCCGCCCTGAACGAAGAGTAGACGCGAGGTACATTGATTCCCGCGTCAAGCAGCGAGGCGAGGACGCGCTGCTCATGCTGCACTCTCCAGAAACCATCTCGCCCATCCCAACTCATCTCGCCGTTCCTCCGCCCCTCTTTCATGACGCACAAGCGTGGCGGCGTCACACTCAGATCGAGCGCTTGGTAGACGCCGCCTCGGCCCCTCTGCGCCAGGGCGCGGAACGCCTTGAAGGTTGTCTGCAAAGGAGTCGCCACCTGAACGGGCGCTTCTCGCGGACGCTTCGGGAGGAAAGGATCAGAGGCCCATGCGGGTTGAGCCGCGGAGTCGCGGATGTCCGGAACGAGATTGCCTTCGGGGTCACGGATAGCGTAGGTACGCTCGCCGTCGTCGCCTTCAACCTCTAACCCCCTGAACGCGCCGTATCGGTAATAGACGCAGCCGTCCGCCCGATATTTCAAATCAAAGGGGACGGCGGGTGCGGTCATCCGTCGCGTCAGCCGATGCAACTCACGCGCGAGCAGCACGGCCTCTTCGGTCGTCTGCGGGTAGATCGTGAGAAATTTTCCCACCTGACTATAGCCGTAGAAGATCCCGCTGTTGAGCTTGTCCAGTTCGTTGAGTGAGACGGGCGCTTTGTACAACGTCCCACGGCTGCACAAGAACGGAGCGACCACTCGCATGACCCGCCCCGCGGTGAGCACGGTCGCGGCGATGTGAAGTTTCCACCCCTGCTCCGGGTCGTCCGGCAACGCCCCGCGGCTGTACCGCCAGATCGAGTTCTCCACCGCCACTGGAAGATAACGGTCGCGAAGTTCCCCCCAGCAAACTCTCGGCGATCTGTCGGGCGGGCGATGATCCAGTGAAGAGTGAGCTTGATGTTCGTTCATCATCACAAACGTGCGTGTTCATGAGGGGCGGCGGCGCCCCTCGGTTGAGCGGATCTGCGCTAAAAGCATGAGCGGCCAACGTGTCGGGCGGCGCATGCCCGTTGATTAGACGACGTTGACGTTCGGAATGACGATGGGCCTGAGATTGATTGTGTCGTCTGGTGTCTCGTTTAAATCGCCGTCAACATCCGAGTTCACCCTGGCGCTGGTGAACGTGTTGGTGGCGGCGGCGCACACGGCGTTCGACACGATGTATGCCCTCGTCTGCGGGAGCCATCCCTCCTCGCCCGCGCTACCGGGCGTTTCAGCCGTCAAGCGCTTCAACTGCTCGGCGTTGTCGGCGAAGAGTGACATGTAGGTCTTCCACTCGGCGCTCCGTATTCCCCCCGTGATGGCCTTGACCGCCAACACGCCGATTTGCTCGCCGAGGTTTCCGCCCTTCATTTTGTCCACGACCACGGCGGCGTGCACCTTATCAAGATTCTTCATGATACTCATTGGTCTTATCTCCTCTACATCCTTCTGAGAAGCGGTCAGTGCGGTCGGCCCCGGCTAAGTCAGCGGGGCGACCGTCACCGTCCGGGTATGTTGGCCGCGCGGCGAGAAAACCCTTTGCAGAAAGTCACATTTTCACCTGCGCACGCGGAAAGTTGCGAGGCGTAGTTGCTCTCATTTCGTGAGGCCGGTCAAGTCAGGTTCGACATCAGCGCCCCGCGTGCCACCATCATCATTGGTGATAGATGCTCTGAAAATGCCGGCTTAAGGGGTCAACGACATCCGCGAAGTCGAGCAGGTCGATCATCTCGAAAGTCTTCAGTTCTGTCCCCTCTGCGCGCGGGCCGAACCTCGGACGCCAGCCGGGGTTGGCGAGTATTGAGTGAGGGCTTTTCCTGATGAGACCGACGAGGGTCTCGGCGACGATGCGACTCCCGACCGGGCCGAGTCGGCTCCCGCCGTTCAGATCAGCCTCTTTCAGGACGTAATACCAGAGCGGCGTCTTCTCCCGGAAGAGGGGATCGCTCAACAGCGCTTGGTGCGGCCCGTCCGCCACTTGCTTGTGCGTCAAAGGCGTCTCGCCCATCCACTCCGCAATCTCCTCGCCGGTCGGTAACCCGAGGTAATACCCGCGCAGCAGGTTGCGGATGGTGATGGCCTTCTGCATCTTTTCCAGCTTTGTGTCGGGGAACCCCACCACATTGTTGAGGCGGAGATTTAAGATCGTGTCGAGCTTCGAAGTTTTGTTGAGCTTGAGCACGGCGGGAACATGCTTCAGGGGCGTGAAGTCGTAGAAGCGCCGCCAGTCAATAATCCAGTCGCTCGGCAATCTTGATATGGGTTCACTCTGCGAACCGCCGAAGTTTTTGTCTTCAGGCGACTTGCTGAAGCCCGTCTGCTGGAACAGCTCAAGTAGGCTCGCAGGCCCCCTGCTTAGAGGGTCTGAGGAGCGCAGTGTGTTCCACTCGTAGCTGAGTCGGACCATGCTGTGCCCAATGCGGAAGGCGGCGGCGGAGAATTCAAGCGGCATAAACAACCCGTCCGCGCCATCGACCTTGAACCACCTGAGGCCGTGTTGCATGACGCAGTCAAGCACGTGTTTGTCCACCAACCGCGGCAGGTAATCATAAAGGATGATCCACTGGAAGTGGCGGACAACATGCTTCCGCGCGCACTCGAATAAGTCGTCATCGTAGTGGCCGTCTTTCTTGATTTCATCGACGACCTTGTTATGGAACTTGATGAAGGCGAGGTGGGTCTGCGCCACCGCGAGGTTTTCGTCGTTCCGCTCGTCGCCGATAAGGGCCTTTCTCGGATTCTCCAGGTTGGATTTATCGCGGGGCAGGTCGTTATCAAACGGTTCGTTGGGGGTGGGGGCACGAGACGTCTTGCCAACTTTCAAATGGACGCGATCCTGCTCATAAAGTTCCGGCTTGTCGCCCGGCCCGTTGACGCCTCCGTAAAGGCTGTCGAGGTCGATCTGCGGCGAACGCAGGCTTTCGGGTTGCATCCCTACCTCAAGCAGGTGGCCCGTGTTGTCGAAAGTGACTTCATGCGTGATGAACTGTCCGAGGTACGTATAGCCAGCGGGGATGTCCGATTCATCCGTGCCCTTGTCTATCGGCTGCTGGCAGTAGGTCGCCGGGTCGTTCATGCAGAGGCCCAAAGTGATCAACTTATCGAACATGGCCTTGCCCTCTGCGGGGGACAGTTTGGGGCACGTCCCGAACATCCTGCCGAACTTGAACGGCGACACTTTAGGAGGGAGCATGGCAGCCGCCGCGGGGTGGCCGCCGCCACCACCACCGGCCAGCGGATTCGGAGGCTCCACAATCATGCCTTCGCTGAGGACGTAATAAGCGTCTCTTCTACCGTGCATTTGCTTGCCTCCTTTTCTATAGCCGTACAAAGAAAAATCCGACGCCGATGTAGACTGGACGAGCGTCCCCGTCGGGCGTTGCGAGACGGATTTTCGATGGCTTCGAACCTCGCTCGTCGGTTCTATTCGTCAAGGGATTTCGTGACGACCACGAGCCGGGGTTGTTGAGCGCTGTCGCATCAGTCGGTCTCATCAATTAACGCCCCGAACGAATTTGAAAACTATCAAACGAACTTCGGGGACGTAAATAAACCTCTTGCGAAAGTCACTGTCGGAGTCGATTGATGTCAGTACCGCCTGCGGTAGCGGGCGGGTTCTGACGTCGTTCACACCCGCCCAGCTTAAGCAGGCGGTACTGACCCGTTAGTTGCACGCAATTGCATTTCGCCATGATCACATGAGTCAACATGATTCGCGGCGTCGCAACCACCATGACTGAAAGAACATCGGCTATTAACTGACCACTGTCTACTCTTTCATCAAAGCGTTTATATTTTTCCTTCGCCATAGTCGCAGTATTCGACGATTGGGCAGCGGTCGCACGCGGGGTCGCGCGGGCGGCAGAGGGCGCGACCGTGGCGAATCAGATTGACGTGGAAGGAATAGAATTTCTCATCGGGCACAATGTTATTCATGATCTCGTGTGCGCGCCGGTCAGTGCACTTGTGCGGGATCAAACCGACGCGGCGCAGGATGCGAAAGATGTGCGTGTCGAGTGGGAAAATGTTTTTGTGACACGCGAACAACAGCGTACACGCGACGGTCTTCGGGCCGATGCCGCGAAAATGCGCGAGGTACGCGGCGGCCTCTGCGTCAGTCATGTCGTGGAGGAACGAGAGGTCGAGCGCGCCGTGCTGTTCTTTGATCTGCCGCAGCACGCCGCGAATGACGGCGGCCTTTTGCTGAGCCAGTCCGCCGGCGCGAATCGTCTCGGCCACAGTCGATTCGCGCGCGCGCAACACGGCGTCCCACACGGGGAACCGGCGCTTCAGCGCAGCGAAGGTGCGGTCGCTGTTGATGTCGCTCGTCGCCTGGGAAAGGATCACCGCGATCAGCATGTCGAGCGGGTCTGACACGTTCGCTGCCCGCTCGTTAACCGGCGCGCCGTAAGCGCGTTCGAGGTTGCGGATGATGTGTCGGATTGGTTTTTCGTCGAGCGCCGTTGAGCCGTGCGGCTCATTTATCCACGGTGCCGTTCGACGCGGCGATGACGCGCTCATAAAAGTCGATGTACTGCGGAATGACCAGGTCAGTGCTGTAGCGCCCGATGGCCGAGGCGCGGGCGCGCTTGCCCATCTCGCGTCGCAGAGTGGCGTTGCCGAGTAGACGCGCGGCGTCGTCGCTCATTTTTTCAACGTCGCCGACCTCGCTCAAATACCCGGTCTCGCCATCGGTGACGACCTCCGGGATACCGCCGACACGCGACGCGATGACCGGCACTTCGCACGCCAGCGCCTCAAGCGCAGCGAGGCCGAACGACTCTTGCTCCGAAGGCAGCAACAGCACGTCGCACTCCGAAAGGTAATCGACGATGCGCGGTTGCTTGCCGACAAACGCGCAGTATCTGTCGAGGCCGAGACCGAGCGCACGGTGTTCGGCGCGCCCGCGCTCGCTACCGTCGCCGACCATCACCAGACGCGCGTCGATGCCGCGTGAGCGCACGCCTGCCAACACCTCGACGCAATCGACCGGGCGTTTGACCGGGCGGAAGTTCGAGACGTGGACGAGGAGCGGTTCGCCGCCGGGCGCGAGTTCGGCGCGCAACTCCGGAATCGAGCTGCGTTTGTAATCAGAGGCGCAAATGAAGTTTGGAATCACCGCGATGTGGTCGAAATGGAAAGTGTCGGCGGTCGCCTGTTTGAGGTAATGCGAAACGGCTGTCACTCCGTCGGACTGCGCGATGCCGTAGCGCGTAATCGGTAGGTAAGAGCGGTCGGCGCCAACCAGTGTGATGTCGGTTCCGTGCAGTGTCGTGATGACCGGCAGGCGGCGCTGCGGCAACAGCGACTCGCGCGCCAGGATCGCGCTGATCGAATGCGGAATGGCGTAGTGGACATGCAGCAGATCGAGGTCTTCGCTCTCAGCGACGTTCGCCATTTTGGTCGCCAGCGCGAGCGTATACGGCTGATGCTCGAAGAGCGGGTATGACATCATGTCCACTTCGTGAAAGTGAACGCGCTCGTTGAGTTCGGTGAGGCGCGTCGGAAGCGCCGACGAAATGAAGTGAACATTATGCCCGCGCGCCGCCAACTCTTTGCCGAGTTCGGAGCCGACGATACCGCTGCCGCCGTAGGTCGGATAGACGGTGATGCCGATGTTCATAAAAGAAAAGTGGTCAGTGGTCGGTGGTCAGTATAAGACTTCCGCTCTTCACTGACCACTGACTACTGACCACCGGATATAGCAAGAGGCAGACGACCCTCGCTATCGTCTGCCTCTTGTCTCAACTTGTCTCACCAGCGAAGGGAGACAAGCGAGGGTGAGAATATACGCCGAGTATTCGGTTTTGACAATCCTTTGTGAAGAATAAATTAGGATTCTTTTTCACCTCACCAAATCGCGAAATCGACCCGCCGACGAGGGGGACCGCCGAAAAAACCCTCACACTGGTTTTCCGTCATCCCAGCGGCGGGCAAAGGCGACTGTCGAACGTTCGGCGAATGAATAATCTCTCAATGAAAGCGGGGACGTCACCTCACCGCGGTGTGGTTTATGTCAGCAGCAACCCGCGGTTCGTTTCCGCGTGGGCGATGCCTCTCCCTGTCCATCAAAAAGGTTATAATGGTGCTCGCGATAATTTAGCTCAACTGTTCATCGTTTTGAATTTCGAGTATGTCAACGTTTTTATCAGGAGATACATAAATGCCAAAGATCGACAATATCGAAGAAACCCCGAACCCAAACGCCGTTAAGTTTATTTTGAAAGAGCCGGTCACGAACGGCGCGCCGCGCTCGTTTCAGTCCGCCGGTGAAGCTGTCGCCGATGCGCTCGCCAAGTCTCTGTTCGACGTGGGCGACATCGCCTCCGTCTTTTACATGGATCGTATGATCACCGTCGAGAAGGATGACCTGGCGGATTGGGACGATCTTTTGCCGAAGCTGGCGGTGCCGATTCGCGCCGCCGCTGCCGCTCCCGGTGGAGCAGCAGTCGCCGCGGCCGCGGGCGCCGTCGTCGCCGGCCAGATTGGCGGCCCCCTCGGTGCGTTAATGAATGACGATCCGCGCCTGATCCGCATCAACGAAATTCTCGACGAGCGGATTCGTCCCGCGCTCGCCGGCGACGGCGGCTGGCTGGAAGTCGTCGGCCTCGCGGAGAACACTCTGACCATCAAATATCAGGG
>JALZJL010000140.1 GCA_030859785.1 Acidobacteriota bacterium
GCCTCAGCCGCGTCGCGCACATCGACGAAGCTCAGCCCGCCGGTTGGCCGCGTCATAATTTTGCCGCCGAGAAAATCTAAAATAACTTTCGTCGAACTTAGTCGTTCGTCGCCGGGGCCGAGCAGTAGACTCGGGTTCATGATGACGAGTCGCCGCCCGTCGCCGTCGAAGTTCTCCAACGCGACGCGCTCCTGATAAACCTTGCTGGCGTAGTAAGGCCAGCGCGAAACGATGTCAATCGGCGTCGGCCATTCTTCGTCGGGCAGAGCCTCGCCCTTCTCCGTCACCGCGATGGTGCCGCTCGACGAAGCGAGCACGAACGACTCGACGCCGGCGGCGCTCGCTGCTTCGCACAGCACGCGCGTTCCTTCGACGTGCAGCGCGTACATTTCGTGCGCCCCGTCGCGGGTCCGAGAGACGCGCCCGGCGAGGTGGTAAATCTCCTTCACGCCATCGACCGCACGTGCCGCGTCCTGTCGGTTCGCGACCGACCCCGCAACGGTTTCGACGCCCAACTCTTCGAGCCACGCCGGAACTGAAGTCGCCATCACTCTGACTTTGCGATTGCCGGATTCGACGAGTTGGCGCACCAGATGCGCACCGAGAAACCCCGTGCCGCCCGTCACCAACGTCACCGCCGAAGCGCGTTTCGCGAGCGCTGTTTTCTTCACCGACGCTTTGGCGACACCGCTCTTCGGCGGTTTAACGGCCTTCGCTTTAGTCGCAGCCTTCGCTTTGCTCGCGGTCTTCCGCTCCGTCTGATCTTTGTTCGTCGTCATTTCAGGTCAGCATTCGTTACCGTGATGAAAAAGCAGGACTCCTGAGGGCTGAGGGATGAAGGATGAATAAGAAGGCAGATCATGAATGGTTTTTCTTAACTCATCCCTCATCCTTCATCCTTCATTCTTGACTCAGTCTCCGCTTACGGCGAGGTGGCTAAGGGATTGTTTGTTGGTGGTTTCTTCGACGTGGGCGCGGCGTTCTGACTTCCACTGCCGGCGCAGGGATTTGGCGTCGAAGGTGTTTTTGGTGCGGTCGCGCAGGTTCTCGACTTGATGCCGGACGAGGGCGGCGATCAGTCGGTAGGCTTCCGCTCGCGGCATCCCCTTCGTTAACGCTTCGAGTTCCTCGATGGGCAGAAAGTGACCGATGCGAGCGCCGATTTCGCGACTCCTGATGATGTTCGACCCCTTCGGCAACGCCTCGTATGTGCCGTGAATGTATACCGGCAGAATACCCGTCCGGGTCGAGAGCGCGAGATAGCCTGTGATTGGTTTGAACTCGCCTAACTCGCCCGTCAGAGAGCGTCCGCCTTCGGGGAAAAGCAGTGCGTTATAGCCGCGTTCGAGGAACGAGCGCGCGTGCCGCAATGATTTACGCAGCGACCCACTGCGTTCCATCGGGATGGTGTTCGTGAAGTTATCCATGTAAGCGCGCTTGTACTTGTTGTCAAAGAAATAATCGGCGGCGGCCAGCGCCACGATCTCGCGTCCCTGTTCGCCAAGCGCAATCTTCACCAGACCCATGTCGAGATGCGAAGTGTGATTCGCGGCGACGAGAAAGTTGGTATGCACAGGGATGTTGGTTTGCCCTTCGTAACTGGTGTGCAGGAACTTTTCGTAGAACAGGCGCTGCAACACGTCAAGCCCTTTATTGCCCGCGGTGCGGACAAGCGACGGGATGTGAATGTCTTCATCCTCTTTCCGCTCGGTGGCGGCGGCGCGTGCTTCCGCGGCACGTGCTTCGGCGGCGGTCGGGCGACGGGTGACGACGCTCTGCAACTCGCGCAGGTCGCGGACTTCGGTCAGTGTTTCTGGCGAATTGAGCGTGCCGCCCGCCTGCTCAATCGCGGTCGCCAACTCGACGTACATCAGACTGTCGAAGCCGAGGTCGCCGAGACGCGAGTCGAGCGTGATTTGCGAGCGCGGACGGTTGGCGACGGTCGCCACCAACTCGATGAGCCATGCCGCGTCGGTGCCGTCCCGGTGTGTATCGTGCGCCGGCCCGACGCGCGCGACGTTGCGCATGCTTTGTTCGAGCACCTCCATCGCGACCAAGACTTCGCGTCGCTTGACCTTGCGCGTCGCGGTACGCGGCAAATCTCCGTCCCAGAAGTGAAGCACTTTCACGCGTTTGTAAAATGGAAGCGTCGAGGAGATATCCTTAAAGTGCTCTTCGATTTTCCGGCGCACTGCTTCGCGCGACAGTGCGATGTCATGATCGTAATCGGCGACGACCATGCAGGCGACCTTTTCTCCGGTGCTGTCAGGGAGTCCGACGACGCTCAATTCTTTAATGAACGGCGAGTCTTTGTACGCATCTTCGATCTCGTCCGGGTAGACGTTCTTGCCGTTGGTGTCAACGATAATCTCCTTCGAGCGCCCGACGAGATAGAGGTTGCCGTCATCGTCGAGTCGCCCGAGGTCGCCGGTATGAAGCCAGCGGTTAACCAGCACGGCGCGCGTCGCTTCTTCGTCCGCGTAATAGCCGACCATTACGTTCGCGCCGCGCGCGATAACTTCGCCGACGCCGAGAGCATCCATGTCAGCGATTTTAACTTCGACGCCCGGCAACGGCTTGCCGACACTCGTCGCCAGCAGGCGATTCTGTGGTCGCGTCACGGTCAGCACAGGCGAGGCTTCGGTTAATCCGTAGCCTTCGAGAATCGTGAAGCCGAGGCCGTGCATGTCGCGCTTGACCTGCTCGTTTAGCGCCGAGCCGCCGCTGATTAGATAGCGAATGCGCCCGCCCATCCCTGCGTGAATCGGGCGAAAGACGATTTGCCCGAGGTTGATCGGTGTGTTGTCGCGCAGCCAACCGTTGGCGTTGATGAGCAGATCGGCAGCGCGCCCGACCCACTCGCCGTTCTCTCTGAAGCGGTTCTTGATGCGGCGGTGCAGCAGTTCCCACAGCGCGGGCACACCAACCATGCCCGTCACGTGGCCGTTCTTAATCGCGCGCGCCAGTTCTTCGCCGTTCAACTCCGGCAGGTATGTAATCTGGGCGCCGCGGCTCAGTGGGGACAGAAAGCCAGTCGAGAATTCGAAGGTGTGGTGCAGCGGCAGCACCGACAGCACGCCGTCGCTCGTCGACATGTCGAACACGGACGACAGCATCGAAACCATGTGCGTCAGATTCTTATGCGACAGCATCACGCCCTTTGGCTGACCGGTCGTGCCGGAAGTGAATATCAGTGACGCCAGCGATTGCTGTTGAACCCTCGACGGCAACAACGCGATGCGCTCGTCTTCGGTCTGTTTGTCGGGCAGCGCGAACACTTCGTCGAAGCGCCACACGTTGGTCGTCGCCAATCCGGATGCGCTCAGCTTGGCCGCGAGGTCGGGGTGTTTATCATGCACTTCCGGGCCGGTGACGACGGCGATGGCGCCGCTCGCGCGCGTGAAGTTGACGATCTCGTCGGTCGAGCTTTCCGGGTCAACCGGAACACACGTCGCGCCGGCCTTGACGATCCCGAAATAGCACATGCCCCACTCAGGCGCGTTATGTGCGACGAGCACCACGCGGTCGGCAGCTTTGACGCCCGCGCCCGCCAGGTATGCCGCCGCTCGCGTCGCCAACTCGTGCAAATCTGCGTATGTGTACTGCTCTCGTCGTCCGTCGCGCTCGACGCGCATCGCGACCCGTGTCGAAAATCGTTTGGTCGAAGTCTCAAACAGTTCGAGCAGATCACGGTATGTGTAGACGCGCTTCGGTTGCGCGCGCATGTCCTCTTCAAGTTTCGGAAAGACCCACTTCTGCAAGCCTGGGAAGTGCGTGTTCATCCAATAGTCGTACCAGTCGTAATGCTCCGGGCGCCACGGCAGAAGCTGTTGCTCGTCTTCGCGAACGTGCGCGAACAGGGAACGCACGTTGTCGGCGCGAAAGACGTAAGCGTTCTCGATCATAAACGGGCGGAACATCTCGAATGCTCCCTGCGTTTCACGCGTCACTTCTTCGAGGCGGTCGACCTGTTCTTTGACCTGGTCGATGACGTCGACCAAACGACCCCCCCCCCAGCGCGGGCGCACCCGGTCGAGCAGCGCGGACGCCTTCTTTGCAGCGGCGTTGAACATCGGCGCGGAGGTCGCTTCGTAACGCCCTGGGGTGACTGTGTGTGTCTCGGTGCGTCCGAAAATCTCGTTGGCGAGTTTGAACCCGGTTTCCTTATTGAGGAAATGATGCCGCTTGTAGAGGCCGACCAACGCGACGATGCGGCGCATCTCATGCGGATTGGTGTCGCCGGTCGCCGCTTGATAGACGAGGCGCGGTTCTCTGACGCACGCCTCCGCCGCGACCGCGAGCATCACCGCGGCCACCGCATCAACCGGCGTGATGTCGAGAATCAATTTTTCGTTGACGGGAATCTGCGTCTGTCCTTTAAGCGAGATGAAGATCAGCGGTGCGGTCGTCGTGAACCCTTCGTTCCAGCCTGGGAACGGATAGTGGAGCGCCGATTCGACGATGCTCGGACGGACGATGGCACGAACCATCCCGGTTTCGGCGGCGACGAGTTGTTCGCCGAGGCTCTTGGTATATGTATAAACATTCGGCCAACCCCAGAACGACGCGCGCTCGATGCCGAGTTCGGTCAGGCGCTCGCGCGTCCAGACCTTGCGCTCGCGTGCAGTGGCAAGGCCCATCGCGTCGAGGTCGTCAGGGTCGCGCCCCTCTTCGATGAGGCGGCGGCGTGCTTGCTCGCGAAAGCGCGCGACCTGCATCGCGTCGCGCGTTTCGTCGCGCACACGCTCGGCCAGTTTCGCGCAGTCCCTAATCTCCTGCGCGGCGGAAAACTCGACGCCCGGCAGTTCTTCACGGCGTGGGAAATAGCCAATCACGGGATCGCTCTCCCAGACGGGGCCGGAGCGTCGGCCCGCGACGAAGCAGGTCGAGACGTGGACGAGCGCGGGGCGCTTCATCCGCTTGGCAAACGCAATCACGTTCTGCGTGCCGACGACGTTGGTCCGCAACGCGCTCTCCAGCGTCGGGTTGAAGGTCACGTTGCCGGCGCTGTTAATGATGACGTCGATGTCGTCGGCGACCCGTTGCGCGTCCTCTTCAGTGAAGCCGAGATTGTCTTCGCCGATGTCGCCGCCGACGATCCGCACCTTGTCTTTGATGAAGCCTTCGAATGCATCGCCATAGCGTTCGCGGAGAGGATCGAACGGCGGCGCAGTGATGACGTTGTTCCAGAAGCGCGTCTCCGATTCGGCCTGCGAGCGCGCGCGCACCGTGACGTAGACGCGCCCGACGCCCGGAAAGCGGTGCAGTAGCATGCTCAGCATCACCTTGCCGACAAAGCCGGTCGCGCCGATCACGAATATATTTCTGCCGTGATAAATCTCGGTCGGGGATAATTTCATATTGCTTATTCAGGCAATTGCGAATTAGCGTTTGATGGCCGAAAACAATTTGGAAAGCTCGTAATGAAAGCCAGGGAGTACGTCCCCGCCGTCAAGCGTTTCGTTTTCGCCGACAATTTGTAGTTCAATGGGCGAGCGGTAAACCGCGACCGTCCGTCGCTTAGGATTAACAATCCAGACCATTCGCGCACCGGCAGCGAAATAGAGCGCGATTTTCTCATCTATCTCGTCAACCGTATTGCCGGGACTTAGTACTTCAACAGCCAAATCAGGGGCGAACGGAACGAATTTAACGAGGTCTTCTACCTCCCGTAATCGCTCGCTCTTCACGAATGCGACGTCAACGCCGAGAACAGTGTCGGGACTTCTTTCTACTAAAAAACCGGTTTCGGCACCGAAGACAGCGCCAAGGTTGTTGGCCTCAGTGAAACTCGTCAGCACATTTGCCAGTTTCGCGCAAAGGATGCCGTGCACGCCTCCTGTTGGTGACATCTTTTTCAATTCTCCACGAATAAGTTCGCAGCGAAAATCGTTGCCGTTTTCATAGTGCGGCATCACCAAAAGCTCATCTGCCGTCATTAAATGTGTCGTTGTGCTCATCACACCACCTCACTCGCCTGTTGATGTTTGCCGGTACCTCTTACTCCATATCACAGACCGCGATCAATGGCTGGTGCAGCATCGTGATTTCAGCGGAGCGGCCCATGTAGCTGCGCGCCATCGCAATGGCTTCGGTCAGGTTGTCGGCGCGCTCCCAGCCGAGCATCGCCGGGACGTGCGCGTTTTCGGCTCCGGCGGCGATCACTTTGCCGACGTGCTGGCGGCCATTCTCGCCCCAGTACCACATGAAAAACGGGTGCGCGCCGTGGTAAGCGTTGCCGCGTCGGTACATCTCGATGTAACTGGGATTGGTCGCAAACTCGCGCTCATATTTGTCGCGCAAGACGTTGGCGTCGCGCGTCTCCGGCAGCAGGCGATTGAAGAACTCGATGTAGCTCGGATGAAAATTATGATCGAACTCGTCGAAGCATGGGTGATGCACGATCATCACGCCACCCTTCTTCAGAAGCGGCTTGTTGCGATAGAAATTATAGTGATAGCCGAGCGCCATCACCTGCACCAGCAACGGGTTCAGAATCGAGTAGACGTTGTACGGCGAGATGTCCGGGATGCCGGTAATCAGGATGTCGCACTGGCCGTTGATCGGTATCGCATACTGGTCGAAATTCTTCTCTAGGATTTTGGCGTGCGCCGGCTCGGTCTTGCCGGCGTGGCAGGCGATCATCTCGTACTGCGCCGGGAACGAGTGCAGCAGCTTGCGGCGTGCGGCGCGCGGCATCTTGCCCATCGTGAAGCGCATCGCTTCGAACTTCATCCGATCCATCGCCGAAAAGTCGTCTTCATTCTTAATCAGAAAATCCATCTCGCCGGTGTACATCCGATTATTGAGCGCCGTCTCGATATGAAAGACGTTCATCTGCTGATCGACCAGTTTGCCGAGCCGCTCGACCTTGTGATTCAGCGCCGACCGCTTCGGGTCCATGTAGCTGTCCGAATCGCGAATCGTCTGCGGCTCGTGGTGGGCGCGCAGGGATTCGTAGTCGCACAGACCGACGGCGACCGACTTGTGTCCGCCATCCATCGGTACGAGGTTGACGTTGACATAGATCACGAGGTCGCTTTCGGCGCAGCGGCGGTTGATACGAAGCGGTTCCTTGTGCTTCGTTTCACCGAGCGCAACCATCCCGTCGCTCCACTCGGCATCGTGGTTGTAGTAGCGGTCGGGGTGAAACTCTTTGAAAATCGCGGGGCCGACCATCCGCTTCATTTCCCATTCGGTCATTTTCCGGTGCAGGGAATTGGCGACGATAATATGCACGTCGTCGACACCGTGGCCGGCTAGCATGTCGAGCACAATTTCCAAAACGGTCTGACGAATGTCAGGCGTCCGCATCGGCGGCAACGGCAGACTGATGTCGTCAACCGCAATCGTGACCTTCATGCCAGGCTCAAGTTGCGCGAACAACGGGTCGCAATCGTGCGGGTGATTAAGCGCATAACGAATCGCCGCCGCGCGGTTCGGCAGTCCTTTGATCGGCGGCTTCGGGTAGATGACGCGTGTCCCGATGGGCAAGTCTTCGAGAATAAACTCCTCGCCCGACGGAATGATGCGCGGCGCGCTGTCGCGGTCAATGTAGATGACTGATTCGTGTACCTTACGTCGAAGTTGTAAGCTCATAAGCAGGTGACAAGTGACAGGTGACAGATGACAAGTTAAGACAGGATTTTATCCCGTCACCTGTCACCTGTCACTTGTCACTTTAGGTTCAGAATAGGCCAGTCGTGATGGAGCGCCGTCTGGCGGAGGCGCATGTCGGGATTGACGGCTGCCGGGTGCCCGACGATGGAGAGCATCGGCAAATCGCTCATGCTGTCGCTGTAGGCGTAGGAATCGCTGAGGTTGATTCGTTCGCGCTCGGCGTAGCTCCTGATCCACGAAGCTTTGGTCGCGGCGGCGAGCACCGGCGGCAATAGTCTGCCGGTTGCGACACCGTTGACGAACTCAAGACGGTTCGCAACGTACTCTTCGATGCCGAAGTGGCGCATCAGCGGCGCGACTGAAAAGTCGAGCGCGCCGGTGACGACCACCTGCCGCAGTCCGAGTCGGCGCGACTTGTCGATCAAGTCATAGGAGCCGGGGAAGACGGCGGGCTTCAGCACTGACTCGAACAACTCGTCGGCGAAAAAGCGCAGGCGGTCTTCGGTCTCGCCTCTGTATCGCTTGAAGAACAAGTCGTTGAACACCTTGCGGCTGTACTGGTCGGTGATTGCGAACATGGGCAAGCTTAACAGCGTCGTCGTGCTCTTTTTGAAACTGCGCCACAGGCTCGGCTGATTCTTGGCATAGAACCCAAGCGTATGCACCAGATTGGTGCTCACCAGTGTGCCCTCAAGGTCATAGAATGAAGCGGCTGACAAACAGTCCTCCAATCAGCGTTAAGTCGAAGTTTGTCGTAAAAGTATGGCCGGAGATATTCCGGCCTCTCTGTGAAAGTAAGGCCAAATATACTCTATCCCGCAACATTAGTGTAAGTTGCCAGTGAACTCGCGAAAGGACTGGCGGGCGAGTCCGGAAAATTATTTCACCGGCGGACACTCCGATTTGAAAAGTTGACACCGCTGTCTTGATAAGTTTATAAAGTTTCGCTCATCCGGGATTTGAAGGGGCGTCTTGGTAGTCTCTTCAACGACTGGCAACAGCCACGCAACATATCCACACACCCGACTGAACATTCACGACCGATCACCTTGCTGGGGCAAGCCAGCGCACATATCTCTTATCCGAACCGGCATCGTTTTTATGAATATGCGCGAATGTTTCGGGGAGTCACTCTCGGTAGTCACACCGCGGATTCACTTCTACACCAGCCCACCCATTACCAGCACTTCGGAGGAATTTGAATGAAACGGAAGATGTTTGCCATCGTGGCGCTTGTGGCGCTTTGCTTGGCGTTGATCGCCACGTTCTCCACGCCCAACCTGGTTGTGGCACAGAAAAACGACAAGCTAATCGGAGAACTTCCGGACGGAAGCTTCAAGTACCGCGACAAAATTTACAAATCCAAACAAGCGTTCGTCGAAAGCGGCGCGCGCTGCCCGGTGAAAGCCCCCGACGATATTCGCCTCGCGGAAATACAGGCGGAAGTCGCCAACTTCATCGCCGACAAAAAAGCCGAGTCAGCGAAAAGCGGCGGCCCCGTCGATGACACTGCTGTTCTCAGATCTGCCGGTTCAGTAACCATTCAAGTCTATTTCCACGTGATTCAATCTACGGCTGGTACTTCGGGTACCGGCTATGTGCCTGCGAGCATGCTTCGAGACCAGATTGACGCGATGAACAGCAGCTTTGCCGGTAGTGACTCGCCGGGCGGCGCGAACACTCCGTTCAGGTTTAATCAGGCGGGTGTCAACTACACTGTTAACTCTTCGTGGTACAACGCCGGGCCGGACACGGCGGCAGAAACCCAAATGAAGAATGCTCTGCGCGTCGGCAGTGCCGATGACCTGAACATTTACACCAACAGCGGCGGAGGCTATCTCGGCTGGGCGACGTTCCCTTCGAGCTATGCTTCCAACCCAAAGGATGACGGCGTGGTGATTGATCACGAGTCGCTGCCGCGCGGCGCGCTGGCAGCTTACGACGAGGGCGACACGGCGACGCACGAAGTCGGCCACTGGCTCGGCCTATACCACACTTTTCAGGGCGGCTGTGCGCGGAGCGCAACCGGCGGCGGCGACCTGGTGAGTGATACGCCCGCCGAGCGTTCTCCGTATTACGGATGCGGCGCGAATCGTGATTCATGCACCGGAAGCCGCTTTCCCGGCATTGATCCGATTCACAACTATATGGACTACTCGGACGACGCCTGCCTCTATCAATTCACGGCCGGCCAGTCCACACGCTCGGACGCGCAGCACAACACTTACCGCCAAGGCAAGTGAGTCGGACGCAATCGTTAGAAGTTTGAAGAATCTGAGAAAGGGGGACGCTACTGCCAAGCGCTCCCTTTTTCTGTTTTGTTTGATGAAACAGGACTGGCGGGATAAGAGATGCTTCACGGGAGTGACTGTCAATTACCGTGACGGCGGTTGTTCGTCGGTGGGTGGTCGCCAGTCGACAACCGGATTCGTTCCGTCGTCGCAGACCCAGATGTTCGCACGCATCTCCGGCCTGAGTCTGTTCTTGGTCACCTCAATCCGCCTCCAATCAGCCGCCGCGAACGGCTCGCCCTTTAACAGAAACCAGTTTGTCGGATTGGCGTTCCTGGCGTATTTGATGACAACCTGTTCGTTCGTTTCCCAGTCGGTGCGAACGCGAATCACAGTGCGACCGGGTTGACGACGGTAGAGTATAACCTTGCCGTTATATGAAGTGAGATTGTTACGCGGACACTTGATCAGATGAGGCGGGGCGATACGTTCCGCCCGGCCTTGTGGCCGCGCCGCCCGCACGCCGTCGCTTCTGACTATCGCGCGTCGCTCGACCCTGACCCTTTCAGACACAACCGGATGAGCACAGAGCGAAACAACGAACATCAAACATGCGCAAAAAATTGTACCGTTCATAGGTATCCTCACCCAGCTAATAGATGTTAAGAAGATCACTCGGCCATGAGTACAGTTTTCAGCCCAAAACTTAAAACTGAAAGTTGTGTGATTGAACGATAATGATTTGACATTTAGTATAAGGGAAAGCGTGACACGGCAAAACGATCCGGCAGCACGGCCCGCTCTGAGGGTGCGGACAGTCGCCGCTGTGTGCCGCCAAGGCAAGTCGCCAAGAAGAGTGTCGCTGCCTCAGCCTTCAACGATTTGTCAAAAAGTTAAGTTCCGGGGTTAAGATGCAAACACCGTGAAGATAGCCACATGGAATGTTAACTCAGTCATCGCGCGGTTGCCGCTCGTCGTCCAGTGGCTCGCGACGGCGCAGCCCGACGTGGTGTGTCTGCAAGAGATCAAGTGCCTCGAAAACAAATTCCCGCGCGAAGCATTCGCCGAGATCGGTTATACGGCGGAGGTCTTCGGCCAGCCGACTTACAACGGCGTCGCGATTCTTTCCCGTGAGGTGTGCGCGGATGTGCGGCGCGGCTTTGACGACGACGAAGAGAACGCGCCCGCCCGCCTGCTCGCGGCGACAGTTGGGGGTGTCCGCGTCGTCAACGTCTACATCCCGAACGGCGCATTTGTCGGCTCGGATAAATACGGCTTTAAGCTGGAGTGGATGCGGCGCCTGCGCAACTTCCTCGATGTGAATGCCGCGCGTGACTCTCAGGTGCTGCTGTGCGGTGACTTCAATGTCGCGCCGGAAGATCGTGATGTGTACGACCCGGCGGCGTGGCGCGGCAGGATTTTGTGTAGCGAGCCGGAGCGCGCGGCGCTGGCCGACGTGAAGGACTGGGGATTCGTCGATGCCTTCCGCGTTCACCAGAAAGGGCCGGGGCATTATTCGTGGTGGGATTATCGGGCGGGCGCGTTCCGCCGCAACGACGGCCTGCGCATCGATCATATCTGGGTTTCAACCGCGCTCGTGAAACGTTCGCGCGGCGCGTGGATCGACTCGGAGCCGCGCGGGTGGGAACGACCCTCCGATCACACGCCGGTGGTTGCGGAGTTTACTGAATAGGTGACAAGTGACCAGATGATTGCGGATTGCGGATTGCAGATTGCGGATTAAAAGCGACTCAGCTTGTTCTTCAATCCGCAATCAGCAACCGCTTAATGCTGTCCTGTCACCTGTCACGATTTACCTGTCACGGCTGAGTTGAAGAGGGAACAAAGCAATGAATGAACGGGCTAAAGAATCGCTGTTGATGGTCGCGGGCGGGGTCGGCGCGGCGCTGGCTTTACGCGCGGTGGTGAAGCGAATCCGCGAGTACGATTTTCGGGGACGGACGGTGCTGATTACCGGCGGCTCGCGCGGACTCGGCCTCGTGTTGGCGCGCGAGTTGGCGCATGTGGGAGCGAAACTCGCCATCTGCGCGCGCGACTCACACGAACTTGAGCGTGCGCGTCAGGAACTGGAAAGCAATGGAGCGCGTGTGTCCGCCGTGCCGTGTGACGTGACCGACCGCGCGCAGGTCAACGAGATGGTCGACACGGTGCGCGGACGCTTTGGGAAGATTGATGTGTTGATTAACAACGCAGGCACGATTCATGTCGGCCCGATGGAAGAGATGACCCTCGAAGATTACGACGATGCGATGAAGACTCATTTCTGGGGGCCGCTCTACACAACCCTGGCGGTGCTGCCGGAGATGCGTGCGCAGCGAGCCGGGCGCATCGTCAACATCTCATCTATCGGTGGCAAGATCGGCATCCCGCACCTCGCGCCGTACAGCGCCAGCAAGCACGCGCTGGTTGGATTGTCGTCCGCGCTACGCGCCGAAATGGCGAAGGACGGCATCGTGGTGACGACCGTCTGCCCCGGTCTGGTGCGCACCGGCAGTCCGCGCAACGCCATCTTCAAGGGCCGGCACCGTGCCGAATATGCGTGGTTCAGCATCAGCGACGGGTCGCCCGGTATTTCGATGAGCGCCGAACGCGCCGCGCGGCAGATCATCGCGGCCTGCCGGCGCGGCGACGCGGAGGTGATTCTGACGGCACAGGCTCAAGTCGCCGCCAAGTTGAACGCACTGTTTCCGGAATTGACTTCCGATGTGCTGGGGCTCGTCAACCGTCTGCTGTTGCCAGCGCCCGGCGGTATCGGTAAGCGGCGCGCGAAAGGCAAAGACAGCGAATCGAGTCTGACACCTTCGCTGCTGACCATGCTCGGTGACAAAGCGGCGGCGCGGAACAACGAAATGTTGTGAGCGAGGTTGTGACGCGAGGCGGAAGTTTGAGGGAGGTGAATGTGTGGGCGAAGAACAGAAGTGGCCGGACGTGATCTGGATCGTGCGCCACGGCGAGAGCGCGGGCAATGTCGCGCGCGACGCGGCAGAAGCGGCGGGTCATCCGGTGATTGATCTCGCGGTGCGCGACGTCGACGTGCCGTTGTCACTGCTCGGCGAACGGCAGGCGGTCGCGCTCGGTCGTTGGTTCGCGCAAATGCCGGATGACGAAAAGCCCTCGGTTGTGCTCACCTCGCCGTACGTCCGCGCCCGCACGACGACTGAGTTAGTGCTGAGTGAGGCAGGCATCGATCTGGCCGAAGTTTCTCTGACGGTTGATGAGCGTCTGCGCGAAAAAGAGTTCGGCGTGCTCGACCGTCTGACGAAGCACGGCATCATGATGAAGTACCCGGAGCAAGCGGAAATCCGTGCGGTGCTCGGTAAGTTTTATCACCGCGCGCCGGGCGGCGAGAGTTGGTGCGATGTCATCCTGCGGCTGCGCAACGTCGTCGACACGATCACGCGCGAGCACCGTCGCGAGCGCGTGCTGATCGTCGCGCACTCGGTCGTCGTGCTCTGCTTCCGCTATCTATTGGAGCGAATGACCGAAGAGCAAATCCTCGCCGTCGACCGCGACAGAGACGTCGCTAATTGCTCAGTCACGTCCTATCGATTTGACCCTGACCTCGGTCATCACGGCAAGCTTGTGTTGAGTTGTTTTAATTTCGTCGCGCCGCTCGAAGATGCCGGCGCGCCCGTCACCACCAGGAAGGATGAGCCGGTTGCGCCAAAGTGAAAAAGGGGGCCGGGTAAAAAAAAGAACCGCGCGTGGCCGGCCCCCGACCAATGACCCCCGGCCCGTTGTTTTGTCGCCGTCAACTCTGCGTCGTTTACCCCTGCCGCAACCCGACGCGGACGGGGACAAGGAAGAGCGTGGCCGTGTGCTGATTGTCGGCGGCGCGCCGGAGATGCCCGGCGCGGTAATCTTAGCGGCGACGGCGGCATTGCGCGCGGGCGCGGGTAAGCTACAGATTGCGACAGTGCGCAGCATCGCACCGCTGGTCGCCGCGAACGTCCCGGAAGCGCGCGTCTTCTTTCTGCCGGAAACCAGGAGCGGATGCATCGCCGCGTCCGCCGCCAAAGAGATTGCCGCTCTCGCCGCCGAGGTTCAAGCGGTGTTGATCGGCCCCGGCATGATCGACGAAGCGGCAGTCACGCGCTTGATGAAATCTCTGTTACCACGCATCGAACCCGATTCATCCGTCATCATCCTCGATGCCGCGGCGATGGCCTGTCTCGCTGAAGACTCGAAGTTGCTACACCGTCTGCGAGGCCGAACGATCATCACGCCGCACGCCGGCGAGATGGCGAGCATTCTCGGAATCAGCAAGGATGTCGTGACGCGCGAAGCGTTGCGCGTCGCCCGCCAATCTGCCATTGACCTGGGTGCAGTGGTTGCTTTGAAAGGGCGCGAGACATTCATCGCGGCACCTGCCGGCGAAACATTTTGCAATCGCGCCGGGAACGTCGGCCTCGCCACGTCGGGTTCCGGCGACACGCTCTCCGGGATAATCGCGGGGCTGGCGGCGCGCGGTGCGGACCCTCTGCGCGCGGCTGTGTGGGGCGTCCATCTGCACGCACGCGCCGGCGATTGTCTGGCGCGACGCATCGGGCCGCTCGGCTTTCTCGCCCGCGAACTGCTCGCCGAAGTGCCCGCCCTGATGTCGAAGTTGAGCGGACGTGGGAAAAGGTGACAGCGTAAGGGTTCCGTGCTGAATTTAGGTCACGCTTCAATCAGTAGCGCCGCCCTGGAGTGCGACTGGCGGGTCGATTGCCGCGTGGTTTGCGCCGGAAGATGCGCCGCACGCCGCGCCCGACGGCTCTGAAGGGTCGGGCGATGACCTTGAATGGTTTCTTGATGGCGCGCGTCAAACGTCGTCCGCGGCGCCTCCGCTCGCGCTGCCGGTACTGTACTGCCGCGGCTTCGCTCGGCGCTGCCGGCGCGACGGTGGTGCTCTGTGTGGGCTGAGTGGGTTGATTAGGTTGGGCGGTAGATTGGGGCTGCTGCTGTGTGGTCTGGTTGGCGGGCGGTGGCGGAATCTCCTGCGCGTCGCATGTCATCGCACAAAGAATCAGTGCAACGAAAAAAGTATTCGTGAGTGCCTTCCGCATAAACGGCCCGCCCCTTAGTTTTTGGAAATCTCGATGTTCGTGATGTTGTGGGAGACGGCAGTAATCTTGCAGCCGAGCGATGAGTATAGCAGCACGGAACGGTAACGCTTCACAAGCACGCGCGACCGGCGGCAGCCTCTGGAAGTGAGGCGGCGCGCCATAACTAAGGGGACGCAGGCGATCAACGCCCGCGTCCCCTTCAAATTTGTTTAAACTGCGAATCGCCGTCGTGTGCCCTTACATCATGAAGCCCAGATTCGAAGTCGGGAAGTTGCCGATCAGCGGGAAGACCGAGGGGATTTCATCTGGGCCGACGCCGTACCACGCGGCAAGCGTCGCGGCGTACTGCTCGACCGATGCCGTCGGTATCCAACGACCCCTCCGATCAGTGTCGTCCGGGCCGTTGAGCTGTAGCGTCGGAAAGACACTGCCGTTAGGCCCAGGCACGCCGTAGAAATCGCCGCCGCGCACCGCGCCGCCTAACACGAGATGGTGGTTGCCCCAGGCGTGATCCGACCCGACCACGACGCCCGATCCGGCGGGTTGCAGAGTGCGCCCGAAGTCCGAATGGGTGAATGTCGTGACCCTGTTGTCGACGCCGAGTTCGACCGTCGCGTCGTAGAAGGCTTTCATCCCCTGACTGACCTGCGTGAGTAGAGACGCCTGCGTCGTGACCTGATTCTGATGGGTGTCAAAGCCGCCCAACTGGCAGAAGAAGATTTGGCGCGTGACGCCAAGCGACGGCGTCGTCTGAACCAGCTTGATGACCTTTGCGACCTGCTTCAACTGATTACTGAGCGTCGTGTTCGGAAAGGCCGTCGTGAGCGTTGGATCGACATTCAACGTTCGTCCGATGTCAAGCGCCCGTTGCGTCCGCTCGCTTGAAGCTTGCACCAGCGTTGCCTCGCGGTCGATAGCACGTAGGTAATCAAGCGAGTACCGGCGGGCCCGCTCGTCGGTCGATGTGCCGAATCCGTTGAGAATCAGCACTTGGTTGAGCGGTGTCGGCGCCGACGCGATGGAGAGCGGGTTCGTCGCCGCGCCCTGGATGAAGATGCCGCCGGAGAGCGCGGTAATCATCGGGATGCCCGACGTAGATGCGGGGAAGAGGTCGGCGGCGCGCCCGGCCCATCCCGTCGGACTGACGATGTCGGCGCGTCCCGCCTGCCACTGTGCGATCTGATCCGAATGCGAGAAGAGTTGGTAAGGGCGTGCGGCGGTTCCACTCAGGTACTGCGTTTTGGTGAGCGGCTGGACGAGCGGACCGACGTTACACACAACAGCGAGCTTGCCTTCCGACCAGAGCGGCTGTAGCGCCAGCAGGCTGGGGTGCAGGCCGAAAGGCTCGTTGATGCTCGACGGCGTGACCGGCACAAGGCTTGTGCTGGCGATAGCAAGACCCGCCGCGCCGCGCACCGACGAATAGGCGGCGTACCCGGCAGTGCTGAGCGGCACCACCATGTTGTTGCCGTCGTTGCCGCCGCCGAGGAAGATGCAGACCAGCGCGCGGTAGTCAGTGCCACCTTGCGCGAATGCGTTGACCAGGCCGAAATGTTCGACACCGGAGAGAAGCGTGGCCGCGCCGATGGCGCAGCTTGAGCGGCGTAGGAATTCTCTGCGTGATTGAGTCATTATCATCTCTCCACTTGGTATTGCGACGAGGTCGCGACGAGGTAGACCGCCGTCCGCACCCGCTTCAGCGGATTCGTGGCAGCGACAACCGACACCGACTCGATAATGTTTTTGTACATTTCAGGCGACATCGTTCCATGTAGCATTAACTGATTCAATTCCTCAGCCAGTTGCGGCGGGTTGCCGGCGAGCGGCATGAGCGCCGAAAAGTCGAGGGAAGTGCCGCGCGGAGAATTGGTGCCGACCGCGATTTGCGTGAAGACTATGGTGTTGACGAAGTTGATGCGCCGGATCGCGGTCGAGGTTGAGAGGATGCCGAATTCCGGGCCGCGCACGCCGCCCGTGCCCGGCAAGACATACCCCGGCGGGAAGTAGCTGAATACTGACGGTGGTCGAAAAACATCCATGCCGAGCGTCGAACTTTGCGGATTAAGGTAGCCGTCGCTGGTCGTCGAGCCGTTCGCCGACTTCGCGTTAAATGCCCGGCAGAGGTTGGTGACGAACTGCGCCGGGTGACGCAGACGGCCATAGTTTGGGTCAGTCTTTGAGTCTCCGCGCGCTTCCGCATCAAGCAGAATTGCCCGCACCACCGCCTGCAAGTCGCCGCGTATGCCGGCGCCGTTGTCGTTAAAGACGTTCGTCACGCGCTCGACGTAATCGAGGCTGGGATTGCTGGTGACGAGGTGTTGAATCAGTTGCTTACCGATGAACGGGCCGACGTTCGGGTCATTGAAGATATTGTCGAGTGCCACGTTCAAATCCTGTGCGGCGGTGCGATTGGCGGGCAGCACCTCGCCGCGCAGCAGTGTCTTCGCGTTCCTGTCGTGATTGTTCTCGGTCGCGATCATCGGCGCGATGTAGTTTGGCACGTTCGGCGCCGGCGCGGCAGCGCGGTTCCAACCCGTGAAGACGCGCGCGAAGTTATCGACCGTCGCTTGATTGTAGGTGGGGAGCGGCTGGCCCGCCCCGTCCCGCTGCACTGTGCCGTTCGGGTTCAGCTTCACCGTGCCGATGGAGAAGAGTTGCAGCACCTCGCGGGCATAGTTCTCGTTCGGGTTCGTCCGTGTGTTGCCCGCCATATCGAGGTAATTGCCCATCGCCGGATTGAGCGTGATTTCGTAGAGCAACTGACGGTAGTTGCCGAATGCGTTGCGGTCGAGCGTCTGAAGATAAGGTGCCATCCAACTCGCCTGCGGAATCTCGACGCCGGAGACAACGAAAATCTGGTGAAGTGCGAACGCGACGCGCTGCCGCAACTGATCCGACCCGTACAGCGCGTTCTCGAAGAAACGGTTCTGCACCGGATACATCGAATAATTGTCGCGGATGCAGAGCGTGCGCACGTTCGGATCGGACGGGTTCGACGGGCAGCCGATGTTGTTGTCATTATTCATCAACGGCAGCGTCGGGTAACTCGACGCCGGCGCGGCAAATTGTTCATTCAAGTAATTCTCAACG
Organism: Acidobacteriota bacterium; assembly: GCA_030859785.1. GTDB lineage: Bacteria > Acidobacteriota > Blastocatellia > Pyrinomonadales > Pyrinomonadaceae > JACDEG01. The sequence continues at coordinate 18,011 of JALZJL010000140.1, forward strand.
CCGACGGCGCGGACATAGCTGACGAGGTCAGTGGTCGGGCCGAACGTCGCCTGTTCGAGGAAGCGGACGGCGTCGCCCTGTGTCGTCGGGTCGACGGTGTTGGTCTTCGACGGCAGTGCACCGCCCCGCGCCGCGTTTGCGACGGAGATGCGTGGCACGGCGGCTGCCCAGACGGTCAGAGCAGCGACGGTCGCAAGGCTCAACAGACGCCTGGCGGGATACTTCGGGTGGCGAATGGGGAACATCTGATTCTCCTTGAAAACAAGGCTCATGTAAACAATTGGTGCGTGATAAGCTTCGGGAATGATTTTCCCGATAACCGAGTTGTTAAGTGAAGAAGCGAGTACCTCTTGGGTCGAGAAACATTTTCACCCACGTGGCTTACAGTGCC